>NZ_JBQPQY010000002.1:0-478846 GCF_052266655.1 Corynebacterium sp. A21
CTGTGTTGCCAATTACACCATAGGCCATTGAAAATCAACGTTTCGGGTTGCCCGCCGCGCTGTTCAACGAGCATTACCTTAACCGCAACGGTAGATCAGCGGCAAATCCGCAGGTCAGACACTCAGAAGTGGGCCTGCCAGAACAGTGTCCCGCGGAGATCCTCCGCAGATTCACATCAAGCCACCCCTTTTACAAAGTGGCTAACAGTGTTAGCCTGTGGGCAGTTTCCCCAAACTTCCCAGGAGCAACCGATGAACATGCAGCTTCACCGTCAGCCCCCTGTCCGGAAAACCCACCGAACCCGCAACATCGCCATCGGCGCCGGAGCAGTTCTTCTTTTCCTGCCCGCAGCCTCCTTCGGATTCAGCCACTTCTTCCCCGCCACCACCATCCGCGAGATTGAGATCAATGCCTCTCCCGAGCAGGTCTGGGAGGTGCTGACCGATTTCGAGAGTTATCCAGTCTGGAATCCGCACATCATCACCATCTCCGGCACTCCCGAGGTCGGCGAGAAGTTAGACGTCGAGATCACTGCCGGCGGCTCCACCATGCGCTTTAACCCCACCGTTCTGACCGCCGAGCCCGGCATTGAGCTGCGCTGGTTGGGCCAGGTCCTGGTGCCCGGGCTTTTCGACGGCGAGCATTCCTTCACCCTGACGGAAACCCCGGCCGGCGGCACCCGACTGGTCCAATCCGAGAAGTTCACCGGAATATTGGCCCCCACCGCCCCGTTGATCATGGATTTGGGCGCCTCTTTTGAAGACGCCAATCAGGCACTGCGCGACCGGGCGGAGGAACTCTAACCCCGATGCAGGCACCACACTTCGATGCACCCACCGGCCGCCTGGCCGAGATCATCGATACCGCCCGAGATCTGCTGGAGGTGCATGACTGGCCAAAGCTGAGCACCCGCATGCTTGCCGACACCCTGGGGATCAAGGCCCCCTCCCTGTACAAGCATGTCCGCCACAAGGAGGACATCGCCGCCCACCTGGCCACCGCCGCCTTCATCGAGCTCGGCGGTGCCCTGCACCGGTCACTTGAAAGCGGCGGCGGTGCCGTGGAACTTCTGGCGGAGTACCGGCGGAGGGCGAAGTCGCAGCCACATCTCTACCGACTTCTCACCGGCACCGGCTTTCCCCGCGAGCAACTCCCCGAGGGTCTGGAGGAATGGGCCGGGACCCCTTTCTTCCTCGCCGCCGGCCAGGATCCGATCCGGGGCCAGGCCCTGTGGGCCTTCGCCCACGGGATGGCCATCCTCGAGATCGACGGCCGTTTCGCCGGCCCCGATGGCGACTCACCAGCCGTCGGAGCCTGGGAGGCAGGCGCCCAAGCGTTGGGAGAAGCCCCCAGAGACTGATCCCCAAGTATTGCGCAACCTATCGACTTTCGATATGTTTCTATCAAGTATCGACAATTGAAAGGTCTGCCATGAACCCCTTTATGCTCCTGGCACTGCGCATCATCTTCGGGACCAGCTTCCTGATCATCACGGCGGTGCAGGTACTCCTGATCATCAAGCTGATCGCTGATGGCCAGGACCAGGGCGAGCTCTCCCCCATCCCGCTGGTCATCCTGGTCATCCTCATCCTCGCCGGATTGTGTTGCGTGCAGGTGGTGATCGTCTGTCTGTTCAAACTGCTGCATCTGGTGGCCCACAACCGCATATTCAACCGCGAGACCTTCCGGTGGGTGGACACCATCGCGATCGCCATCGCGGTCGCCGCGGTACTCGTGCCGCCGGCGGCCTATATCCCCGCCGAGCTCGACGATGCCCCCGGCCTGATCCTCGTCAGCCTGGTGTTGTCCATGCTCATCTTCGGGGTGGCACTGCTGGTCTACGTCCAGCGCACCCTGCTGGCGCAGGCGGTCAACCGCGATGTGCAGGCCCGTCAACTTGAATCCGAGTTGGACGGGGTGATCTGATGCCGATCATCGTGGACATCGACGTGATGCTGGCCAGGCGGAAGATGGGGGTGGGGGAACTCGCCGAGCGGATCGGAATCACCCCGGCTAATCTCTCGGTACTCAAGAACGGCCGGGCCAAGGCGGTACGCTTCACCACCCTGGCGGCGCTCTGCGAGGTGCTTGAGTGCCAGCCCGGGGACCTGCTGCGCTGGGAGCCCGGGGAGGATGCCGGGGAGCATTAGTCGCAGCGTCGATAAGCGAACTCAACGGCCGCCGGGAGACTTCTCCCGGCGGCCTTGTGGACTTCCTGTACTACTCCGCAGCGACGTACGGGGTGGCGGCGCGGGCCGCCTGCAGCCGGGTCAGCGTGGACTCACGGCCCAGCAGCTCCATGGACTCGAACAACGGCGGGGACACGGCCTCCCCGGAAAGCCCCACGCGCAAGGCACCGAAGGCGACGCGCGGCTTGAGCTCCAGATCCTCAATCAGTGCCTTGTTCAGGGCAGCCTCGATGTCCGGGGTGGTCCATGCGGAGACTCCCTCCAGGGCCGCGATGCCGGCATCCAGCGGGGCAACGGCAGCTTCCTTGAGGTTCTTCTTGGCGGCCTTCTCCTCGAGGACCAGGTCCTCATCGGCGGTGACCAGGAACTTCAGCAGGCCCCAGGCATCGCCCAGGGTCTTGATGCGGGTCTGGACGAGGTCGGCGGCAATGGTGAACTTCTCAGCCGGATAATCGACCGGGAACTCGGTGAACTCACTCAGGTAGGCGCGCAGTCGCTTCTCAAATTCCTCGGCGGGCAGCAGCCGGATCTGGTCGGCATTGATGGCCAGCAGCTTCTTCTCATCGAAGCGGGCCGGATTGCCCAGCACATCGGCGATATCGAAGTTCGCGATGAGATCCTCGACGCTGAAGATGTCCTGATCAGCCGAGAGCGACCAACCCAGCAGCGCCAGGTAGTTGAGCATGCCCTCCGGGATAATGCCGGCATCACGATGCTTGAAGAGGTCGGACTGCGGATCACGCTTGGACAGCTTCTTATTGCCCTCGCCCATCACGAAGGGCATGTGGCCGAACTGCGGGGTGAAATCGGTGACACCGATGCGCTGGAGCGCCTCGTAGAGAGCCAGCTGACGCGGGGTCGAGGGCAGCAGGTCCTCGCCGCGCAGGACATGGGTGATCCGCATCAGCGCATCATCGACCGGGTTGACCAGGGTATAGAGCGGCGCACCGTTGGAACGGGCGACGACGAAGTCCGGCTGGGTCTCGGACTTGAACTCCACCTCCCCGCGGACCAGGTCAGTCCAGGACCAGTTCTTCGCCGGCATGCGCAGCCGCCAGACCGGCTTGCGGCCCTCAGCTTCGAAGGCAGCGACCTGCTCCTCGGACAGCTCGCGGTCGAAGTTGTCATAGCCCAGCTTCGGATCGCGGCCCGCGGCCTTGTGGCGCTCCTCGACCTCTTCAGCGGTGGAGTATGCCGGATAAACCTCACCGGCATCGATCAGCTGCTTCAGGATGTCCTGGTAGAGATCCATCCGCTGGCTCTGACGGTAAGGCTCATGCGGGCCCCCCTTGAGCACACCTTCATCCCAGTCCATCCCCAGCCACGTCATCGCCTCGACGATGGCCTGGAAGGACTCCTCGGAGTCACGGGCTGCATCGGTATCTTCAATGCGGAGGACCAGTTTGCCTCCGGTGTGCCGGGCGTAGGCCCAGTTGAACAGTGCGGTGCGCACCAGGCCCACATGGGGGGTGCCGGTGGGCGAAGGACAGAAACGTACGCGAACTTCAGACATGCCCACTATCGTAGACCAGCCGAGCTCACTCCCCGACGGCACGCTGTGCCGAAAGAAACGCCCAGGTCTCATCGGCGGTGGCGGGATCTATGTACCAGTCGTGGAAGCCACCGTTGACCCGGATATGTTCGGTGGGAGCCTCGCAATCAGGTGACTTCAGTTGATCTGCATTGTCTCCGAGTGGCGTCGAATCAGCCGGCTGTGCTGCACAACCGTTGCGCACCGCCTGCTGCCGCATCACCTCCTCGACCCCGAGATAGCGCGTGTCATGGAGGATGCCGCCGCCGTAGTTCAGCAGTTCATCCTCGGTGCCGTGGATGATCTGACTGGCCATCGGGGTGGCAGCACAGCCCTCGTAGATCCCCTCATAGAAGGCCCCGGAGACCGCGGCTACCCCGGCCACCAGATCAGGGGCATGACAGGCCAGTTCCAGCGCCATCCCGCCGCCATTCGACATCCCCACAGCGTAGATCCGCTCGCGGTCCACCGGCATCGCCGTTGCCAGCTGGGCCACCACCGCGCGGAGGAAACTGATGTCCTCCTCCTCCGTGGTCTCGGCGTAGGGTGCTCCCGCCCAGGCGTCGGCGACTCCGGCGGGATAGACCACCACCGCCTGTGAGGCAGCCGCCGAGGAATTGAAGCCCGCATAATTGAGGAAGTTCTCCGGTGGATCGGTCCACCCGCCCATCGCCAGCAGTACCGGCAGCGGCTCCTGGGGATCTGGTCCAGCGGGCATGGAGTAGAGGTAGCGCCGTTCCCGCCCGTCCGGCATCGTCAACGTGACGGTGTTCGTGGTGCCGGGTGCCGCGGCGGTCAAGGCGGGAACGAAGTGCGCGATCTCCTCCTCGCTCAAACCGACCGGCTCAGAAGCTGCGGTGGTGGGCGACGCTGGGGGTTGCGGAGTGGTCTCGGTAGGCGGTGTCTGTATGGTCTTTTCCGGGGGCTCACCGCTCTCACCGCTCTCGCCCTGTTGCACTGCCACCAAGACGAGGACGCTGCTGAACATGGCAAAACCAAGAAGGGACAGACCCTTCCCGAAATTCAGTTGCCGGTACACACGCAGTGAGCGTAGTGCGATGCACCTTATTTGTCAGGCCCCGGAAACCGGCGGCCTCAGCGCGACTGGCGGGAAAGAAACTCCCACGCCACAAAGGCGGAGTAGCTGGGCCAACCATGATCCCTGGACTCCGCGAGGACGAACTCGGTCTCCCGCTCGCAGCCCTGACTGACATGGGCGGTGACCCCCGGGGTGACAGGTCGGGGCAGCGGATTGCCCTCACAGCCGTTGATCTGGGCCCAGGTCCGCGCCATCGGCCGGGCCCCGACGTAGGGAGCACCATGCGCGGTAGCACCGTCGATCAGCGATAGACCGTCATCTCGCGAGTGGATGATCATCGTCGGGACGGCCTGATTGAGGCACTCCCCGGACACCGGGGTGCCCGGGTTGTAGTAGATGCCGGAGACACTGGCGACCCCGGCCACCAGGTCCGGGGCGTAGCAGGCCAGTGCGAGGGAGAAGCCGCCACCGTTGGAGTGGCCGATGGCGTACACCCGGCTGCGGTCGATGGCGTAGTCGAGCTCGATCCGGTCGATGATGGCCCGGGAGTAAGCGATATCCTCCGCGATCTCGGTCACCGCATAGGGTGCCCCGGCGAATGCCCCGCCCTCACCGCGGGCATAGGCGACGATGGCGTCCGAGGCGATCTGCAGTCCGGTATCCGTCGACATGTGCTCTGGGCTGATGAATCGGCCGGGATAGGCCAGCCACACCGGGTAGGAGCGGGTCGGGTCATAGTTCTCCGGCAGTGAAACCAGGACGTCACGGTTCCCGAATCCGGGCACCGGAACCTCCAGCCGCTCAGTGATGTCCGGGAAGATCTCCGGGAATCCGGGGTAGTCGATCTCCTCGGAAGAGGAGATCGGCAGCGAAGAACTGGAGGAGCCCGAGGACAGGTGCACCGACTGCGCCTGGGCCGGTGGAGCGGCCGCCAGTCCCAGTGTCAGCAGTCCGGCAGATATGAGGGAAATAAATTTAATATGAGCCACCTGAGCATGTTCGGCGACCAATAAGGTTTTGGCAAACCAGGGCCGCTAAACTGATTGACCATGCACGAACAACGACCACCGACCGCGCCTGATTTCCTCCTCTCCCGGGCCCATGGATCGGTACGTACCCAGGGGGCCCGCGAGACCTTCACCAACCCTTGGGAAGCAGTGGATGCCCTGCACCGCGGTGGTCTGGAGATGATCGTCGGAGCCCTTCCCTTCGCCCGGGAGGACCCGGCCGCGCTGACTGTGCCGGAAAAGATCATCCGGGAGGATGGCCCCCTCGAGCCACACTCCTATTACCGCTTCGGGCCAGGCAGCAAACTCCATGCCCGGCTGCTGAGTTTGGACCCGGCCCCGGATGAGCACCTGGACCGAGTCAACGCGGCCATCGGTACTATCCGCAATTCCCGCCTCCAAAAAGTTGTCTTGGCCCGCGCCGTGGAAATCGGCTTCGATCCGCCGGTGGACCCCCTGCTCGTCGCCGCCCGGCTGATCAACAACTCACAGAACAAGGACGGCTTCATCGCCGACCTCAGCCCCGCCGGCGGCGAATTTGAGGGACGGATGCTTGTCGGCTCCTCTCCCGAGGTGCTGATCAAGCGTCAGGGCTCCACCGTCACCGCCTATCCCCTGGCGGGCTCCGCAGCCCGCCACCCCGACCGTGACCGGGATGCCGTGGTGGGCCAACAGCTGCACACCTCCGCCAAGGATCTGGAGGAACACTCCTACGTGGTTGATCACCTGCGGGAACACCTCTCCCCGCTGTGCTCTCGCCTGGATATCCCGGCACACCCCGAGCTGACCCGGACCAATGAGATGTGGCACCTGGCGACCCCGATCACCGGCACTCTCCAGAACCCGACGACCAGCGCCCTGGAACTGGCACTGCGGGTCCATCCCACCCCGGCGATCTGTGGCACGCCCACCGACGCCGCCGAGGATGTCATCCGGCTGGCTGAATCTGACCGCGGTTTCTATGCCGGTGCCGTCGGCTGGTGCGATTCCGCCGGCGATGGCGAATACATGGTGGCCATCCGTTGCGCGGAAGTATCCAGGGACGGCACTACCGCCCGGGCCTGGGCCGGCGGCGGCATCGTCGCCGACTCCGATGCCCAGCAGGAATTCGATGAGACCACCGCGAAGCTGCGGACCATCATGCGCTCGCTGGGACTCTAAGCTGGACCCTTTCTGACGCTGCTCAGGCGAGGCGGGTGGCCACCAGCACCACATCATCGCGGTGATGGGCTCCCGCCCCACTGCTCACCTCCCGGGCCGACTTCGCCAGTTTCTCCACCCGGAAGTCCGGCCCCAGCTGTTCCGCGAGCCAGTGCGGCAAGATGATCCCCTGGGGCCGGACCGACTCCCCAGGACCGAAATCATGGTGGAGAAGGAACAAAGTGCCCCCGACTTTCACCGCCCGGCGAAGTGCTTCAACCGTCTCGGTGGTACGCGACAGCTGCCCATAAGAGCAGGTCAGCAGATCGAAACCTGACTCACCATGGGAGGGGAAACTCGCCTCACGAACCCGGGCACGCAGGCCGGTGTTCGCTGCGCTCGCGGCGTCGATAAGCGCCCGGGTGCGCGCCACTGCGGTGGGCGCATGGTCAATGCCGAGGGCATCCCAGCCGCGTAATGCGAGCCAGAGCAGATCCGCCCCCTCACCACAGCCGATATCGAGCACCCGACCGGGTTCCAGAGACGAAAATTCCCGCACCAACGCCTGATTCGGTGCCCCTGACCAGCGCGGTTCCGTCCCCCGGTAGAAGCTTTCAGCTTCGGCCGGGGCGTGGTACTCGGGCGGTTCGGAGAGGTGATCAGAGTGCTGATGCGGGAGGTTGGCCATGCGGCCAGATTAGCCTGGGATATCAGGCGTTGGCGACCGGGTTTCCGAGCTTACCGATGCCCGGGATCTCGATCTCGATGAAGTCTCCGTCAACCATGGCCTTGGTGCCGGCCGGGGAGCCGGTGGCGATGACATCGCCCGGGAGCAGCGTCATCGAAGCGGTGATGAACTCGATGATCTCCGGCATCTTCATGATCATCTGGCTGGAGTTTGAGTCCTGCAGCAGCTCGGTCTTGCCCTCATGGGTCAGACGTGCCTGGATCACCTGATTATCCAGGTCAATGGCATCGAGGTCGGTCTCGATCCAGGGGCCGATCGGGCCGAAGGTGTCAATACCCTTGGCGCGGGCCCACTGGCCATCGGCGAACTGCAGATCACGGGAGGAGACGTCGTTGATGATGGTATAACCGAGAACCACGGACTTCCAGTCTGCGGCCTTGACATTCTTGCAGGGCTTGCCGATGACGACAGCCAGCTCACCCTCGAACTCCACCTTGGTGGCGAAGCTGGGGATCTTGATGGCGGCACCGGGGCCCACCACAGAGGTCGGCGGCTTGAGGAAGAGGGTCGGCGGCAGGGAATCCGCGGACTTCTGAAAGACCTCGGCGACGTGATCGGCATAGTTGCGGCCGATGGCGACAACCTTGCTCGGCAACATCGGGGCCAGCAGGCGAACCTCATTCAGCGGCCACTCGCGGCCGGTGTAGGTGGGCTCGGTGAAGGGGGTGCCTTCAATTTCCTTGGCGGTCAACTGGGCATGGTCATCACCTTCGCCGGTGATCGTGCAAAAACACATTCCATCAGGGGTGGCAATTCGTCCAAAACGCATGAGGCTCATTGTACAACCATCAACAAACTTCACATGCACCACCCTCGGGAAATAGCCAGCCATTCGCCATGCAAACCACAGGATTTGCAAGATTTACAAGTGGCTTAACCAGCGCTTCCCTGCCCCCGGGGAGCAGGTGAGGCAATGGTCACACTAAGGCAATTCGGCGACGAAACTGCCGCAAATACACTAATGCGTAGCGCATGATCCACGACGCTCATCACCACCATCCCGAGGGACACACTGGCGCGGGCCGCGGGTCGACGCCGATCCTGGCGGGGACGGCAACAGTCTCCGGGCGGTGAGGCGCTGTTCCTGGGTGGTGAGCCGCGGATCAGCCCTCCAACTGCTTCAGCCGCTCCAGCGAAGATTCCGGGAGCTGGGCCAGTTGTGCCAAAAAAAGCTCCGCGCAGGCCAGGGCATCACCGAGCGCGTTGTGGTTGCCATAACGCGGCAGCCCATAGCGCTCCCGGACCCGGGCGAGCCGGAGATCCTCGCCCCGGGGATAGGTGGACATGCGTTCCATGTGCCGGCGCTCCAGCGCGAAGGTATCCACGATGGGAACTTTGAGTCCGGCCCCGAAGTGACGTTCACAGGCATGGGAAAGGAATTCCTGCTCCAGGGTGGCGAAGTGCGCCAGCATCGCACGACCCTGCAGCGCCTCAAGTAGCTGCTCCAGGGCGTCCTTGTGGCTAATTCCTGCCGCGATCTCATCATCGGTGAGCTGGTGGATCACCGCCGAGGGCCCCACACTGAACCCCTCATTTCCCCGCAAGATCACATAACCCGCCCCGGAGAGGTCAATGACTCCGGCGTTGACGGGAACCCACCCGATGGACACCAGCTGATCCTTGCGGGGATGGAGTCCGGTGGTCTCCACATCCACCGCCAGCAGGTTGAGCTCCGCCGAGAGGGTCTCCGCGGTCGGAGGTGCCACCTCATAGAACGTCCGCAGGGCTCCTTCTGCCCGCTTGGCCGGGTCACGCCAGCGAGAAAACACCATCAGATATTCCTGACCGGGTAGCGGGTGGCCAGCGCATTCTGCATGCCTTTGATGATCTGGAAGGCATCCCGGAGATGCTCCCGGTCCATCTTGCTCAGCTGCTTGGGGTCAATATTGTAGTCGGGGTGCTGTTTATTGCGCAGCTGCTGCGTCTGGTGCCGGAAAGTGACGGAGCGAAGAAACTCGAAGGCATCGAGCAGATCATTGGCCCCTCGTTCCGAGACTGCCCCGCCACCGGCCGACAAGCTCAGCCTGGCCCGGGTGCCCAGCGCCACAATGCCATCGTTGAGGGAGAAGAGCCGCGCCATCTGCACGATGCCGGCGGTGCCACCCTTCTTCACGTTGAGGGTATTGGTGTACTCGCCGCTGCGTTCCACCACCAACCCTCGGAAGAAGCCGAGCGGAGGTTCTCGCCGCACCGCCAGCGAAGCCAGGTGCGCCTGCATCCGACTGGCGCCGGAAGCCATCACCACCGCTGCGGAATGGACCTGCTCCCCCAATGAAAGCTCACCGTGGATGGCACGGAGATCGAAGAAGGTCTGGGCAAAGAGCAGGGCATCCGGATCCGGGGCGGTGACCCAGAGATGGAAGGCATCCTCCCACTCGCTGATGGTCTTGCGCCACTCCGGATTCATGGCCATCATGTCGCCGGGGCAGAGCACCTGCCCGGCGCGATCCAGCCCCCGGCAGACGAACTCACTGAGCTCGGCGAAGTAGGCCCCATGCGCGGCGTCCTCATAGGAATCATCGAGGATCAGGACATTGTCCTGGTCGGAGGCGAAGCCCATCTCATGCCGCCCCTGGGACCCGACCACTGCGAAGGCATAGGGCACCGGCGGTTTCCCCAGCTTCTCCTCGGCCAGGGTGAGCAGCCGGCGGGCGATCGCGTCGGCGACAATCGTCATGAGCCCTGCCGTCTCCTCTGCGGAGGCGCCGCGTTCAAAGAAGCGCATCCCGATCTCAGAGGCCTGGGTGTAGGAACCGGCAAGTTCCTCGGGTGAGGATCGTCGGGCGACATCTGCGGTGAGGTAGATCGGATCCTGACGCATCAGGCGCATGATATCTGCGGAGGTGACGATTCCGGTGACCTGCCCGCCATCGACGATCGGCAGATGGTGGATCCGCAGTTCCGTCATGATCAGCATCGCTTCAAAGGCCAGGGTGTCGGAGGTACCGATGCGTGGGTTCATGGTCATGATCTCCCCGACCGGCAGATCTATGTCCAGGCCCACGGCCACCACCCGGCCGCGCAGGTCCCGGTCGGTGATGATGCCCTCCAGGTTCTCTGGTGCGCCGATCAACAGGGAGGAAACCCGCAACTCCTCCATCTTGATGGCGGCCTGCCGGATACTCGTGTCCGCCGAGACAATCACCGGTTCCGGGATCTTGAAACCCCCGAGCCGGGTCCGCAACACTTCGGCGGAGGTGTCCTGGCGAAGTTCATCGGCCACCGCCCGAATCCGGCGGGACTGGCTGGAGAAGTAGCGTGCCAGATCGGGGTGCCGCTGGGCGAGCTCCTGGAAGTCAGCTTCCGGGAGGTTGAGCAACAGACAGTCCTCCACTGCGATCATGGTGTAGCGCGAATTCGATTCCCCGGACAGGGTGGAATAGCCGAAGGAGCGCCCCGCATCACGGCGGTCCAGCAGCACCCCGTCCTCATCGACCAGGTCCACCGCCCCGGATCGGATGATGAAGAGCTGGCCATTGGGCTCACCGATGCGCAGCAGCGTATCTCCCCGCCGCGCATAGCGCATGGTCATCTTGGCCGGCAGCTGTGCGAGTTCCTCCTCCGGCAACCGGAGAAAGGGCTCAATCTCCGCCAGGAAGGCACGGACCTCCTCAAGTTCAACGATCATGAACTGAGCTTATCGCCCAGGTTGGGTGCCCGGAGCGGTTATCGACGCCCATCTGGGCCCGGGCTGGTTCCCGAGGGCAGGGAGGGACTCCGGTAGGCACCTGCGGGTGAGCATGGTGCCGATCATCGGGAGCTCGGCCGGGGCCGCCTTGAGCCTTCATAGGTTCGGCATTGTGCTCGCTCCTATCTGGCCGCGATAACTCCTGCGACGTACTCGTGGCCGCGGGCATTGAGATGGATCGGCAGCTTGCCCGGTCCAGCGGCAACGTCAACGAGCCCGCCCCACATACGGTGATTGTCCGGGGCACAGGTGTCATTATCGGCGGTGGCGGCCTTGAGGTCGATGAACTCGGTGCTGGTGAGCTGCGCCAGGTCGCGCTGCATATCTTGGACGAGCTGCTCCCAGGAGCCGATTATCGGGAGATAGGTGCGGTCATGAAGATTACCGCCGATATGCACAAGACAGAGGAAGTCCCCGTCAGCGATGCTGGCATAGCCGATGGTCTGGATGCGTGCATGCGGTGCCGCAGCCTTAATCCTCGAGATCTGCGGGATCATGGTATCGATAAAGCGTGCCTGGATCTCAGCCGGGGAGAAATTCATGTTGCGGTAAATATCATTGAAACTGATGCTCACCAGGACTCGCTCGGTAGCCGGGTTCAGGGTGCCCTCAACCAGAGCACGGTCAACCTGAGCGTCGAAAGTCGCGGCCGAGGGGGTGAAGGACGTGGCTCCGACGCAGGAATAGTCCTGGGCCTCGATATCCAGCTGCTGTGCAGCCTGGGCGGCATAACTGCGGTCAGAGGTCGCACATCCGCCAGCGGAAGGCGTTATCCGGGAAGCGCTCAATTTTACCTGGAAGTGCTCCAGGAAAGAGGCATCGGCGATATCGGAATCGCCAAAAATCACCAGGTTGCGTTCTCCTGCCTGGACGGGCGCAGCCACCGCGACCAATCCCATGACAGTAAGCAGTAGTCCCGTCAGCAATGCGAACAGTCGACAGCGGAGACCTTTCAACAGCACATGTTCTCCTTTGGTGGACGGTTCTTCAAGGGACGGTTCGCGCTGAAAGAGCAGTGAAACCACCATCGATAGAGAAGCCATATTGGAAGCGGGGAGTCGCCGACATAATGAATTCTTTTATCCAATCGTCTATTCAATCGTCAGCCCCCCACATCCCGCGACCTCAGCACTTGTAGACCCCCGAGATAACACTTTAAGAGCAACCTCCGGTTAGACCTGTGAAAACCTTCATATTTTTCCAAAAAGAACCTCATGGATCGGATACAACTCAGCAGCAACTACGCCACCGGGTTCGGTCTCCTCATCGGCGCGCTCGGCCTAGTCACCGCCGTTGTCGATGGTTCGGGAGGCGATCTCTGGGGCAGTTCCCTCGGGACACTCGAACAGCTCCTTCCGATCCTGGAAGAGCGCGCTCAGAACCAGCAGTAGAGCTTTTCCGCCAGATCACCGGTGGATCCTTCCCCTGCCCCCAGGCCTGAAGAGATAGACCATCTCCGGAGCCGCCCAGCTGCACCTGACCTCCCCCGATCCCCGGGGGATTAAACCGCTGGCATGGTTTTAACTGCCGCCTCATGAAAAGGACTTTTCCCAATGGATCTCCACCTCATCCCACCAGAAATCTTCTCCACCATTGTTGAAGGCGCCGTGAGCCTCTCAGCTCTACCTATCGCAATATCCTCATCGTCATGCTCATCGGAGGGATGGGCAACAATGCCCTGACTCCCCCGGCTCAGCTCAGCGCTGAGCTCATGAACCCGGTGATGCCGTTCCTCCAGCACTACCTCCAGATCAACGGCGCCCAATAACCTCGAACCACTGAATACTCACCCCGGTCAGCTGACCCGAGAACACCTCAGAGTTTTCAAGACCTCCCAGCTAACAGCACAAGGGCTTTCCATGACCAGGCCTACGATTAGTGGATCTCGTAGGCCCTGGACTCCGAAGTAGGTGGGATGAGAGTGGCTCCAATTTTTGGCTGAGTACTTTTATCTGAGGTGTCTCGGCTTAGTTCGGTTGAGCCTCAGGTCGCGCCTTTCCCACAATCCGGTAGAGCGCCCAGATGACCAGGCCGGCAACCGGAAGAAGCAGGGCTAGTGCGCCCCAGAGAAATGTCTCCACCCAGGAAGCACCCCGTCGTCGCTCGGCAACAGCCACGCAGACCGCAATCAGCAGCTGGAAAATCAGAAAAATCGACCACACAATGTCATAGGTCGCGGGGATAAGAATAGCGTCTCCCCCGCCTTCTAAAGGAAGGCTTTCCACTGGAAGTTCCTCGTTCGCCACTCTGCTCATCCTTATCTACTCCCGGTTTCTTCGATAGACCGTAACAGCTTGAGCTGCAGCGCGCCTTCGATCACAACAGTGATCTTCACCTACCTTCTCATAAAAGATTAAGGTACAGAAGCTGCAACGAGCAGGAACTTTCCACGGCCAGAAGGAGGCAGAAAACCCACAAAAAGCCGCCACCCAGATTGGGTGGCGGCTTCTCAGCGAGCTGTATTAGTACAGCTGAGTTACTTCAGGGCGGCGGCGATGCGGTCGCCGACCTCGGTGGTGCGCACCGGAGCGTCGCCACGCGCGGCAACATCAGCGGCCACAGCCTCTTCGATGCGCGCGGCGTTGGCCTCGTCACCGAGGTGGCGCAGCAGCAGCGCGGCGGAGAGGATCGCGGCGGTCGGGTCGGCGATGCCCTGGCCGGCGATGTCCGGGGCGGAACCGTGGACCGGCTCGAACATGGAGGGGTTGGTGCCGGTGGCGTCGATGTTGCCGGAGGCGGCCAGGCCAATGCCACCGGTGACGGCACCTGCCAGGTCGGTGAGGATGTCACCGAAGAGATTGTCGGTGACGATGACGTCATAGCGGGAGGGGTCGGTGACCATGTAGATGGTCGCGGCGTCGATGTGGTTGTAGTCGACGGTGACGTCCGGGAATTCCGGAGCCACTTCGTCCACGGTGCGCTGCCACAGGCCACCGGCGTTGACCAGCACGTTGGTCTTGTGGACCAGGGTCAGCTTCTTGGAGCGTTCCTGGGCGCGGGCGAAGGCGTCGCGGACGACACGCTCGACACCGTAGCGGGTGTTCTGGGAGACCTCGGAGGCCACTTCGTGGGGGGTGCCCACGCGCAGTCCGCCACCGTTACCGGCGTAGAGGCCCTCGGTGCCCTCGCGGACCACGACGAAGTCGATCTCGCCGGGGTTGGCCAGCGGGCTGGTGGAGGTCGGGTACAGCTTGGAGGGACGCAGGTTCACGTGGTGATCCAGGGCGAATCGCAGCTTCAGCAGCAGACCGCGCTCGAGGATGCCCGGCGGCACCTGGCCCGGGGCGCCGATGGCACCGAGCAGGATGACGTCATAGTCCTTCAGTGCGTTCAGATCTTCATCGGTGAGGATCTCGCCGGTGCGCAGGTAGCGCTGGGCGCCCAGATCAAAGTCGGTGGCCTCGATGTCCTGGCGGACAGTGTTGAGCACCTTCAGCGCCTCTGCTGTGACCTCGGGGCCGATTCCGTCGCCACCAATTACTGCGAGTTTCATTCTGTGGGATTCCTTTCTCACCATGCGAACTTTTCCCTGATTCTAACAGGCCCTCAGTCGCAGGTCCCCGAAGTCGGGGTAATCCCCTCCCCCAATAACTTCCGCGGGTCGTCACCGGCATGGGCTGCCTGCAGAACTTCCCTGATCAGCACCGTGCTCAACGCCCGCGGATTTCCCGGCGGTACCTCCCGGAGAATCAACGCGGCTGCCTCCGCCAGGTCTGATTCCGCCAGCCCCAACTCCCCCAGGGACCACGGCCCAGGCAGTTGTTCGCGCAGTTCCAGCAGCTTATCGACGCCAGCGCGGGCGGGGTCCCCGGAGATCTCCGCTGGTGCGGCCCCCAGGGCAGCTGCCAGGATCTCCGCTCTCCCTGGTGGTGCTGCCGGTGCATTAACCGCCACCACGTAGGGCAGCATCACAGCATGGGTGAGCGCGTGCGGCAGATTGAACCTGCCACCCAGGACATGGACAATCTCATGGTGGAGAGCCCTGCCCACACTGCGATAACCCACCGCCGCCAGATAGCTGCCGTAGAGGCAGAGCTCCCGGGCTACCAACGGAGGCGCGTCTGTCTCTGGCGTGGCAGCCAGCATCGGGATCCCCTGGGCCAGGGCGGCCAGGGCCTCGCCGGCGAACAGTCGGGAGATCGGGCTTGCCTCGCCTGCCCAGAGGGTGTCCGTGCAGTGTGCGATCGCGTTGAACCCCGAACGCATGGCCAGGTCCTTCGGCAGCCCGGCCAGCAATTCGGCATCATAGATCACCGTCGCCGGGAGCACCCGGGGATCCTGCCTGAGCTGCTTGCGGCCCGCCCTCGTGATCGCCCAGATGTCGGTGGCCTCGGAGGCGGAATAGGTGCTCGGCACTGCAATCAGGGAAACCGGGTGGGTTGCTGCCACGGCCTTGGCCAACCCGACCGCGGAACCACCACCGATGCTGATGATGAGATCAGCATCAATGCGCACCGCTTCGCTCCGGGCATGTACCGCATCCGCTTCCGGGACATGCTGGGTCACCCCCTCAATCCGGGCAGCCACCGGAAGTCCCGGCATCATCGACTCTGCCGCTGGAACGGCGCTTGAGGTGAGAATCAGCAAGATCCTTCGGGAACCGAGCCGCGTGACCTCCGCCGCCAGATAGTCTCCTGCCCGGCCGGCCCCGAAGCAGACCTTCTGGGGCAGGGTCCGGTGATGGAAGTTACGCTTCATCTCGGCACCGGCGGTCAGCGCTGCTCGAGCCACTCCAGGACCGGCACGATCGCCGCCGCAGAATTCTGCTCCTGCATGATCGCGTGCCCATTGCCCACCACCCCATGATCCGGCAGGTGCGCGTGACTGGCGCGGGCGCCACCATGATTGAGGTAATCCACCACCTCATCCGCAAATCCGGCAAAGGGTGAGGCCCCGCCGGTGACCACCAGCACCTCAGTGTCCACCAGAGCCGGCATGCGGCGGGATTCAGGCGCTGCCGCAGCGACTTCCTCGGGGCTTGCCAGTGGCGGATCATAGGTCATCGGGGCGGCGCTGAGTCCCCAGTCCAGGGTGCCCATGCCCGGGAACTCCACGAAGGCCGGGCCCATCGGTTCGATGGCGACGATCGCACTGACCAGCTCCGGTCGGCGATCTGCGGTCACCCAGCCCACGGGGCCACCCGCGGAGTGGGTGATCAGGACGGCCGGGCCGATCTTGTCCAGCAGGGCAGCGATCCGATCGGCATCCAGCGCCTGGGAGTAACCCAGATCTGCCGGCAGCGGACCAAAGGCGGCGACCAGCTGATCGAACTCCGGCGCACCTGATTCCCGACCCCATGGCCAGGCGCTGTGATCTTCCTCGAACTCCGGTGGGACAAAAAGTCCGGTGGCTGGGCCATAACCGAAGGGTGCACCCATCTCCCCGATGACCTCCGGGTGATAGGGCGAGCGTCCGTGCCCGGCGCGGTCGACAACATAGACCGGGTAGCCGGCCGCGACGAAGTGCTGCGCCCATCCTGGTCGGCCGTCCACGGTGCCTAACCAGTCGGTCCCCTGACCGCCGCCACCGTGGATGAGGACCAGCGCAGGTTTGGTGGTGTTCGGGTCCGCGACCTCCCACTCCACGTAGAGCGGGCCGCGTTGTGCCGGGCCGGCAAAGGTGTCCACCACATCTCCGGCGATCCAGAACCGGCCGCGGTGGCTGGTCACTGCCGGGGAGTTCGGGTTCAGGTGGGGTGCCTGGGTGTTCTTCGGTGCCTGGGTGGTCGTCATTATTTTCCCTCATTCAGTGCGCTGGTTTCAGAAAGCTGGTGCCAGGTTCGGTTGCAGTAGACCAGGGGTACCCGCTCCGGTGGGGCGGTGCATTGGCTTTCAATGATCTCGACAGCCACCAGGGCGGAGCCGTTGATGTCGATGCTTCCGGTGATCTTGCCGCGCATCCACACCTCACTGTCCTTGAGGTAGGGCTCACCGGTGGCGAGTCGGCCCCACTTCGAGGTATCCGCGAAGCGGTCGATCCCACTGGTGGCGAAGAGCTGGGCGAGGCCGATCTGGTCCGCGCTGAGGAGGTGGACCACCACATACTCGGAGGTGCGGATTTTCACTCCAGAGCTGGAGAGAGCGGAGAGTGAGAAGGCGATCGTCGGTGGGTCCATGGACACCGAGGTGACACTGGTGGCGGTCAACCCGACCGGGCCGTTTCCGGGGTCTGCGGTGACGACCGCGACTCCGGCGGGATGGGAACGGAAGGCGTTTTTGAGGTCCTGGCCGATGATGGCCGGATCCACTGCTTGGGAATTCATTACTTGCTCCCCTCCTGCGGCTCGACCAGCTTGATGAAGGCCCAGAAAGCATCCGGAGCGAAACCGACGAGGTGCTTGCCGCAGGATTGCAGGACGCCCGGGCCGCTGGTGATGTGGCCGGTTCCGACATTGAGATCCCGGAAGAGCTGCTGCAGGTCGCCGCGCCGGGCCATGGCGGTGGCTGACCAGTAGTGGACGAACTCACCGATCTCATGTGCCGTCCAGGTGACGGTGTTGAGCATCAGCCGGGTCTGGGTCTCCTGTTCTGCGGAGAGCAGCTCACCGGTGGCGATGGCGGCTTCATTGTCCGCCCAGACGTCCTTCACCCAGGCGCGGGTGGAGCGCATCTTGGCTTCGGCCTTGGCGTACTCGGCGAGGAAGTGGTCGGTGTCCACCGAGGTTCCGGGTGCCCCGTGCTTGTGCTGCGCCAGGGACTTCATCTCATCGAGGATGCGCCGGCTGATGCCCAGTGCCCAGCCGGTGTGGCAGATACCGGACATGTTCGCCAGGCCGAGGGTGTACAGGGCACCGCCGCTCAGCGGTGCCGTGGTGGTCGGCTCATAGACGTAGGTGTCTGGGACGAAGAGGTCTTCGCAGGAGTAGTCGATGCTGCCGGTGGCGCGCAGTCCCATGACATCCCAGTTGTCCAGGAGCTTCGCCTCTTCCTTGGGGAAGGTGACCACGATGGGGCGGTTGTTCTCCTCATCGAAGGCCGCCGAGTGAATGTGGGTGGCATGCTTCATTCCGGAGCCGAAGGACCAGTTGCCGGTGACCCGGTAGCCACCTTCAACGCGGATTGCCTTACCGTTCTTGGTGCCTTGGCCGGCGATCAGGGCGTAGCTTCCGTCAGGGAAGAGTTCATCCTGGGCTTCCTCCGGAAGGTAGGCGGCGGTGGTGCCGGTGATCATCTGGAGTGCCATCAGCACCCAGCCAGCGGCGGAGTCAGCGTAGGAGACCTTTTCCAGCACCTCGATGGTCTGGGTCGGGGTGAGCTCATAGCCGCCGAGTGCCACAGGGATTCCGATCTTGAAGGCACCGACCTCGTGGAGGGCGTTGAGTGTCTCCTCGCAGAGTTCGCCGAGTTCCTCATTCTTGGCGAAGTTCTTCTTGAGCAGCGGGGTGATCTCATCGAGCCGCTGCATCAGGGCGGGGAATTCCGAGCCTTCGTTGAGTCGGGCCTGGACGCGGGTGGAGTTTTTGATGGAGGTGGTCATGATGTCTTCCTTAATCTGAGGTGTTCGCGGTTCAGCGGTGGTGGGTGGTGGCTACCTGTGCCAGGAGCTCCCGAATTTCTGCGACGGCATCATCGTTGATGTGGTGTTCGGTGTCTTCGTAGATGCGGAGGTCCACGGTGGCACCGGCATCCGCGAGGGCCTGGGCCGTTTCTTCACTGCGGTGCAGCGGTACCCAGGGGTCCGCCCGAGCGGTGAGGAGCAGCGCCGGTGTTGCTTCCCATCCCGGTTGCCGGGGAAAGTTGCGGGGCTCCGGCCCCAGGTAGCCGCCCGTGTGAAGGATCATGGCGGCTACCTTCGGTTGGGCGTTCAGCAGGTGTTCCGCCAGCAGGCACGCTCCCTGGGAGAATCCCAGCGCCACCACCGGCTTGGCACCTCCCACCAGTTCAGCGAGCTGGGTGTCCATGGTGCCCAGTGCCGCAGCGAGGGCGGGTTCATTACGCTCGGTGGGTGCCATGAAGCCCTCCGGGTACCAGGTGTTCCCGGGTGCGGCCGGCATGATCCAGGAGAATCGGTGGAGTTCGCCGATCCGCTCGGCCAGGTCCCTGATGAACTCCGGTGATTGGCCACGGCCGTGGACTCCGTAGATCAGGACGTCCGCCTCGGCGGCGGCGGCACCGTGGATCTGCGGGCTACTCATCGCTCTCGGACTCGGTGGTGATCGTCTCGAGACGGGACATGATCGAATCCCGCTCGGACTCAAACTGCGCTGGCAGCATGAAACGCTGGCCCAGCTCCTCGGGGGATTCATCGCAGTCCCAGCCGCCGTCCGGGTGAGTCACGGCGAGTTCGAAGAGGGCGCCTCCCGGGGACCGGACATAGTGGGACTTGAAGTAGGTTCGGTTCTTCAGTTCGGAGATGTCGGTGTAGCCGGCGCCTTCGATGTCGAACTTGACCTCTTCCTGGTTTTCCAGGGTGTCCAGGTTCCAGGCGAAGTGGTGGTAGGTGCCTGCCCCATAGCGCCAGGTGCCCTGGGCATCGGTGCGGTTGCCGGTCAGCTCGATCCAGTTTCCGTGGGTGTCGCTGCCGACCCGGAAGCGTGCCCGATCCCCTTCCTCGAGGACCTGCCCCTGGGAGAAGAACGCCTCATTGCCGAAGTCGACCATGCGATCCTGGTCAAAGACATGGATGCCCACGCCGTGCATGCCGTGGATCGCGGCCTCCGGCGTCACGCCGTGGCCGGGGTGCCCCTGGCGGGGATCGCCTTCGGTGCCCACGAGCTGGTACTCGATGCCACTCGGGTGCAGGAAGGAGAGGCGTCGTTCGCCGAAGATCTCCTCCTGCTGGGCGCTGATGTTCAGTGCCGCCAGCCGCTTGGCCCAGAAGTCCATGGAGCTGGCGGGAACGGCCAGCAATACCTCGCGGGCCTGGTTCGTGCCCCGCTGCCCGTAGAGTCCGGCTTGGGCCCAGGGGAAGGTGGTGATGACGCTGGAGGGGTCCCCCTGTGCATTGGAGTAGTACAGGTGGTACACGGGAGTGGCCCCGTCGTAGAGGACGGTCTTCTTGATGAAGCGCATTCCCAGCACCCGGGTATGGAAGTCCACATCCTCCTGGGCGCCGCCGACAGAAAGGGTCACATGGTGGGAACCAAGCAGGTAGGCCATCGTTTTTCTCCTTCAACTCCGATCGGCTCTTGCACCGACCTGTGATGTAGTTCTCACCATAAGGCGATCCCGGACATGATCTGTATCACTGGAAGGAGCACCACTCTCAATTCCGCGCACTAAAGTGCCCAGTCCCACAATACGAGACCGCATGTGACCCACATTGCCTAGTTTCTTTCTCGTTCAGGTAGATTGACACAGACCGCTCATCACTTTTCATGCCCGCGATCGTCGTGCCACGCATCCGGTGGCACGATCAATAATTTGACATCGAGGTGGACAGACATTGCCGGAGGATCAGATGGATGCCACCGCTGAAACTGGGCCCGCAGCAGACCGGAAGTCCTGGCAGGACCTGGTCAATCAGACCGTGCTCCCCTTCGGCGTCGATGTCCCGGCAGGTGGCGAGTTCGAGGGCAGGATTACCTCGACCCCGCTCCTGGACACCCGGATCTTCTCCATGCACAGCGGCCTCCATGCCGCTGAACGCACCACCCAGCACGTCCAGGGCGAGGAGAACGGCTATTGCGTGGTCTCCTTCCAGTCCTCTGGAACACTCCACCTCTCACAGTTCGGTAGGAAGGCGCGGGTGGATTCCGGAAGTTTCGCGCTCTACACCTCTGATGCCCCGGTCCTTATCGAGGGTTCCCGGGATTATGGCTCCCTGAGCCTGAAGATCCCGCTGAGCCGCTTCCGCAGCTCCCCTGCCGAGCTGCATGATTTCAGCGCCACCAGCTTCGCCGCGGATGGCGGCCTGGCCCCGGCAGTATGGTCCTTCCTCAAGCACCTGGAAGCCGGGAACCGGGAACTCGGGGCCGCCACCAGGAGCAGCCTCTCCCACCATGTCGTTTCCATGGTGGAGCAGATGATCCAGGAGAGAGGTGCCCCGCAGCCGCCGGTGGAGTCTTCCGCGGATACCCTCCGCGAACAGTGCCTGGCCTATATCGAATCCCAGCTGAGCGATCCGGAGCTGACCCCGGGGCGCGTCGCCGCCGCGGCCTTCATTTCCACGCGCTACCTGCACCAGCTCTTCAGCGCCACCGACACCACGGTGGCCCGCCATATCAGGCAACGTCGTCTGGAACGGGTCCGGGAGGACCTCGCCTCACCGCTGCTGGTCGAGGAATCAATCGAACAGCTCATCCGGCGCTGGGGAGTGGAAAATATCTCCTACTTCGGGCAGGTATTCCGCCAGGTGGAAGGGTGCACCCCGGCCGAGTACCGGCGCCGCGCGCTCGGCCACTTCAGCTGAGCAGCTCCCCTCGCCCGGAGGACACCCACTCCCCCGAGATGGGGCCACGCCGAACCACTCGAATCCAAGCAAGACCGAAGCAACACGAACGCCCCGACCTCAGATTCTTCCGGAGAAGCATCAAGGTCGGGGCGTTCAGGCCGATCGGTGGAGATTAATCCAGGGCCAGCTGGATGACCTCACCGTTGAGGTCAGCGGCGATCTGGTCCGCCAGGTCCTCGGGAACCTCGGACTCAACGCGGAGGATCAGCACGCCACCATCGCCCTTGGCTGCCTGGGTCATGGCGGCAGCCTCGATGTTGATGCTGGCCTCGCCCAGACGGGAACCGACCTTGCCCAGGGCACCCGGGGCATCGGTGTAGCGCAGGAAGAGGTTGCGGCCGGCGGCACGCAGGTCCACGCCGCGGCCGTTGATCTGGACGAACTTCTCCACGCGGTCCAGGCCGGTCAGGGCACCGACGACAGTGGCCTTCTCGCCGTTGGCGCTGATGGCGGTGACCTCCAGCGAGCTGCGGTGGCTGATGGACTCGCTGGCGGTTTCCACCACGAAGTTCAGGCCACGCTCTTCAGCGATGCGCGGGGCGTTGACGAAGGTGACGGACTCCTCGATGATGCCGGAGAAGAGGCCACGGACGGCGGACAGACCCAGGGCGGAGACATCCTCGGTGGAGAGCTCGCCGCGGGCGACAATCTCGAGGGTGTTCGGGGCGTCGTGAAGCAGCTTGCCGGCCAGCAGGCCGAGCTTGCGGGAGAGATCGAGCCAGACGGCGACCTCTTCGCCGACGCGACCGCCGGAGACGTTAACGGCATCCGGGACGAACTCGCCGGCCAGGCCCTTGAGGACGGAGGCGGCGACATCGGTGCCGGCGCGGTCCTGAGCCTCGATGGTGGAGGCCCCCAGGTGCGGGGTGACCACGACCTCCGGGAGTGCGAAGAGCGGGGAATCGGTGCAGGGCTCGGTGGCGAAGACATCGAAGCCGGCGCCACGGATGTGGCCGGACTTGATGGCATCTGCCAGTGCCTGCTCATCCACTAGACCACCGCGGGCGGCGTTGATGATGATCTGGCCCTTCTTCGACTTGGCCAGCAGCTCGGCATCGAACATGCCGGCCGTTTCCTTCGTCTTGGGCAGGTGGATGGTCACGAAGTCGGAGCGACCCATGAGCTCGTCCAGCTCCACCAGCTCAACGTTGAGCTGAGCGGCGCGCGCCGGGTTCGCATAGGGATCGTAGGCCACGATGGTGGTCTCGAAGGCAGCCAGTCGCTGGGCGAAGAGCTGGCCGATGTGGCCGAAGCCCACGATGCCGACGGTCTTGCCGAAGATCTCCACACCATTGAAGGAGGAGCGCTTCCACTCTGCCTGACGCAGGGTGGCATCCGCAGCGGGGATCTGGCGGGCGGCGGAGAGCAGCAGGGAGACAGCGTGCTCACACGCGGAGTGAATATTCGAGGTCGGCGCGTTAGCCACCATCACACCCTGAGCGGTGGCGGCCTCGATGTCGACATTGTCCAGGCCGACGCCGGCGCGACCGACGATCTTCAACTTCGGAGCGGCATCCAGCACCTCCTTGTCGACGGTGGTGGCGGAACGGACGAGAAGCGCATCGGCATCGGCGACAGCGGCGAGCAGCTCGGGGCGGTTCGGTCCATCGACCCAGCGCACCTCTACGGCGTCTCCCAACGCATCCACGGTGGACTGCGCAAGCTTATCGGCAATGAGGACTACAGGACGGCTCACAGGTGTGACTCCTACATTCTGAGAATTTCAGCCCCTTCGCGGCACGACCGCGTCGCAGAAGAGATTGGCTCACGCCGGCTCAGGGTGGCGTGCAACAAATCAAAGACTACTGAGTGACCCGGCCCTAACGCACAGTGGGCTAGGGCACTTCACCCCCATTAACGGTTAGACAACAGTTAGTGCTAACGCCACAATGGCCATCTCACCACTACTGGTAGCTGATGAACCAGGGCTTGGGATTGATCTGGTAGGTCTGTTCCGGGGTGAAGGTCGGAAAGTCCTCGTCGATGAAGTTTTTCCAGGCCATGAAGTAGCTGTTGTCATCCAACCCCTGGCGCAACGCATCCCAGGTGGCGAATTTATCACCGGGGGTACCGTGTCCATCGGCGTGGAGGACGAAAGCCAGCTCCGGGTGGTCGGTGTTGATCTGCTCGCGGTCACGCAGCATCTGCAATTGGAACTGGTGGAGCACGAAGGCCTTCTGCGGCAGACCGTTGTCCTTGACCAGAGTTGCCAGCCAGTCCGCAGTCTCATTGATCTCAGCGGCTTCGGCGGAACCGACCCGCTGCATCGGCTGCTCGCCGGGCCCGATCTTCCACTCCGGGTCCAGGGCCAGGCCCACATTCGGCTCCTTGAGCAGCTCCTCATAGAGCTTCGCCTGCTCCAGGAAGGAGGCCTGGCCGGGCTGGAGATCGAGCACCGCGTAGCCGCCGGCGTCGACGATGGCATCGACATAGGGCCGCAGATCTTCGACGGCAAACTCATTGGAGTAGTTGCCGTCATCGCCGGGGAATTCCGAGGCGACGGTGGCGATGACCTCGAAGGCCGGGATCACCGGCTCCTCGACGAGCGCCTGGTACTGATCCACATAGCCCTGCACCCGGGCCACGGCCTCTGCCGGAGGTTGCTCCCCCATCAGGCCGAGCGCCGGTCCGGAGGGATGCCCGTAGAGGGCCACCATACGACGACCCGGGAAGACCAGGCCACCGCCGCCGGGGAGTTCGGTGGTCACGGTCTCCCCGAGTTCGATCTTCTCCGCCAGCTGCTCCCCGGTGCCGAACTGGGCACCCAGTGCCACCAACGGATGATCAGACAGCCCCGCAACCATCTCCATGGTCTCGGCGTTCAGCCGCGGATCGTGATAATCCATCACCCGGACCTCCCCACCATAGGAACGCGCATTGGCAACGTCGATGGTGGAACTGCCGGGGCTGGCGATGATCACCGGGGCTGCACCGGCATCCCGGCGCGACTGTGCCGGCAGCGCGGGCAGCTTCTCGGCATTCTCACCACGGGTATCGGGGAACTGTTCCCAACTGGCGGTGAGCAGGGTGTTCTGGTCGGGCTCCAGGGCGGCAGTCGCGGCGACCATGTCGGCGTAGCCCGCGACTGGCTGCTCGCTGAACTTCTTGGCGCTCAGCTCGGCGAGGGCGTCCGTTGAGCCGTCATCGGCGAAGATCTCCACGCCCTCGACCGCGGGGAGGTCGACGTCCCCGACCGTGAGCACCTTGGTGGCACCCAGGCGTTCAATCTCGGCGAGGATCTGTTCCCGCTGCCCGGGGGAAAACTGCACCGCCGGGGCGTGGGAGACCACGGCGATGGAGGCTGCACGCAGCTGCGCCGCCTCGCTCGCCCCGGATACCACCAGAGTTTCGGACTGATCGAAGAAGAGTCTGCTGCTTTCCAAACCACTCCCGGTGGTATCACTGAGCACCTGAGGTGTCTCCCCGAACTTCGGGTCGACGTTTCGGTTGATATTGGCTGCCCGGGCTTCGGCGAGGGGGCCGTTGCCTGCCGGGGCACCATTGGCCGAGGCCTCATTCTGTTCTCCGGCCGGCGCGGTTTCAATCTGCGCGCCTTCCCCGTTGGAACAGGCGACCAACACCGTCGCACTCATGACCACGGCACTGGCCATGGTAGTCAGACGACGGAGACGGGTGTGTGAATCCTGCACGCGTGGGACCTCTCAGAGAAATTGGGCGGTTGAGCTTGGATGATACGTCCAGGCTAGCCGGGATGTCCGCTCAGTCTACAAAAGCCCCCGGCCCTTCGGCCCCGGCGGAGAGATCTTTCTCATTGACATCGCGCAACACCGGCTTGCCGATGGCATATTCGATGACCCCGAGCAGACGACTACGACGGTCCGCGAAGAAGGCCTCCGCATCCGAGGCATGAAGCAATGCCGGGTCCAGATCATGTCCGGCCAGGACGATATCAAATTCCACATCGTCCATCAGGGACTTCTCCTGCACCCGGTTGAGGTATCGGCCCGGTGCCGCCCCATCCAGCATCACCTGGGTGCGTCGCCCCATGGGAGTGCGGTTGAGCACGCTGTCGGCCAGGATCAGATCCACCCCGCGGTCCTCGCACCAACCCCGCGGAAAGATGGGGTGGAAGCCGGTGTCCAGGTCTTTAAAGGTCCATCGGTCGAAGGGTTGGGCGGTGCGCCAGTCACGGGCACCGCGGGCCATCAGCAGGGCGTAGATCCCCTGCCAGACCCCGGAGGATTGATTGACGCTGAGCAGCCGGGACTCGGTGAACTCGGCATCGCGCACCGTCTTCGGCTCGTCGACCACCTCATCGGTGCCGGCCCCGACCCAGCGGCTGACCTGGTCGACGTCATAGCCCATGCGGGTGATCACCGCGGCGGAGCCGTAGAGCTCGCCGAAGACCCCGGACCAGAACCAGCGGTGCAGCCGATCCCAGCTGTGGGTGTTGGCCAGGGACTGCGGCTCATCCGCCAGGATCGCCAGGATCACCGCCAGTGGGATGATCTGGGCGGGATAGGGCACCTGCCCCGCCGTGAGGATGCACCGCTGGGAGAGGAAGACCGCGGCCTCCTGGAACGCGATACGCATATCCTCTGTGGCACGGCGGTAGTCCCCCAGCGTCAGCTTGAGAATATCCTCCCGGTGACCGACTGCCCGGCCATGGCGGCCGGTGACCAGCAGGGAAATGGCGGTGAGAAACTCGGTGCGGCCAATGCTGTCGAGTACCGGATACTCCCGGAGCAAGGCGCGGGTGCGCCGCCACTGCCGGTTGAGTTCATAGTCCGGGTCCTCACTCGCGAAGACCGCGGTGAGCAGTTCAAAGACATCCATCTGCAACCCGGCGGAGTTCGCCTGGGCAAAAATGGAACCGATCCCGGCCTGCGCGGTCTCCCTGGCCAACCGGATGATCGGCACACTGTAGCCGGCGAGCGGGCGCAACAGCTGATTGTAGAAATCCTTGATGGACTGACGCATCGGCGCCTCAGCCCGACCGATCAGGTCGAAGATGAAATCGGTGGCCTCCTCCCCCAGCAACGCGGACACCGGTACACAGAAATTCTCCAGCTCCGCCCCCGGGTGGCTGAGCCCACCGGAGATCACCGGCCCGAAATGGGACTGGACCTCCCCGGTTTCATCCACGGAGAAGACCGCCTCATCGGGCATCACCGGCTCCTGCACCGCGCGGCGCAGATCCACGTAGAAGCGGCGGGTGATCCGCTTGGAGCGCGAGTCAACGGTCTCCACCGTGCCATCACCGGTCAGGGAGAGGTAGAGGGTGGTCAGCCGCTGTTGGCCGTCCAGGAGCAGCAGCCCGGGGTTCTCACCGGTGTCCGGGGCGCCAGAGAGTGGGCGTGGCCGAAAGCGCATGGGCTCATTGCGGGTGTCCAGCGCCATCAGGGAACCAATGGGGTAGCCCCGCAGCACGGTGACAAGTAGTGAACGAATCCGGTCCACGTCCCAGGAGTAGGTCCGCTGGAAATCAGGAAGCTGCAGGTCACCCCGGTCAACTCGGGCGAACAGATCGGGCAGGGTGTAACTCGGAGTGGCAAATCCCATGCGACTGACTCTAGCTAATCCGGCGAACTCCGGTGAATTGATCAGTGATGAAGTTCCAGACCGCCCTCATGGGGCTGGTGGCCGGGGCTTTCCAGCTGAATGGTGGAGTGCCCGATTCCGAACCCGGCGAAGACCTCATCCGCGAGATCGAGCACCAGGCAGCTGCTCGGCTGGGCAGCTTCGCCATCGACAACCAGGTGCACTGTCGCGAGCATGTCCTTGCCGTCCAGGCTCCAGACATGCAGATCGTGGACCTCCCGCACGCAGTTGATCCCCAACAGGCCATCCTCCAGCTGCTGCGTATCGACGCCGCGGGGGACGCGCTCGAGCAGCACCTCCACGGCGTCGCGAAGCAGGCCCAGGGAACGCGGGAGGATGATGGCGGCGATGACCAGGGAGGCGATGGTATCGGCGAACATCCAGCCGGTGTAGCGGATGACCAGACCGGCGATGATGACCGCCACCGAGGCGAGCATGTCACTGAGCACATGCAGGAAGGCACCACGCATATTTATGTTGCCGTCCTGGTGGCGCATCAGAACCAGGGCGGAGATTCCATTGGCCAGGAAACCGATGACCGCGACGATGAGCATGAGGTCGGTGTCGATCTCGGTGCCGCCGCCCAGCCGCATCACCGCCTGCACCACCACCCAAACCGAGATCAGCGTGACGACGCCCGCGTTGAGCATCGCCGCGAGCACCTCGACCCGGCGGTAGCCGTAGGTCGCGGTGGAGGAGGCGGACTTGCGGCCGATGAGCATGGCCACCAGCGCGATGATCAGGCCGGTGGAGTCCGAGAGCATGTGCATGGCATCGGCCAGCAGCGCCATGGATCCGGAAACCAGACCGCCGATCAGCTCGGCCAGGAAAATCACCGAGGTCAGCACGATCACGGCCACCAGCGCGCGCAGGGACTTCGGGGCGTGGCTGTGATCATGGCCGTGGTCGCTGGCGCCATGCTCGTGGTGGTGCTGCTGGGCTCCCCCACCCTGTGGGCGGGTCAGTCCACAGTCACGACCGTTCTTTCCGGTCTGTTCAGGTGCTGTCATATCTCCACCTAAGCACACCGGAGATCTTATTGAAAGCCTTTTGAAAATGGGGTTTCGTTTTCATTTGACCAGGTGAAAAGGGTTTTCGATACTAGCTGAGGCGGTGGAGGGATTGTCGGGTGCCGGGTGGGTCTCGAGGATCAGCTGGATAGCCTCAAAATTAGGGCAATTGGCCCGATCCTCGAGACTTTCCCTTCATCGCCCCAGGACATCTCCCAAAACAGCAGGAGCGCCTCCCCGAATGCACGGGGAAGGTGCTCCTGCTGAGTTTAAGGGCCGTTGAACCCCTCAGAGACCTTTTAATTAGGCGGTCTCGGAGAGCGGGTTCTTGACCCCGCCGATCTCCATCCGACACGACATGAGCGAAGCGCAGACCAGATCCACCCTGGCCCACGAGATTGCCCACGCAGAGTCTGGTGACCCCTGCGGACATCTCCCCATGGCCGAGCGGTCCGCGGACCGGCGCGCCACCCAAATACTGATAAGCACCTCACAGTACGCTGAGATAGAGCGCATCTACGGCCCCGATCTGCCCCGCATTGCCGAAGAACTCTGCGTCACCATCCACCACGCCACCATCTGGCGCGACCACTACGCAAGGATCAACGCACTATGAAACGACTAATCACAGCCGCCACCACGACGGCCCTCGCCCTCAGTCTCGCCGGGTGCGGCACCGACACCGCATGGAAGGAAACCGCCGACTACCAGAACAACTGCACCACCAAGTCCTTCCAAGATGGCCTCGACTTGTCCGGAACCAGGCTCCCCAACGGAGGCGAAATCGTCAGCGTCGGCATGATCGAAGACCTCGCCCTCACCGGCGTGTGCCTCCCCGAATGGGATGAAGACAACGCGATAGCCGCATGGGAAAAAGTCAACGACGCCGTCATGAAAACCGACGTCGAACTCTCGCATGCCAACATGATTGTGCTGAACGCCGGAGAAGGGACGCTGGTCAGCGTCACCGCGAACACCGGCGAACCAGTTTACGAGAACTGGAACCCGGCGGAAGATATGGGTGCCGATACCGCGACACCGTCAACCACCGCCGAAGCATCTCCTGATCCCGTCGCGATCGAGCTTGGCGATACGGCAAATCTGACGGTCGGGGCGAATGGGCCACGCGACATCAATGTCCGCATCGACGACATCAGCGTTTCCGAACAGTGCCACTCTGGGCTGAATAGCTACAGCGAAGGGTCCTACGACGGCTATTACAACGACCACGGCTACTTCATTCAGATCACTGGAGAATTCGAGGTAATCGAGCACCAGGTCAACTACTCCGTCAGCGGTTGGGACGGCACTACTGCCGACGGGTATGCCGTCGATTTCATGCCTGCTTCCGAGTGCAACGACCCGGCCGACGACATGCCGGGCTTCAGGTCGTTCTCCAATCCGATCGACGCGGGGCAGAAAGCTCGAGCAGTCGAGGAATACTGGGTTGCAGAGCTTCCGGAGAACATTGTCCTTGACGGACCGTACGAGCCGGTATCCTTCACATGGCCAGTCCCTCAAGACATATCCGAGCCCACACCTGGGGAAGGCGCGTCCATCGAGCAGTCGACGACCGCCGCCCAGGAAACATCAGCCACCACGCCACAGGGTTCGAACGAATCCGACCCCTATGCAGAGCACTACTACTCCAGCCCCGACAACCCGGAGCTCGCCGAGTACTACGCCGAACAAGAACGACTCGCCAGCATCCCCTTCGCAGACGGTGGCACGTGCCCCGCATACAAGTGCGGATACGGGACTAACGACCAGGGTCAGCGAAACCCCTCGTCCGGAGAGATCCAGACTCTCGATGGCTGCCAGGAGGGATATATCACCGACCCACAACTCTGCGAGGCCGTCGCCTGGGTCGAAACACACCAGTACTAGAACGCAAAAAGAAGCCCCCTTCACCTGACAGCTTGGCGGCACGACAGGTGAAGAGGGCAGATGTCCAACCACACAATGATCAGACAAAGGAAGTATAGCTATGACGGTTCAGCGACGCCCAAAAAAGGGAAGCCCGCAGGACAAAGGACAGAAACCAAAATGGGTCGTCCGCTACCGCGACCCCTCCGGCAAGGAGCACTCCAAAAGCTTCGACACCGAAAAGGAAGCAAAAGCCGAGGACGCCAAGCAAGCCCAGGCGCTCGCCCGAGGTGCATGGCAAGACCCCTCCACCCAGAAGATCACCGTCCGGGAAATCTTCGAAGGATGGATGCACGACACCACGCGCCGACAATCCACGATGGACCTCTACGACAACACGCTCCGCCTGCAGCTGCCGCCCATCGCGGACTATCCGGCAGTGAAGCTGACCACGAAGAACGTGTCCGACTGGTACAAAGATCTGACAACCTGCCGGGATTGGCTCGACAAGACCGACACCGGTCTGGCGCCCGGCACAGCCCGAGACCAACTCCGCCGCCTGAGATCCGCCTACCGGTGGGCCATCGATAAAGGCATCGTCTTAAAGTCCCCGGTCGTCATTCCGAAACTCGATGAGGATGAGGAAGCGGTGCTCCGCGAGGACATCCCCACCATCAAGGAGATCAACACTGTGGTGGATCTCGTGAGAGCGGGTGGTGCAAAGTACACCGAGATTAAGAAGAAGAAAGACCAGAAGAAGCAGGAGCCCCGCACCTACACCACCCGGCCGGCGCCGGTCATGGCCGACATGATGGTTGCCGCGATGCTCACCGGGATGCGGATCAATGAACTGTGCGGCCTGATCGGCGATGATCTTGACTTGGACACCGGGGTTATTTACGTCACGCGGCAGCTCAACGTGAGGACCCGGCAGCGTGGTCCGCTCAAGACGAGGGCTGCGCGACGCGACATTCCTATCGCCCCGCAGCTCGCGGTGATCCTGCGGCGCCAGACAAATGGGAAGAGCCCCACAGATTATGTGTTCTGTGGGGCTCAGGGTCAGGCACTCCGGTCATCGCGGCTGGCGGTGTATGTGTCCCGCGCAGCGAAGCATGCCGGTATCAAGCGTGTGCACTTCCATTCCCTGCGGCACTTTTTCGCGTCGTCGCTCATTACCGCGGGAAGGCCGATCCATGAGGTGAGTGCCGTGATGGGGCACTCCTCAGCGTCGATGACGCTGGATATTTACACCCACATTCTTGACCGAGATGGATCAGGAATGCGGGATGCGATCTCCAGCGCTATCGGTTGCGGGATTTCTGCGGGATGACGGCACCTGAAGGCGGTGCCGTAAACCGCTCCCCTGCTGGTCAGACTAGGCGGTCTCGGTGAGCGGGTTCTTGACCCAGCTCATGAGGTCGCGCAGCTTGGCACCGGTCTCCTCGATCGGGTGCGCAGCGTACTCGGCACGCAGACCCTCGAGCTCCTTGTTGCCGCCGTCGACGTTGGCGATCAGACGCTTGGTGAAGGTGCCGTCCTGGATATCGGTCAGGATGTCCTTCATGCGGTCCTTGGCACCGGCGTCGATGACGCGCGGGCCGGAGAGGTAGCCACCGAACTCTGCGGTGTCGGAGACCGAGTAGTTCATGTTGGCGATGCCACCCTCGAACATGAGGTCAACGATCAGCTTGAGCTCGTGCAGAACCTCGAAGTAGGCCATCTCCGGCTCGTAGCCGGCCTCGGTCAGGACCTCAAAGCCGGTCTTGACCAGGACCTCGGTGCCACCACAGAGAACAGCCTGCTCACCGAAGAGGTCGGTGACGGTCTCTGCCTCGAAGGTGGTGGGGATGATGCCTGCACGGCCGCCGCCGATGGCGGAAGCGTAGGCAAGTGCCAGCTCGCGGCCGTTGCCCTTCGGGTCCTGATCGATGGCGATGAGGCAGGGAACGCCCTTGCCGTCGACGAACTGACGACGAACCAGGTGGCCCGGGCCCTTCGGTGCGACCATGCCGATGGTGATGTTGTCGGCCGGCTTGATCAGGTCGAAGTGGATGTTCAGACCATGGCCGAAGAACAGCGCGTTGCCGTCCTTGAGGTTCGGCTCGATGTCGTTGGTGAAGATGGACGCCTGGGAGGTGTCCGGAGCCAGCAGCATGACGATGTCAGCCCAGGCTGCAGCCTCAGCGTTGGTCTTGACCTCGAAGCCAGCTTCCTTGGCCTTCTCGGCGGACTTGGAGCCCTCGCGCAGGCCGATTGCGACCTCGACGCCGGACTCACGCAGGTTCTGTGCGTGGGCATGGCCCTGGGAGCCGTAGCCGATGATGGCAACCTTGCGGCTCTGGATGAGGGAGAGATCAGCGTCTGCGTCGTAGAAAACGTCAATAGCCATGAGTGTGGAACTCACCTTTCGTTGAACATTCAATGTGAACCTGCACTACCCCAGAGTATCTAAGCGAGTGAATCAGACCCTCTGGATCAGTGCGGGTGACCTTCTTATCAGTATCGCACAATGAGACAGTGTACGGATATTCTTCGTCGCTTTTCGGTTTTGTCCTGCGACTTTAACCACCCCATCTCACCTGACGGGATTCTCGGGTGAGATTAGCGGGTGGGGTGCGCGGGTGTTCCCGCACGCATGCGGAAACACCCTAGCAGCCTTAGTACTTGGTGGGCGCCATGGTCTTGGGGCCACGGTTCAGCGCGATCTGACCTGACTGGATCAGCTCCCGGATGCCGAAGGGCTCCAGGACATCCAGCAGCGCACGCAGCTTACCCGGGGTACCGGTGGCCTCGATGACCACGGACTCCTGTGCGACGTCGACCACGCGGGCGCGGAAGATATTCGCGGCGTCGACAATCTGCGGGCGGTTGTTGGCGTCGGCGGTAACCTTGACCAGCATCAGCGCCCGGGCAATGGTGGTCTCATCGTCGAGGCGGACAACCTTGAGCACCGGAATCAGCTTGTTGAGCTGCTTGGTGATCTGCTCGATGCGCAGCTCATCGGCATCCACCACGATGGTGATCCGGTTGATGCCCTCAGTCTCAGTCTTCGCCGAGACCAGGGACACCAGGTTGAAACCACGGCGGGTGAACATTCCCGAGACGCGGGAGATGATGCCTTCGATGTCCTGGACCAGGACGCTGAGGATGTTGCGGGTGATATCGGTGTTCGACATTTAGTTCTCCTCAGCGTTTCGCTCGATGACCTCATGGATATCCGCCGGGGATTCCGCGGCGGATTCGTCGCCCTCAAAGAAGGGGCGCAGGCCCAGGGCGTACTGGATATCAGAGTTGGAGGCGCCGGCTGAGACCATCGGCCAGACTTGGGCATCCTCACCGACGATGAAGTCGATGACCACCGGGCGGTCGTTGATCTCCCGGGCCCGCTGGATGGCCGGGATGACTTCCTCTTCCTTGGTGACACGGAAGGAGACACAACCCAGTCCCTCGGAGAGCTGGACGAAGTCCGGGAGGTACTCGCCCTGCTCGCGCAGCTTGGTGCTGGAGTAGCGGCCCTCGTAGAAGAGGGTCTGCCACTGGCGGACCATACCCAGGTTGCCGTTGTTGATGATGGCGACCTTGACCGGGAAGCCCTCGATTGCGGCGGTGGTCAACTCCTGGTTGGTCATCTGGAAACAGCCGTCACCATCGATGGCCCAGACCTCCTTGTCCGGGGCACCGGCCTTGGCCCCCAATGCTGCCGGGACGGCGTAGCCCATGGTGCCCAGTCCACCGGAGTTCAACCAGGTGCGCGGCTTCTCGAAGTCGAGGAACTGCGCGGACCACATCTGGTGCTGGCCAACGCCGGCACAGTAGATGGCGTCTGGGCCGACCTGCTGGGAAAGGGTCTCAATGACGAATTGCGGGGAGAGCATGCCGTCCTCGGGCTTCTCATAGCCGCGTGGGAAACGCTGCTTGAGGTCTTTGAGTTCGGCAACCCAGGCATCAATGTGCGGGAGATCCAGTGCTGGGTCGGCTTGATAGGCCTCGAGCAGTGCCACTAGGACCTCCTTGGCGTCACCGACGATCGGGACCTTGACCGGGCGGATCTTACCGATTTCCGCCGGGTCGATATCGGCATGGATGATCTGCGCATCGGGCGCGAAGCTCTCGACATCGCCGGTGACGCGGTCGTCGAAACGCGCTCCGATGGCGATGAGCAGGTCAGACTTCTGCATGGCACCGACCGCGGAGACGGTGCCGTGCATGCCCGGCATGCCCATGTGCAGCGGATGGGAATCCGGGAAGGAACCCAGCGCCATCAGGGTGGTGACCACCGGGATGCCGGTGTACTCGGCGAAGGCCATCAGCTCAACATGGGCGTTGGACTTGATCACGCCGCCACCGATGTAGAGCACGGGACGCTCTGCCTCGGCGATGATCTTGACCGCCTGGGAAATCTGACGGGAATGCGGGGTGGTCACCGGCTTGTAGCCGGGGAGATCGATAACCGGCGGCCAGATGAAATCGACCTCGGCGTTCAGGACGTCCTTGGGGATATCAACCAGGACCGGGCCCGGGCGGCCGGTGGCGGCGAGGTGGAATGCCTCGGCCATGGCCTGCGGGATGTCATTGGGGTCGGTGACCATGAAGTTGTGCTTGGTCACCGGCATGGTCACGCCGCGGATGTCCGCCTCCTGGAAGGCATCCGTACCCAGCATTCCGGTACCGACCTGGCCGGTGATGGCCACGATCGGGACGGAGTCCAGGTTGGCATCGGCCAGCGGGGTCACCAGGTTGGTGGCACCGGGGCCGGAGGTTGCGATACAGACACCGACGCGTCCAGAGGCCTGGGCGTAACCGGTGGCGGCATGGCCGGCACCCTGCTCATGGCGAACCAGTACGTGGCGCAGCTTCTCTGACGAGTAGAGCGGGTCATAGAGAGGAAGGACAGCACCACCGGGAATGCCGAACACCACATCGGTGCCGAGTTCCTCCAGGGAACGCACGATTGCCTGGGCACCGGTCATCTTCTCCGGCGTAGTCCGGGCGCGGTGGGCGACCGTCGCCGGAGTGGGCTGTTGCGAAGCTGCCACGTTCACGACTTCTTGGCTCCTAATCTTCAAGGATGTCTTGGTTGAAATTGTTTCCACCTCCCCACTCCCTCGCCCTCGCCACCGGGATTACCGGCACGTGAAGGGAGCGGAGTGAGGACTCAGCGGAAGCCATTTGGCACGTTGTGCGCCGTCGGATTGCCACGACCACAATGACAAAGCCCTCGAACAGCCACGTTGGTGGGTGCTGTCGAGGGCGCTTGTCGGTACGACTTGTAAGCCGTTACGGCAGGCGCCGCGCAGGTACATCTACAAGTCGAATAATGATCATGCCCCACATGATACACATCACCGCCAGGTTCTCCGCAAAGGAGCACCACCTCTCACCCCCTATGCAGGTGTGAGCGCAAACACCTGACCTGGGGCTAAGTCGCCTCCTAGCCCGCTCTCACGCCCTGAACAGGCGTGCGAAAAAGACTAGGATCGCAGCCTATGACGAAATTCAGATACATCTCCTCCGTGATGTGGGAGTGGATCACCAGCACCGGTCTGGAGATGGCGCTGCTGCTGGTCCTCGCCCTCCTGGTGCCCCGGGTGGGTCGCTTCGCCCTGTGGTACCTCAACCGCAACATCGAGAAAGCCGCCGAGGAGGATCCGGACGCCGCCGAGGAGGGCAAGACCCAACGAGCCCTGGTGGGCGTGCTCGTCTATATCGCACAGCTGGTCGCCTACTTCATCCTGATCCTCTTCTTCCTGCAGGCGGTCGGCTTTTCCCTGGCGGGTGCCGCCATCCCGGCCACGGTCGTCTCCGCGGCCATCGGTTTCGGTGCGCAATCGATCATCGCCGACTTTTTGGCGGGCTTTTTCATTCTCACCGAGAAGCAGTTCGGTGTTGGCGACTGGGTCCGCTTCGAAGGCAATGGGGTGATCGTCGAGGGCACCGTCATCCAGGTGACCATGCGTGCCACCCGGATCCGCACCCTGGCCCAGGAAACGGTGATCATCCCGAACTCCACCGCCAGGGTCTGCATCAATGCCTCCAACTACTGGTCCCGCGCTGTGGTGGTCATCCCGGTACCGCTCCTGGGCTCCGGGGATTCCGCGGAGGTCATCGCCCGCTCCGAGGCCGCCACCCGCCGTGCGCTGGCCCGTCCCGATATTGCCAAGGAACTGCTCGGCGAGCTCGACGTACAGCCGGGCGTGAGCATTCAACCGCCCTCCGTGGTGGGCATGCCCTGGATGATCAACATGCGCTTCATGATCCAGGTCACCGCCGGCAACCACTGGCTCGTCGAAAGAGCCATTCGCACTGAGATCCTTGATGAGTTCTGGGATGAGTACGGCTCCGCCACCACCGTCTCCGGCGAGTTCCGGGACAGCCTGATCACCGCCCCGGCCGAACGCCCCCAGGACACCAACCGCGCCTTCCGCAGCGACCCGCTTATCGACGTCGCCTACGACCGCCCCCGGTCCCCTGCCACCACCACCGAGCCGGTGGAAACTGCGCCCGCCCCCGGTGAGAATCCACCGGAGAGCCCGCCGGTTCCCGCCGAGCTAGCTGATGAGCAGGGCCGGGACCCGGCCCGCACCCCGGGCGAGCTCATGGAATCCCCCGAGACCACGGCGACCTCGGTCATGGCCGCCGAAGAGGCCACATTGTCCGAGCCCATTGAGCTGGAGCCGGTGGAGGATCACTCACGCTGGCGCCGGATCTCCACCGCGGGTGGCCGGGTACGCGCCTCCACCACCGCGCTGATCCTCATCCTGCTCGCGTTGGTTTTCTTCCGGCTGCTGCTGATCGAGCCCTCCGAACAATGGCTCGAGAACAATCCCCCGGCGACGGCTGAGACCTCCAACCAGGGAACCACGGAGCAACGGGAAAGCACCCCGGCTTCCCCCTCCAACCGGGAAACCACGGAGCCGACGCCGACGGAGAGCGCTGAGCAGACGCTGACCACCGACCCCCAGACCAACACCGCCACCCCCACATCCACCCCAGGACAGCAGGAGGGTGTCACCCAGTCCACCGGGCAATCCGAGGTCGAACCGGAACAGCTGCAGGACCCGGCGCAGACTGGCACACCGACCACCCCGCAGCAGCAGACCCAGCAGGCTCCGACCGGGCAGTTGCAGTCGCCCCAGGACGGGGGTCAGGGCACCGTCGCCGAAGACAGCGTGAGCACCTTCTAGCCCCTTCGCCCACGGCACTGGCCCACCCAGCCGTCCGCAGGAGAAATCCCCGGCGACGCTCCACCGCACCCCTGACCGGCACACCGGCCAGGGGTGCGGTGCATTCGCACTGTCGGCCGGGTTCCGCGGGCGAAGGACATTGCCGGTGTCCACCGCCACCGTCTCCCCTCTCCATCCCGGATTACTGGCCACGCAGGGCGGTGGCTACTATGTCTGATATGAGTTCCAAGGCAGGCCAACCGGCAGATACCGCGACCGAATCCGTGAAGTTCCAACCTGAACGCACCCATATTCTCGCGGCTGTGGTGATCTTCCTGATCTTCTTACTCGGCGTCGGCTACGCCCCGCTGTATCTCTTCTGGATCCTCGCTTTCCCCATCGTCTTCATCTTCTGGGTCCTCAAGTCTGAGACCCGCGTCGGTGAAAACGGAGTCGAGATCGACTACGCCTTCCGTGGCAACCGTCGTTTCGGCTGGGATGAGGTCGAGGGCGTGGCTTTCAAGGGTTCCAAGGCGCTGCTTCGCACGACCTCGCAGAGCAACCACTCGCTGCCCGGTGTCACCTTCAACTCACTCCCCCTCCTCCAGGAAGCCTCCACGGGCCGGATCCCCGATGTGCTGACCGCAGGACGAGCCGCCGCCGACGACAAGGTCGTCGTCTTCAACAAGGACGGCGAGCAGATCCTGATCACCCGGGAGGAGCATGCCGAGCGCGAGGCCGCAAAGGCCCGCCGCGAAGCTGAAACTTCGGCCGAACAGACCGAACGGGACAAGACCATGGACGATAACTCCACCGAGGTAGCCCCGGAGCACACCAGCTCCGTACCCGACGACGGAGACACCCCCGATAACCCCCGGGATTAAGTCCGACTGCCTCACCTCTCCCCTTCCACAACCGCACGTTTTCTTCCAGGAGCACCACTTGATCCCCCTTCGTTCCAGAATCACCACCGTCGGCCGCAACGCCTCCGGAGCCCGAGCCCTGTGGCGTGCCACCGGCACCCAGGAGCACGAGTTCGGCAAGCCGATCGTCGCGATCGTCAACTCCTACACCCAGTTCGTCCCGGGGCACGTGCACCTGAAGGACGTCGGTGACATCGTCGCCGGCGCCGTCCGCGCCGCGGGCGGCGTGCCCAAGGAATTCAACACCATCGCCGTCGACGACGGCATCGCCATGGGCCACGGCGGTATGCTCTACTCACTGCCCTCCCGTGAGATCATCGCCGACTCTGTGGAGTACATGGTCAATGCGCACACCGCTGACGCCATGGTCTGTATCTCCAACTGCGACAAGATCACCCCCGGCATGCTCAATGCCGCTATGCGACTGAACATCCCGGTGGTCTTCGTCTCCGGTGGTCCGATGGAAGCCGGCAAGGCCGTCGTCGTCGACGGCGTCGCCCACGCCCCGATGGACCTGGTCACCGCCATCTCCGCTTCGGCCAATGACGCCGTCAGCGATGAAGGTCTGGCCAAGGTCGAGGAGTCCGCCTGCCCGACCTGTGGTTCCTGCTCTGGTATGTTCACCGCGAACTCGATGAACTGCCTCACCGAGGCACTGGGCCTGTCGCTGCCGGGCAACGGCTCCACCTTGGCCACCCACACCGCCCGCCGTGCGCTGTTCGAGAAGGCCGGCGAGGCCGTCGTCGAACTCTGCCGCCGCTACTACGGTGAGGAAGATGAGTCGGCACTGCCGCGCTCCATCGCCAACAAGGCCGCTTTCGAGAACGCCATGGCACTGGACATGGCCATGGGTGGATCCACCAACACCGTGCTCCACATCCTCGCCGCCGCCCAGGAGGGCGAGGTCGACTTCGACCTATATGACATTGACGAGCTCTCCAAGCGCGTCCCCTGCCTCTCCAAGGTCGCCCCGAACTCGGATTACCACATGGAGGATGTCCACCGCGCTGGTGGCATCCCCGCCATCCTCGGTGAGCTCTACCGTGGTGGCAAGCTGAACGAGGACATCACCACCGTCCACGCCCCCACCATGGCGGAGTGGCTCGAGACCTGGGATGTCCGCAGTGGAAAGGCCTCCGAGGAAGCCCTCGAGCTCTTCCACGCCGCCCCTGGCGGAGTCCGCACCACCGAGGCCTTCTCCACCTCCAACCGCTGGGACAGCCTCGACACTGATGCCGCCAACGGCTGCATCCACGACATCGAGCACGCCCACACCATCGACGGTGGCCTGGTCATCCTTCGCGGCAACCTCGCCGAGGATGGCGCCGTGATCAAGTCCGCCGGTGTCGAGGAGGAGCTGTGGCGCTTCTCCGGCCCGGCCCGGGTGGTTGACAGCCAAGAGGCCGCCGTCTCCATGATCCTCAAGCGTGAGGTCCAGGCCGGCGAGGTCGTGGTCATCCGCTACGAGGGTCCTTCCGGTGGCCCGGGGATGCAGGAGATGCTGCACCCGACCGCCTTCCTCAAGGGCGCTGGCCTGGGCAAGAAGTGCGCGCTGATCACCGACGGCCGCTTCTCCGGCGGTACCTCCGGCCTGTCCATCGGGCACATCTCCCCCGAGGCCGCCCACGGCGGTCTGATCGCGCTGATCGAGAATGGTGACCAGATCACCATCGACATCCACAACCGTCAGCTCTCCCTGGACGTCGAGGAGACCGTCCTCGCGCAGCGCCGTGCCGCCATGGAAGCCTCCGAGCAGCCGTGGACCGCGGTTGGTCGTAACCGCAAGGTCTCGAAGGCCCTGCGCGCCTACGCCAAGCTGGCCACCAGTGCCGACAAGGGTGCCGTCCGCCAGGTCGACTAACCCGCAGACACATTAATCCACGACTGACCCGCACCTTCCACGGTGTGGGTTTTGTCTTTTCTCCGGCATGGGACCTAACCTCAGGCAGGTGACTATTGACCCCGGAGTATCCACAAAGATCCACCTTCCACCGGCCTATCACCGGATGATCACTCTGCTGGGTGTGCTGGCCTCCATCGGATTGACCTTCCGACAGACCCAGATCACCGACTACCCGGTTGACATGATCATCTACCGCGCCGGTGTCAGGGAATTCCTCACCGGCGGCGAGATGTACTCCCAGCCGATGTTCGCAGGCGATCTGGCGCTACCGTTCATCTACCCGCCCTTCGGTGCGCTGGTGCTCACTCCCCTGAGCATCTTTGACTGGATGAGCGATGATCGCGCCGGCAATATCATGATCGTCTTATCCAGCCTGCTGCTGGCGCTGTGTCTGTATCTGGTGTTGCGGACCCTGTTCCCGCGGGCGCAAAAGAACCTGATGATCACCGCCACTGCGGTGGCCTGGCCCTTCGCCCTGACGATCGAGCCGATCTGGCTCAATGCCTCCTTCTCCCAGATCAACGTGGTTCTCATGGCGTTGGTGGTGTTGGATCTGATGCCGCGCAAGCGAAGGTTCCTGCCGCAGGGCTCGTTGATCGGTATCGCCGCCGCCATCAAGATCGCGCCGGCTGCCATGCTGCTCTACTTCCTGCTGCGCAAGGACTTCAAGGCCATCTTCAGCGCCATCGGCGCCGCCATCGTGGTCACTCTGATCGCGGCAGCGGTGCGCTGGGATGCCACCTGGGAGTACTTCAGTGTGGTGCTGCTGGGTATGGGCACCACCAACGAGTTCGGGGTGGATTCAACCTATACCTCCAATAGCTCCCTCAAGGGCATGGTGATGCGCTTCTTCGACACCCGTGAGGCCATGGAAAATAACGGCACCCTGCTGAACCTGATCTGGTTGGTGCTGGTGGTCCTGGTGATCGTGGCCGGTGCCGCCCTGATGCTGCGACTGATCAAGCGTGGGATGCTCACCGATGCAGTGCTCGTCAACGCTGTGGTCATGCTGTTGATCTCGCCGGTCTCCTGGTCCCACCACTGGGTCTGGCTGGCACTGCTGCTGCCTGTGGCGGTATGGCGGTGCATGAGCTTCTTCCCTGCCGGCTGGGCCCGGAATCTCCTGGCCGGAGTGGTGGGCGTGTGGACCTTTTTGGTGCTCACTGACCCACCGAAGTGGTGGTTCGGCGATGGCGTGGACGTGTTCACCCTCTCCGTCTGGGAGAAGTTCCTGGTCTCTGACTTCGTCTGGCTGGCGCTGGCCTACCTGGTGGCTCTGTGGTTCGTGGTACGTGGAATCTCTGCCGGGGACGGCACCTCGGATGCGGTGGCCGACCCAGAATCGGTGCCCACACCTTAAGTTTCCCGGGGGTTCCCCTCAACCCGGTCCGCGTAGATCCTCGGTGGATCCGCCGGACCGGGTTTTCTGTGGTCTGCGCAGCAGGACTAGACCACCCAGTATCATCAGCCCCAGGCCTGGCAACACAATCGCGGGGAAACCCGGATTCACCGCATTCATCGCGGGGACCAGTCAGGTCAACCCACTGAGAACCATCCCCAGCCCCACCAGGATGTTGATCAATGAAAAGGTCACCGGCACATCTTATGCCCAGCGCATGGCAGGCCTGAGCTGCCCCATGCCCGTGGTCATGCTGTCCCAACTTTGCACCAGCACCAAAAAACGTCCCTTCCCTCCAGCTGGAGAGAACGGACGCTGTGATCTGAGCGATTGATCCACGAATTAGTTCAGCGGGTTAACCCCGGCACCGAACCACCAGAGTGCGACTGCACCGGCGATGCCCAGGACCACGAAGATCCAGGAGCTGACCAGTGGTCGGCGGGCCCAACCGCGGCCGAAGTCGAAGGAGTACAGGCCCGGGCCGGTGAACTGCAGGGCCAGGGAGATGACCAGCAGGATGATCGAGAGCATCACGGAGTCATCCCAGGCGAAGATATTCAGGCCGGCACCGCTATCGGCGAGGGCGTGCAGCGCGGTGAAGGAGGTGACCACGGTAGCCAGTGCCGCGAAGAGCGGGGTGATCAGGCCGAAGATGAGGAAGACACCCGCGGCCAGCTGCATCGACGGCACGAGGATGGCGAGGATATTCGGTAGGACATAACCGGCGAACTGGGATTCCAACCCGGCCAGGCCCTCATTGCCGCCCAGTTGGAAGAAGGTGGCCACCGAGGTGAGCACCAGATAAGCGCCGAGGAGAACGCGGATCATCAGGAGACCGAAGTCGATGGTGCCACGTTTACCGTCCTTGGCGGTGCCACGGGTATCGGAGGTGTCTTCGTCAGCGGCGGCTACCGCCCCACCGGTGTAGAGGCCGCCCGCGGCGGTACTGGTCGTGGTGGGGGCGTTCGCAGGCTGGTCGAAGGGCTGCGGGGAAGACTCTGGCGTGGACTGTGTGAAAGGTTGCACGGTGGCTCCTGAGCTGGTCGGTGCAAAATCGGTGTCCTTGTAGGAGGACTCCCGGGGAATCTGGGTGGTCTTCGCCGCAGCCGCAGTCGAACCCGGCGTCGGGGAACGGTCCAAGGAGGTGGTGGGGGCGTCCGAGCGCAACGGCTCGGACTTGTCTTCTGCCGGATTGCCCGCCTTGGCCGTGCTGGTAACAGCGGCACCTCCGCCAGCCGCTCCGGTACCGGTGGCTGCCGCACGCGAGGCCGCCGCGAATGAGGCGGTCTCAGCGGAACTGGGCTCCCTGACCACCGGCTCGGCGGCAGCTGCGTCTGACTTCGGCTTCGGGTTGGCGGGGATGCTCTGCGGGGCAGCTCGCCCGATGCGCTCATAGAGGCTGGCGGTACCGGAGCCAGCGGTGGCCGGCTTCCCGGCACCCGGGGTGGCCTTATCGGCGGCGGAAGACTGCTCCGGCACGGTCTTCTCCGGCACCGGCTTTTCAGATACCGGCTTTTCGGACCCGGGCTTCTGGGGTGCATAGGTGGGCACGTCGAGATCGTCGAATCCGTCTCCGGCGCGATCCGGTTGCGGGGTGTTCGCTTTATCGCTCATGCCTGCCAGAGTATGTGAAACCTCAACCTGGGGTTGAGATTGCTGCGGCGTGCCGGGATTTTGGGATACGTTCGTTATCCGCAGGTGTCGAGCTGCCGGCCGAGGGCCTCATATTCCGCCTGAGTCACCCACAGTCCATAGGTGGCTTTCACCCCGATCTGACGTTGAGCGTACTTGCAACGGAATGTGCGGTCCGGCGGCAGCCAGGTGGCAGCGTCCCCGGCCCCCTTCTCCATGTTGAGTTGACCGTTGACGGCCAGGAGGTTCAGCGGATCGTTGGCGAAGTCCCGGCGGGTTTTCTCATCCAGCTGCTGTGCCCCCTTGGCCCAGGCGTCGGCCAGCGGCACCACGTGGTCGATCTGTACCCGTCCCGAGGTGTCGGTTCCCCGCTGGAAATTCATGAGTTCCCCGGAGAAGGGGTCCTGCAGTACACCGGACTCAACCAGGCAGCCCTCGGTACCAGGTCGGATCTGGACCTCGGCGAGATCGCGCTGGAGAATGTCATTGCGGGTATCGCAACCGTTGCGTCCCCCAGTCACGTCCACATCATCGGCCCAGGCCTGCCCGAAAAGCTCACGGTCATAGCCGGTCATCGGGGCACGCCCCTTGATCTGCAGGGTGCCCAATAGGGCGCGGAAAATCTCCTCCGGGTTCTGGTCCGCCGCGATAATGCTTGTCGACGCCGTGCCCGGGGCCGCGATGGTGCTGCCCGGCCCCGCGCTTGTCGACGCCGCACTCGATGCGGCGGTGCTCTCCGCGAGCGTCGCGGTGGTGGAGGCGGCCCCATCCAGGACCGAGCAGCCGCCCAGCCCCAGCGCGCCGATGCCGAGGATCAGGACTGTGGTGCGGAGCCGAATTTTCAGTGAGTTTCTACACATATCGGACTTAAGCCTAGAAGGCCGGTCCCGATGCCTGAGAATCGGCATCACTCACTTGTTCGCATCTCCCCCCTCTGGCCAGATCCGGCAATTCACGCTATGATTGTTGACACGTCACCCAATTGAAGATGGAGCCAAGATGAGCACGCAACAGCAGGACTGGGCAGGAGCCCCGCAGAACGCCTCCGCCGATGGAGAATTCGTCCGCGACACCAACTACATCACCGACCGCATCGTCGCCGATGTCCCCGCCGGATCCGAGCCACTCGCACAATCCGACGACACCTTCCACTGGCCGGTCGAAGCCGACCGTTACCGCCTGGTCGCCGCCCGCGCCTGCCCCTGGGCACACCGCACCGTGATCACCCGCCGACTGCTCGGTTTGGAGAATGTCATCTCCCTGGGCTTGACCGGCCCGACCCATGACATCCGCTCCTGGACCTTCGATCTCGATCCCGGCAAGGTCGACCCGGTGCTCGGAATCCCTCGCCTGCAGGATGCCTACTTCAATCGCTTCCCCAACTACCCTCGCGGCATCACCGTGCCGGCGATCGTTGAGGAGTCCTCCAAGAAGGTCGTCACCAACGACTACCCCTCGATCACCATCGACTTCAACCTCGAGTGGCAGCAGTTCCACCGCGAGGGTGCGCCGGAGCTTTACCCCGAGCACCTGCGTGAGGAAATGGCCCCGGTGATGAAGCGGATTTTCACCGAGATCAACAATGGCGTCTACCGCACCGGCTTCGCCGGTTCCCAGGAAGCCCATGATGAGGCCTATGAGCGCCTCTGGGTGGCTCTGGACTGGCTGGAGGAGCGCCTGTCCACCCGTCGCTACCTGATGGGCGATCACATCACCGAGGCCGATATCCGCCTCTTCCCCACCCTGGTGCGTTTTGACGCGGTGTACTACTCCCACTTCAAGTGCTCCCGGAACAAGATCACGGAGATGCCCAACCTCTGGGGCTACCTGCGCGATCTCTTCCAGACCCCGGGCTTCGGCGACACCACGGACTTCGCCGAGATCAAGCAGCACTACTTCATCACCCACCAAGAAGTGAACCCCACCCAGATCGTCCCGGTGGGCCCGGACCTCTCCGGCTTCGCCACCCCGCACGGTCGCGAAAAGCTCGGCGGCTCCCCCTTCGTCGAGGGAACCACCCTCCCCGGCCCGATCCCGGCCGGCGAAGAGGTCAAGAACCCCGAGCCCTTCCAACGCTAGATTTCAGGCCGATCGACGGCGATGGACTCCGCCGCTGCGGCTATCACCGACTCGGTGAGCAGGCCCAGCAGCTCCGATTCCAGCCGCCAACGCTGCCAGTAGAGCCGGACCCGGGCCACGCGATCGTCGAGAAGCGCCAACTCGCCCCGCGCCAGCAGCGGGGCGACCTGCACATCCGGAACCAACGCCCATCCCAGCCCCACCCGCGCGGCCTCAAGGAAGCCCTCCGAGGAGGGGATCTGGGAGATGCGACGGTTCCGTTTTTGATTTAAATCAAGCCTGTCCACTAGATCACGGTCCTGCAGGGCATCCTTGGGGCCATAGCGCAGCGCGGGCATCTCAGCCCAGTCCACCTCAGTGCCCCGGGAAAATTCCGCCTTCAATGAAGGGGTGGCCACCGCCAGGTATCGCATCTCCCCGAGTTCGACGACCTCGCAGCCGGTGACCGCGCTCCCCTCCCTGGTGACCGCCCCCAGGACATCGCCGCGCCGCAGCGCACTCAGGGTGTGGGACTCATCCTCAACCTGGAGCTGCAGGGTCGCAGTGCCATAGCCGGCGATATCAGCGAGCACGGGTCGAAACCAGGTGGCCAGGGAATCGGCGTTGACCGCCACGGCCAACGGCACCCGGTCGATACGCCCCCGGAGCTGATTCGCAGTCTCCGCCTGCAGCAACGCCATTCTCCGGGCCGTCTGCACCAGAACCTCCCCGGCATCCGTGGCCGTGGCGGGGGAAGTCCGCCGGACGAGCACTCGCCCGGCCTCCTTTTCCAGCGCCTTGATCCGCTGGCTGACCGCGGAGGGCGAGATGCCCAGCACCACCGCGGCAATCTCGAAGCTGCCCTCATCGACAATGGCCAACAGGGTCTGCAGGTGCTGGGGATTAAGGTTCATGAAGCAATTCTAAACCAGGATGAGTTTCATCAAATTTACTTCACCAAGGGGCGGAGGCAGGATGAGGGACATGTCCATCATGCTCTCCGGGTTCCTGCTCGGCATCTCCCTGATCGTGGCCATCGGCCCGCAGAATATCCTGCTGCTCAAGCAGGGAGTTCATCGTGAGGGAATTACCGCGGTGATTCTGGTGTGCCTGATCTCTGATGCCCTCCTCTTCACCGCCGGCACCCTGGGCGTGGGCGTGCTCACCGAGTCCGCTCCCCTGGTGCTCGAGCTGATCAAGTGGGCTGGCGTGACCTACCTGGCATGGTTCGCCATCGCGGCGCTTCGCGACGCCCTGCGCCGCGGCGAGGTCACGGTCGTCTCGGAATCCGCGCCGCGCGCACCGGAAGATGAGAACCTGGGCGCACTGGGTGGTTCCGGCACGGGCGTGCTCACCCGGGCACGCCTGAGCCCCGCAAAAATCAAGCAGCAGGCCTTGAACCGCCCCTGGTTCAAGCCCATGATGCTGGCGATCGCCCTAACTTGGCTCAACCCCGGCGCGTACCTCGACTCCCTGGTGATGATCGGCGGCATCGCCAACCAGCATGGCGAACAGGGCCGCTGGCTCTTCTCCGGCGGAGCATTTCTAGCCAGCCTGCTGTGGTTCCCCGTGGTCGGCTACGGTGCCCGCCTGCTCACCCGGCCACTGTCCAGCCCGCGGGTGTGGCGGGTGCTCAACCTCGCAATCGCCGTGGTGCTGGCGGTGATCGCCTTCAATCTGGCCCGGATGTAGGTGATGCTGGCATTGCTTGCCGGGCCAGGCTGTTGGGCGGGGTGTGCTAGTTCTGCTCGCCGTGGATCTTCGACTGCGTGGCACCGGCCCAGATATTGATTCCGGCATCTGAGGCGGCCTCATCGATGGCGCTGAGCTCAGCCCCGGAGAACTCAAGGTTGTTCAGGGCGTCGAGGTTCTGGTCCAGCTGTGGCACCGAGGATGCGCCGACCAGCGCACTGGCGACGGTCTGCTCACCGAAGTCGCCCTGCTCGCGCAACACCCAGGCCAGTGCCATCTGTGCCAGGGTCTGGCCGCGCTCGGAGGCGATGTCATTGAGCTTGGAGACCATGGCCAGGTTCCCCTCGGAGAGCATGCCCTCGCTCAGGGACTTGCCTGCGGCGGCCCGGGAATCCGAGGGCACGCCGCGGAGGTAGCGGTCGGTCAGCAGGCCCTGTGCCAGCGGGGAAAAAGCGATGACACCCAACCCATTGTCGGCGGCGGACTCCAGCAGGGATTCACCGTCCTCACCTGGCTCCTCCACCCAGCGGTTCACGATGGAGTAGCTCGGCTGGTGGATCAGCAGCGGGCAGCCCTCCTCCTGCATGAACTCGGCAGCCTCTGCGGTCAGCTCGGGGCCATAGGAGGAGATACCGACGTAGAGGGCCTTGCCCGACGTAACGATGTCGCGCAGGGCGTAGAGGGTCTCCTCCAGCGGGGTGTCCGGGTCCGGGCGGTGGTGGTAGAAGATGTCCACATAGTCCAACCCGAGGCGATCCAGGGACTGGTCCAAGGAAGCCTTGAGGTACTTGCGTGATCCACCGAAGCCATAGGGGCCGGGCCACATGTCCCAGCCGGCCTTCGAGGAGATGACCAGCTCATCGCGGTGGGATTTGAGGTCTTCGCGCAGGATCCGGCCGAAGTTGATCTCGGCGCTTCCGGCGGGCGGGCCATAGTTATTGGCCAGGTCGAAGTGGGTCACCCCACGGTCGAAGGCGCGGTGGATGATCTGGCGCTGAGTCTCCAGCGGCTTATCATCGCCGAAGTTATGCCAAAGGCCCAATGAAATGGCCGGCAGCTTGAGGCCGGAGTTGCCGACGGTGCGGTACTCCATGTTCTCGTAGCGGTCTGCGGCGGGAACATAAGGTGCGGTGACGGTCCGTTTGAATGTCATGGCTCCAAGTGTGCCCGTTTTTCCCGGATCCTGCCGACAAAAATTCCACCCCTCACCGAATACTCGGGATGGGGTGGAACATCTGTCGGGCAGGGCAAGTACCTCAGGCTGCCAGCAGGTCCTCGGTGGTGGTGCCGGGCAGGGAGAGGGTCACCTGGGTGTCCCAGGGATCCTTCGTCGTGATCGTCCGTCCGGTATCTGAAAGCCAGATCCCGCGCTCCTGCAATCGAGCCGCCACACGATCGAGTTCCTCACGGTCAGACAGGGTGATGGCCAGGCTCCCCAGTCCTAATCTGGCAGCCCGGGGACCTGCCCCGCGGCTGTGCCAGGAGTTCATGGCGACGTGGTGGTGGTAGCCGCCCGCCGAAGCGAAGAGTGCCCCGCGGTAGCCGGTCTGGGTGGGCGCGAAACCGAGCGCATCGACGTAGAATGCCCGGGCCCGGGCCACATCCCCGACTTGTAGGTGGACATGCCCGACCTTGCCCTCCAGCAGACTGGTCGTGGCCACCAGTTCCTCGCGGAGGTAATCCTTGAGGAACTTATTCGGGTCGAGTGCGATGGTGTCCATCGCGATCTCGCCGTTCTGGTGCACCCAGTCCTCCCGTGGGCGATCGTAGTAGAGCTCGATCCCGTTACCTTCAGGGTCGGTGAAATAGAAGGCCTCACTGACCAGATGGTCACTGGCGCCCACATAGCGACTCCGTGAGTCCCGGGCGGCGTGATACACCGTGGCCGCCAGGTTTTCCCGGTCCGGGAAAAGCCAGGCGGTGTGGTACAGCCCAGCCTGGGCACGGTCCACACCAGGCAGGTCCGGGGTGGAGATCAGTCGAATGAAAGGCACTCCCCGGCGGCCGAGTACTCGGTACACCTCCGGGCCGTGGCTCTTCTCCTCCAGCGGGACCATCGCCAGAGCATCCTCATAGTAGGAGGACATGTTCTCCAGGTCCCCGACCCGCAGGGTCACCGCATCCATGCCGGTGTCCGGGGCCAGAATCTTCTCAGAGGTGGTGTTCATGCGACTTCTCTCCTACCGAAACTCAATCGATATATCACTCACCCAGTACGGGCATTGAAGACTGGCGGATTACTTGACCAGGCCGAATCCGCCGGTCCAGCTGATCTTCTCGGAGCCAGCCAGGGTCAGCTGCAGGAAGCCGACGGCCTCCAGCTCGTGGGCACGCTTGAGGGAACCGGCATCGAGGGCATCGAGGCCACCTGCGTTGACGTCCTCGACGAGGGCAGCCTTAGCCTCCTCATCATCACCGGCCACCAGGACGGTGGTGGTCAGGTCGCCGACCTTGGTGGTGGACAAAGTGGCGGCGAAGTTGGTGTTGAATGCCTTGAGAACCTGGGAATCCGGCAGCTTGGCCTGAAGCTCGGCAGCGGCGGAGGAACCGGCGGGAACCACGAGGGAATCGAAGGTCTCGAAGTTGAGCGGGTTGGTGATGTCGATGACGGTCTTTCCGGCCAGGTCTGCTGCGCGATTGGTGACGATCGACATGGCGGCGTCGTAAGGCACAGCCAGGATGACAACCTCACCGGTGATCTTGGCATCGTTGGAGTGCCCGGAACCGATGTGGGCCACGGAGGCCCCACCATTGGTGAGCACGCCGGCGATTGCGGTCGCCATGTTGCCGCGGCCGAAGATGGTGTAGTTGGTCATGTCGTTGTTCTCCTGGTGGGTTTCGCGTTCTGGGATGGTCATTGCCGGGGAGGTTTTTTGTCCGCCGAACAGCTTCTGGAGCAGTTCCTTGATCATGAACTCAACCCTAAACCCACTTAGTTGCCATGTCAACTATTTGGGCAAAGTTTCATGACTCCGCGTGCGGACATCCCCTTTTTCACTGTTGAGCGGCCCCGTTCCATCTCCCCAACTGGCGCTCCCGGTTTAATTCAGTGCCACACCTCCCCGCCGCGACCGGAAGAACCACTATTGAATCCCTGATCGTCGATACAGCTGAGAACCCCTGGAGGGCTGGCTGAGAGTTCCTCCCCGCATTTTCACTGCGGTGCCAGCATCCGTGCGCACAAACCTCCGGATCCATCCCTGAATCGACGCATCATCCCTGGTCACCCCATCGAGGACCCCCTCTGCGGAGTATCAATGCCATGCACAGTTCCCCACCCCGATATAGTCCCCTTGTGCACGTTAACTCCTCAGTAGCTCGCGCCCCGGAACCCACCGCTGTCGAAACCCCAGGCGCCAGGTTCAATAATCCCCGGCACTTGGCTGGAACCATTGTCGCCCTGGTGGCCTCCGCGGCGGTGCTGCTGCCGTGGATTCTCAACTTCGGCGGGTTCTTCTCCGCTACAGAGGAGGTGCTGAGGTATCACATCGATTTCCACGTTTACCGGGAAGGTGCCCTGGCTCTCCTTGATGGAGATAACCTCTATACCCGGGGCTACGAGGTACGCGGCATCAACTTGCCGTTCACCTATCCCCCGCTGGCTGCGATGCTGTTCGTCCCGCTGACCTGGATCCCGATGCTGCTTGGCGCCGCGCTCTGGACGTTGGTCACCGCAGCTCTGCTGTGGTGGTGCATCGTGATTGTCCTGCGCCACTGTCTGCCTCGGCTGGCGAACTCCGATCATCGGGTGCTGGCGACCTGGCTGCTTCCCGTGGCTCTGCTCTTCGAGCCGGTGCGGGAGACCCTCGGTTTCGGTCAGATCAATGTTCTGCTCATGGCGTTTGTGCTGGTGGATACATTGTCACGTCGACCATGGCTGCCCAAGGGCGTACTCATCGGCCTCGCCGCCGCGATCAAGCTGACACCGGCGGTGTTCATTCTCTATTTCCTGGTTCGTCGTGATTGGAAGAGCGCCGCCATCACCGTGGGTTCCGGAATTGGTTTCACCCTCCTCGCCTTTGTCCTCAACCCCACGATCTCCTGGACCTACTGGCTGGACACGCTGCGAGACACCGGCCGTATCGGCGGGCTGGCCTACACGGCGAACCAGTCCATCCAGGGCTTCCTCTTCCGACTGCTGCCCGAAAATACTGTGGATCCGGTGTGGTTGGTGCTGGTGGCGCTCGCGTTGATCGGCATCATCGCCGCGATGTTCCGGGTGCACCGTGCTGCGGTCTCCCCGGCAGAATCCGCAGTCGGCCTTGTGGTCCTCAACTCCCTGGTGGCCCTGGTCTGTTCTCCGGTCTCCTGGTCCCACCACTGGGTATGGCTGCTGCCACTGGCGATTATCACGGGCGTGACTCTCTGTCGTGCCCGGTCCGCCGGTGATCGATTGGCCGAGCGGCTATCGGCCGGAGTGTTCGTCCTGGTGCTCTCATCCGCCCTGCTGCAGCCCCATTGGAACTTGCCGAACACGCAGAACCGGGAGCTCGACTGGTCACTGTGGGCGCAGCCATGGGGCAACACCTATGTCATCATCGCCATTTTCGCGGTGGTCAGTGTTCTGCTGGTGCCCCGCATTCTGCTTCCCTTCACCCGCCCGATGGCGCCGGAGAAGCGGGTGCTCCACTGGTGGGCCCTGATCCAGCTGGCGATCGCTATTGTGCTGGCCATCGGATCAGCGGTGCTCTGGTTCGTCTAGGCCAACAAGTCCACGAGGTGACCCATTCTGCTGCGACGTGGGCCCCGGTAGCACCTCCCGGAGCCCTCGTCGACGCAACCTTGCGACCTTGACTGGTGAATAAAGAAAACCGGCGTCCCAGAGTTTCTCTGGGACGCCGGAATACGCTGTGCCTACTTCAGCTTTTCAGCGATCAGCTTGTTCACCTGGGCCGGGTCGGCCTTGCCCTGGGTAGCCTTCATCACGGCACCGACGATGGCACCGGTGACCTTGGTGTTACCGGCACGGTACTTCTCCACCACACCCGGGTTGGCGGCCAGGGCTTCATCGACGGCCTTTTCGATCGCGCCGTCATCACGCACGACCTCCAGGCCGCGATCCTTGATCACGGTGGCGACATCGCCTTCACCGGCGAGCACGCCGTCGACAGCCTTGCGGGCCAGCTTGGTGGTCAGCTTGCCTTCCTTGACCAGGCCGACAACCTGGGCCACCTCAGCCGGGGTGATCGGCAGGGTGTCGAGCTCGACATCGGCTTCCTTAGCCTTCTGCGAGAGGTAGTTGACCCACCAGGCACGGGCTTCATCCGGGGTCACCCCCTCTTCAACAGTGGCAATGATCAGATCCAGGGCACCAGCATTGACCAGGTCGCGCATCTCCGCATCGGCGAGCTTCCAGTCGGTCTGAATACGCGCACGGCGGATCCACGGCAGCTCCGGCAGGGTGGCCCGGATCTCCTCGACCCACTCCTTCGGCGCGATCACCGGCGGCAGGTCGGGATCGTTGAAGTAACGGTAATCCTCGGCGGTCTCCTTCGGACGACCCTTGGAGGTCGAACCGTCGGTCTCCTGGTAGTGGCGGGTCTCCAGTGCGATCTCCTCGCCGTTCTCCAGGGCAGCGGCCTGACGCATCATCTCGAAGCGAACAGCCTGCTCCACGGACTTCAGGGAGTTGATGTTCTTGGTTTCGGTGCGGGTACCGAATTCCTCCTGGCCGATCGGGCGCAGGGAGAGGTTGGAATCCACCCGCATCGAACCCTGATCCATCCGGGCATCAGAGACGCCGAGTGCCTTGACCAACTCACGCAGTGCGGTGACATAGGCGCGGGCAATCTCCGGAGTGCGGCCCCCGGCGCCCTCGATCGGCTTGGTGACGATCTCGATCAACGGGATGCCGGCACGGTTGCAGTCCACCAGCGAGGAGGTGGCGCCAGAGATTCGGCCGGTGGTGCCGCCCAGGTGGGTCAGCTTTCCGGTGTCCTCCTCCATGTGAGCGCGCTCGATCTCGATACGCCACTCAGTGCCGTCCTCGAGGACGATGTCGAGGTAGCCGTCATAGGCGATCGGCTCATCGTACTGGGAGATCTGGTAGTTCTTCGGCTGGTCCGGGTAGAAGTAGTTCTTCCGGGCGAAGCGGGAGGCCTCGGCGATCTTGCAGTTCAGGGCAAGACCGATCTTGATGGCCCACTCCACACCCTTGGCGTTGACCACGGGCAGTGCACCCGGCAGGCCCAGCGACACCGGATCAACATTGCTGTTCGGTGCCGCACCGAAATGAGCGGAGCTGGCGGAAAACATCTTGGTTTCCGTGGCCAGCTCGACGTGGACCTCCAGGCCCATGACGGGATCGAATTTCTCCAGGACTTCTTCGAAGTCCATCAGGTCATAAATGGCGGCAGTCATGTGTCCAGATTCTAGCCCGCACAGTGCCTACCGTGCTCACATGGGGTGCGTAATGGTGCGTATAGTAGTGCTATTCGCACTTGTGCACTCGCCGGGGTAGGTATGTGCCCCAGGATGATGGCTGGGGTCCGTCCCTGGAGTGGGTTTCATCCGTGCCGGATACCTCTGCGGACATTCCCACCGCCGCGCGCAGCGTTGCCATCCGGGTCATCTCAGCGGGGCGGATGAAGGGTAGGTCTCGAGAATCGAGTGAATTGGGTGGATTCTGGGGTCATTCGGCTGATCCTCGAGACCTACCCTTCATGTGGCCCCTCACCTGGCAGTGACAGCGTCTCCGAATACTTTCTCACCCTGCCAAACCCCTCATCCGGCGATAACATCTGGGAAATGAAACTTCGGCGGCTGACAGTCGCACTCAGTGTCGCCATCATGTTCTTCGCACTACTCACACCCTGGGCATGCTCTCGAACACCCGGCTGGCGGTTCCTGCGGACGCCACCCCGGCAGCAGCCGCGCGGAGCTCAATGGTTGCCCAGGGCAGTCCCCACGGTCAGGTGGTGACTTTCGCTTCCGGCGAGATCCTGGATACCGACGGTGCGGATCCCCAGGAAGCCTTCTACCTTGGCTCGGTATCCAAGACCTTTACCGCCGCCATCGCTCTCCGGCTGGTCGAACAGGGCCGCCTGGCGACCGCCCGGAGGAACACACAAGGCGACGTCCCACGCCGGGCAGGCGCGGGACGTCGATAAGCGGAGGACGCTAGCCGAAGACCGCCTGGGCGATCTCGTAGCGGCGCATCGGCACCTTTTTGAGGGTGCCCACGGCATCGGCGAGCGCGACCATTTCGATGCTCTCCCCGTGCAGGGCGACGGTCTTGCCGAACTGGCCCTCATGGCAGGCGCGGGCGGCACGCACCCCATAGCGGGTGGCCAGCACGCGGTCGAAGGCAGTCGGGGTGCCGCCACGCTGGATGTGGCCTAGGACGGTGGTGCGCACATCGTGGCCCAGGTGCCGGTGGATCTCATCGGCGATCTGCTGGCCCATGCCGGTGAAGGTCTTGTGGCCAAACTGGTCGATCTCCCCCTCATGGAGTTCCATGGTGCCCTCCTTGGGGAGCGCGCCCTCGGCGACGACGATGATGCCGTACTTCTCGCCCATCTGGAAGCGTCGTTCCATCTTCTTGCAGATATCGGCGATATCGAAGGGTGCCTCAGGGATCACGGTGTAGTGGGCGCCACCGGCCATCCCGGCGTGCAGGGCGATCCAGCCGACATGGCGACCCATGACCTCGACGATCATCACCCGGTTGTGGGACTCGGCGGTGGTGTGCAACCGGTCGATGGCGTCGGTGGCCACGGCGACGGCGGTATCGAAGCCGAAGGTGTAGTCGGTGCCGTTGACGTCATTGTCGATGGTCTTGGGAACGCCGACCACCGGGATGCCGTTATCGGCGAGCCACTGCGCGCCCTTGAGGGTGCCTTCGCCGCCGATCGGGATCAGGGCATCGATCTCGGCTTCGGCGAGGTTCTGCTTGATCTGCTCGAGCCCGGCCTTGAACTTGTCCGGGTGGAGGCGACCGGTTCCGAGGATGGTGCCGCCACGCAGCAGGATGCGGTCGATGCTCTCATCATCGTAGAGCTGGACCCGCTTGTCCTCCATCAGACCGACCCAGCCGTCCTGGTATCCGACGACGGTGGAGCCGAATTCCGCGTTCGCGGTCCGCACGATGGCCCGGATGACTGCATTCAGCCCAGGGCAGTCTCCGCCCGATGTCAAAGTCGCAATTCGCATGCTGTTCATCGTAGCTGCGGCGTCAGGCTTACGCTGGGCTGGAGGCGTTTTCCAGGTGATCCTCCGCCCGGAATCGGGCAACCGCGATGAAGCCCGCGATCAGGGCGAATCCCGGGAGCAAAATGGCGTTGGCCATGACGATGTCCACCTCGAGGTGAGTGATTCCGGTCTGCATCGCGGCGCCGACGGCTGCGGCACCGGCCACCGCACCGACCTGCCGGGCGGTGTTGTAGACCCCTGAGGCTGCACCCATGTGGACCGGGTCGACCGTGCGCATCGAAGTCGCGGAGTTCGGCGCCCAGACCAGGGACTGGCCGAAGCCCATGATCACCACCGGCACCAGGAACCACCAGACGCTGAGTTCCAAGCGCATCACCAGGGAGGCACTGATCAGTGCCACGGCCATGGCCCCGAAACCCCACATCGAGAGGATCCGCGGGTGCAGTCGGTCCGCCAGCGGGCCCACCGTCGGTGAGAGCACGATGGACAATGCCGCCATGGGCAGCATCATCAGTCCAGCCTGGAAGGCACTCAGTCCCTGGCCGTCCTGCAGGAAGTACATGATCGGCAGCATCATCGAGGAGACGGTGAATCCCATGGTGGCGATCGAGAAGGCCCCGTGGGAGAAGTTGTGGTTGCGGAAGATCTCCAGTGGCAGCAGGGGGTCATTGCCCCGCTGTCCCGCACTGCACTGCAACCTGAGGAAGTAGTACATCACGCTGGCACCGGCGGCCAGCAGCAGCCAGATCCACCAGGGCCAGCCCAGCTCCGGACCCTGCTGAATGCCGAAGACCAGCGCACCCATCCCTACCAGGGAGGCGAGCACACTGGGGGTGTCGATCCGGCGCACCGCCCGGGGCATATCCGGCACCCAGCGGCTGACCAGGATCAGGGAGACGATGCCGATGGGAATGTTGATGAGGAAGATCCACTGCCAGCCCACCGCCTCCACGATGAAGCCACCCAGCGTCGGTGCCACCACCCCGGCGATGCCGCCGACCGCACCCCAGACCCCCAGTGCCGCGCCCCGCTTCTCCCGGGCGAAGACCCGGTTGATCACACTCATGGTCTGCGGGGTCAAAATCGCCGCGCCGATCCCCTGGACCGCGCGCGCCGCGATGAGCACCTCGATGGTCGGCGCCAGGCCACAGGCCAGGGAGGAGAGGATGAAGATCGTCATGCCGACGCGATAGAGATTACGCTGGCCGAAACGATCTCCGAGCCGGCCGGTGAACAGCATCGGCACCAGGACGCAGAGCAGGTAGATCGAGGTGACCCAGACGACCTGGTTCATCGAGGCCCCGAGTTCCTGCTGGAAGGCCGGGGTGGCCACCGCGACGATCGTCTGGTCCAGCAGGATCATGAAGAACCCGATGCACAGCGCGATCAGCGCCCGCCACGCCTGAGGCGCGGGCAGGACCAGGGAGTTTGGGTTGGAGGTGGTCATTTCAGTGATTCTAAGCCCTATTCCTGCACTCGTTGAGAGGTGTGCCGCCCGGAGTCCGACTCCCCCGCTCACGGGGCCGAGGGTAGTCTCATCCTCATGGGAATGATCGACATCAAGAAGCCTGAAGACGTCAACACTGCACTGGTGGTCACCACCGGCATCCTCGGCGGATACCTCTCCGCCCGCGAAACCGGAATCCGTCCGGTCGGCGGTGCCGTGCTCGCCGCCGCCGGAATTTGGGCCGGCCGCTCCTGGCTGGCCAAGACCAACCCGGCCATCACCGCCGCGCTGGCCACCACCTATGTCGCGGGTTTCGGTCTCTCACACCCGCTGGCCAAGAAGATCGGCTCCTGGCCGGCCGTGCTCACCGTCACCGCTGCGGCGGCCGGTGCCGCCTACGCGCTCTCCGACTCTAAATAGCCTGACCTGTGCCTCCCCCGGAGGCGTTTCGCGGCCGTCGATAAGCGCTTATCGACGGCCGTGTTCTATTACAGCCGTGCTACTTCCCGGCGAACTCAGCCTCGGCGGCCTCGATCTCGGCGTTGAAATCACGCTTGGATTCCTGCCACTGATCCTCGGTCATGCCGATGCGCCAATAACCGGAGATGGAGACATCTTCCTTGGGTACCGCGTGGTCGAAGAAGAGGAAACGACGCATCTCCTTGAGCATCTCGGCGACACCGTGGACAAACCAGCTGGTGCGCTGATCCGGGATACCCGCTTCGCGGACGGCCTCGCACAGCTGATGGCCGTGGGTGTCCCCTTCACGGTGCACCCAGACCAGCTCCACGCCCGCCGGCTGGGGCATCTCGAAGTGTGCGTTCTCATCCGCGACCTCAACATAGGCGGTGGCAGTGGCACCTGCGGGCAGATTCTCCAGCGAGAAGGCGATGGCCGGGGCCGCGGACTCATCACCGGCGAAGATGAAGTGCTCATAGCTGGCTGCCGGATGCCAGGCGCCACCGGGACCGACGAAGGCGATGATATCGCCGACCTGGGCGCGCTTGGCCCAGGGCCCGGCCAGACCCTGGTCACCATGGGTGACAAAATCCAGCTCGAAGGTGCCGGCCGCAACATCGACCCGTCGGAAGGTATAGGTGCGGGTCACCGGGTGCAGGGCACGCGGGTAGGTGTCCTTGATCTCCGCCAGATCGAAGGGCCAGGAGTAGTCCGCCTCTTCCGGAACGAAGAGCAGCTTGACGTAGTGATCGGTGTGCGGCAGCTCCGCGCCCTTGATACCGGGGCTGTCAAAACCGATGCGCACCAGCTCATTACTGAGCCGGGTGACAGAGGTGACGGTGGCTTCGGTGGCCTGGCGGCCCTTACGCGGATTGCCGGGTTTTGCTGCGGGGGTGGACATGAGTGAGTGAACCTACTTTCCTATCGGTACTAGTTCATCATCCTGGGCCGGCAGGTGGGGCACGCCGGCCCAGGATGAGGAACCTCTTCACTAAGGCTACCCTATTCCGATATATCGTGAGGGAAACTGCTTAGCGACGCCCGCGGCCCGGCAGGCTGCTAATCATCATCTTCTTCCCCGGCGTCGCCGCTGGAATGCCAACCGCGGTTGAAGTGTTCCGGCAGCAGGGAGGGGCCATCGAGATCCCACTCGCGGAACTCTCCGGGGAAGAAATCAGAACGATGTGAGGAACACAGCACCACACCGGGGTACTCCGCAATGATCCGGTTCAGCAGGACCAGGCCATCGGCATCAAGGGCGGTATCCACCCCCTCCAGCAGCAGGAGTGCCGGGGAGTGCAGCAGGGCCCGGGCCAGTTTCAGCCGCATTACATCGCTGGGCGACCAGGCCGCACCACCATTCTTCAGCGTCTGGCCCATCCCCTTCTCCCGGGACTCAACCTTCGCCAGCAGACCCACCTGCTCCAACACCTCCCGGATCTCCGCATCGGAGGCGTCCGGGGCGCGCAGCGACACCAGTCGCCTGATGCTGCCGCGCTCCAGGGGAACCTGATCAGAGGCGAAGCCCACGAGAGTGCGGCGCACCTTGCCCGGGGCATTAACGAAGTCGAGTCCGGAGATCTCAATCTCCGGCGCAGCGAGCTCGGCATCGAAGGGCCCCGAGGAGCGGCCCGCCATCAGATCGTGGACAGCCCGCCGAACCTGGCCAGGGTCCTCGGAGACCAGGTGGATCCGCTCCCCCGGTTTCGCCGACACCTCCGGGATCACCCGACCATTGACCACCAGATGATGGATCTCCAGACCAGCCGCAGGGTTCTCAGCTTCCTGAGGCAACTTCCGGAAGCGCCGCTCCCGGGACTTCTCATCCTTCTTGATCTCCTCCGCCTCAGTGAGCATCGGGCCCAGCGTGCGGCGGGCCGCCTTATAGTTCTGGCGGTACTCGACCACTTTGCCCAGATCACCCAACGGAGTGGCCAGCACTCCAAGCAAGGTCATGATGGAGGCGACCCCGGCGGTACTGACCAGGCCCATGGTCGCCGTCACCACCACCGCGACGGTGGAGAGCGAAGCAACCGTGACCGTCATCGCCCGGATCAGGCCGGTGATCGCCGCGCGGTCCACCGCGGCATCCACCACCTTGGTGGAGTCCCGGTCCACCGCCTTGAGCTCGCGCCGCAGCGCGCCGGCGGCCTGCACCGACTCCCCTGCCCGCACCGAATCCGCGATGCGGGCAGAAAGTCGACCACGGTAGCGGCGCAGCGTCCGCGCCCGCGTATGAGCGACCGAGGCCATCCACGGGAGGGTCAGCAGCATCCCTGCCATCGGAATGGTCACCGCCAGCGCCACCGGCCAGTTCTGAAAGGCCAGCACCCCCAGGACGATGAAGATCAACGGGACGGCGGTGATCAGCGGGACAATGCCCAGCGCCAACCAATTGCGGATCGCACTGAGATCATTGGAGGCCCGGGTAACGATCACCCCCAGCGAACGCCCCTCCTTGGTGCTCCCCAACGCCGAGGTGACCAGCCGGTGCCGCTGCTCAAAGACATAGTCCTGCCCCAGATCCTCAGCCACAATGCGCTCCAGCCAACGTGCCACACCAATCCCCAGGACCGAACCCACCAGCACCAGCAGCCGCCGCCATTGCGCACCGTCCTGCAGGACCGCGCCATCCTGGGCGTCCGGTACGGATTGAAGCAACTGATCCACGCTGAAAGTCATGGTCAGGGCGAGCACCGCCTGCATCACGCCGAGGATGAAAAGGGTGATCAGGAGGATGCGGCGGCGGCCCTGCCACACCGGGGGCATCTTCGGCGCGCTCCGGGCAGTTCCGGACGAGGTGCCGGGCTCGATCGCCCGCTCACTGTTCTGGCCCAGGGTCTGTGTCACTACGGTCACCGCTTCCTCAGCGCTAATTACGGATCAGGATATTGGCAGCCGTGCCCGCATCCTTGAGGTTATAGGTCCCGACCACCGGTACCCCGAACTCTGAAAGCACCATGCCGGCCTCGTTGGTGGCCAGCGGGGAGCTGGTCATCAGGCCAGAGGCGGCACCGACATGCAGCCCAGCGGCGATGAGCTCCTGGACGCCGGTGCGGGCACCGAGGGCATCAGTGGCGGAGAAGATGACCTGATCGACCACGGCCTGGAACTTCTCGTCGCGCAGCAACTGATAGGTCTCGGTCTGGTAGATACCATCGGCGATCTCCACGAGGATGACATCAGCACCCTTGGCGGCCAGATCGGTGACCATGTTGATGGTCAGATCCCGGATATCCGCCATGTCCAATTTGAAGGTGGTGGGATAACCGTAGTCGGTGAAGTCGATGACATGATCAGAGCCGGCGTCGTGGTAGATCATCCGGTCATTGCCGGCCCCGGTACCGGTGATCTTGCCGGAGGCCACGCTACGGCCCCCCTTGCTCAGACCGTTCGCCAGGCAGGCCATGGTGGTGGACTTTCCGGAGTTCATCGAGGTACCCAGTACCGCGATGACCTCGGGGCGATTATGGCGAGCCGGAACGCACTCGGGAGTGTCATTGCGGTAGGCGGCGAAGTCACGGAGGTTGACCACCCCGTCAGCAGTCGCGAGCAGACCCAGCGGCTCAATCACGGTGGGCGCACCGATCTTTGCGTGACGCTCAGTGACCTGACCCGCGATTCCACCGGCCGCGACCAGGTGGCAGCTATCCAGGTTCTCCGGCACATGCGCCAGGAACTGATCCGCGGCATAGCGGTGACCATAGGAAAGCATGACCAGGGCACCCTCGAAGAGGATGGCCTTGCGGGAGTCCTGGGTCTCAATGCGCTTGTGATTGTTGATCGTCACGACGCGGGCGATCACCACATCACCGACCTGCGGGCGGATCTCAGCGCCACGGACCAGGTGGAAGCCGGCACCGGAGTCCAGAGCCTGACCGACGAAACGAGTGGTGTAGGAGGACTGGATGCGCGCCGGGACCGGGATCATCTCGACGGGGCCAAGGGCAGCCGGGTTAGTGATGATCTCTTCGGCGTGCGGTGCGGTAGGGGCAGTGCTGAGTGCGGCGATGGTGTCAGCGGTGATGGGGGCAAGGTTTTCAGTAAGCACAGAGGTCATGGCTTTTCCTTCGGGTTGAGGATTCACACTGCCCGGCGGAACTGCCCGGCTGCTGATTACTAATAAACCAAGCCATGATGATCCCACCATTAAGCCCACATGAAGAGTTTTTCATTTAGCGCTGCCATCGATCTGACCTGCGGTTATATCCCAAGAAATTTTCTGGAAAAATAGCGAAAAGACCTTGACGGACTCAAGATCAAGGCAATTTTTCACTTTTCCGGCTCCTGTGGAGTCGGTTTTCTTCGATTCCGGTGTGCGGTTATCTGCTTCGTTTGAGCTCCTCTATGCCTGTCAAGCTGCGAGTCACAGCACCCGTTTGGGTAGCTGTGCTTCCTTCGGAAAGCTTTTGTCAGTCAGGGCCTGGAGAACCTTATAGCCTTGAGTATATGAAGCGCCTCATCCTGTTGCTACCGGTTTTCGCCCTCACTGGCTGCGGCAACTACATCAACGTGGAGTCCCAAGGCATATCCGGTATCTCATCCAATGGCGACGGAAATATCACCGTCCATATGCATATCTGTGACAACAACGCGGTGAACCGCCTGGAGCTCGTGGGCGGTTTCTACGACGGTCCTTCCGGGACGAATAATCCCCCGTTAGGAGCACTCGAGCCTCCCGAGCCAGCGTCGGGATACGTCGCCGTCAACCTGGCAGCTCCTGCACCGTGGGACGTTGTAGAGCCACTTGCGCTACCCACGGAAAAGGAAAAGTACATTATTGCCAGCCCGAGCGTTGAGAAAGGTGGGTTACCCCTTCCTTTTGCCGAGGAGAAATACCTTTCCGGCGTGGCATTAACCGTAGGAGAGATTGAATCGCTCGAGCCTGGTCTTGTCGTGCGTGATGCATTTCAGGCACCAAACCACGTGTACGGCACTTCTAAAGACTTTGCCCAGTACGGTGAGCAGTGGTGCGCGGAGAACGGTAGATAACCAGAATATCGCGTCGACCAGGGCAAATATGTGGCTTGCAGCATCGCTTTGACTTCTATGTCTATCAAGCCGCATTTGAAGCTACAGCTGAGGCATTGAGTATCCGGTAGACCCAGCGGGCCGGGTAACGTTTGATGCCGCGGCGGATTTCTTTGTCCGTTCGGTGCTTGGCTCGACGTTTTTCCACATGCTTAGGGGTTTCGGCATCCTGGGTCATCTTCGATAGAGCGACCATGTGCAGAGCGCTGTTCAGGGAGCTACCGCTGCCTCAGTTGAGTCGGCGTCTGACGGTGTTCCCAGACGAGGCAGGGAGGGGGTTGACTCCCGCCAGGGAAGCGAAGGCTGCTTGGTTACGAACTCGGCCTTCGCGAGACCACGCGGTGAGGATCTTCGCCGCACTGATCGTCTTGAATCCTGTCTCTTCCAGCTGCATCTCGTTGGCCTTAAGTTGATCATCCAGGTCAAGGACAGTTCTTCTTCCCTCGTCCGCCGCTGGGACACCCCGGCGATCTGGGCGGGGGCGAGTTTCTTGCGGACACCGGTGCCCAGATCGTTGCTGCGCACCAGGGCACTGACCGATCTGGGGCGGTCCTTGGTCATGGAGCCCCTGACGGTCGCCAGGATCCGTATCTCCTGGCGGATCCCGTCGCCCGACCGAAGCCGACGCAGCTTCTCCTCCGGCGATCCCAGCGTGGCCGCAGCGATCTGGTGGGCATCAAACGCATCGGATTTGCCCACCTTGCGGCAGGTTTTCGCGTTCAGGCGTGGCGCCTGGGCGCCGACCTCCGGAAAGTGGACGGGGGTCGGCCCCTCGGATAATCCAGTGTTTTTCGGGACTAATCCAGTGTCTTAATCTCAAGACCTGCCGTGATTAGGATGTGACTGCATCGATGGCCTGGATAACATCTTCTGGCGAATCAACCGAGACCAGAAATGACTGTTGTGATCGTGAAATACGTACGCTGCTCCCACCCACGAGATAGCCCATGTCATTGCCGATGAACCTGGCACCCGCGCCTTCCTTGATCCCGGTCTCCGGACCGGGGGTAACTCGATCAATATCAGCCACCGGGATCCGTTCAGAGAAGATTCCGGCCACAGACACCACTACTTCTTTCTCCCCGACGGTCAAAATCACGCGCATCGTGAGCACCCATACGCTCAGAACAACACAGACAAGGAAGATCAAGACAGACACCACACTGAAGTCTGATGACCACATGGACCATCCCATGGTGACCAGCAGGATTGCCGCAGTGACTATAACGAGCTTCAAGATATTTCCATTAAGACGTCTTTGAAAAACATTGGTTTTGGCGGTCATTTTCCTCACGATTTCACAACTCAGCGAAGGTCAAAGATCAACGATTAGCGTAGGGCTTGAACATATTTAATGGCGACCGAACCTTAGCAAGATGGTGCGAGTAGCTAGCCGATGAGCTGACTGGCTTTAATGGGGCCTAGCGCATCCATCAAAGCTTCTTCTCCGCAGCAACCACCACCAGGTGATGAGAGCAGGAAAAAGTCCTGCGGGGCAGGGAGCGAACTCCCTGCCCCGCAGGACTTAAAACGCTTTCGAGCAGTCTGTACTACTTCCGGCCAGCCTCGAAGGCTGCGCCCACCTTATAGAGGCGGTCATCGGCAAAGGCCGGGGCCATGATCTGCAGCCCAACCGGCAGATTGGTGTCCTCGGCGAAACCTGCGGGCACGGACATACCGCACAGGCCAGCCAGGTTCAGCGGCAGGGTGCAGAGGTCGAAGTTGTACATCGCCAGCGGATCATCGACCTTCTCGCCCAGTTTGAAGGCGGTGGTCGGAGTGGCCGGGGAGATCAGGACGTCGACCTGCTCATAGGCCTTGGTGAAGTCCTCGGCGATGAGGGTACGCACGCGCTGCGCCTGCAGGTAGTAGGCATCGTAGTAGCCCACGGACAGGGCATAGGTGCCCAGCATGATGCGGCGCTTGACCTCGGGACCGAAGCCCTCCGCACGGGAGATCGCCATGACCTCATCCGCGGAATGGGTGCCGTCGTCGCCGGCGCGCAGACCATAACGCATACCGTCGAATCGTGCCAGGTTGGAGGAGACCTCACAGGGCAGGATCAGGTAGTAGGCGGAGAGTGCTTCATCGAAGTTCGGGCAGTCGACCTCGATGATCTCCGCACCCTGCGACTTCAGCTGAGCCACGGCCTGGTGGAAGCTTTCCAGCACACCCGGCTGGAAGCCCTCCCGGTCGAACTGCTTGACCACCCCGACCTTGACACCGCTCAGGTCACCGTTGGCGCCTTCGCGGGCGGCAGCGACGACCGGGGCAACCGGGCGGTTGACGGAGGTGGCGTCAAAGTGGTCGTGGCCGGCGATGACCTCATGCAGCAGGGCGGTGTCCAGCACGGTGCGACCGGTGGGGCCACCCTGATCCAGAGAGGAGGCGCACGCGATCATGCCGTAGCGGGAGACGGTGCCGTAGGTCGGCTTCACACCGACGGTGTTGGTCAGCGCGGCCGGCTGGCGGATGGAACCACCGGTATCGGTGCCGATACCCAGCGGAGCCTGGCCGGAAGCCAGGGCGGCCGAGGTGCCGCCGCCGGAGCCACCTGCGGTGCGCTCCAGGTCATAGGGGTTGTGGGTGGGACCGTAGGCGGAGTTCTCGGTGGAGGAACCCATCGCGAACTCATCCAGGTTGGTCTTGCCCAGGATCGGGATGCCGGCCTCGCGGAGCTTGCGCGTGACGGTGGCGTCATAAGGGCTGATCCAGCCCTCGAGGATCTTCGATGCCGCGGTGGTCGGGGCATCGGTGGTGGTGAACAGATCCTTCAGCGCCAGGGGCACACCTGCCAGCGGGGAGGCCGGAGCCTCGCCTGCATCCAGGGATTTGTCCACGGCATCCGCGGCGGCCAGGGCTTCCTCGGCACCGACGTGCAGGAAAGCATGCAGCTGGCCATCGGTCTCGGCGATGCGGTCCAGGTGCGCCTGGACAACCTCGCGGGAGGTGACCTCGCGGGAGTGGATCTTTTCAGCCAGTTCGGCTGCGGAAAGGCTCGTCAGGCCGGCATCGCCGACCACGTAGTTGGTGCTCATTATTAGTCCTGCTCCCCCAGAATCTGCGGTACGACGAATCGCTGGTCCTCCACTGCGGGCGCCTGATCCAGGGCCTGCTCAGCGGTGAGCGTCTTTTCTTCGACGTCTTCTCGCATGGCGGTCTGGATGGCATGCGGGTGGCTCATGGGTGCAACACCCTGGGCGTCGACCTTCTGCACGTCCGAGACGTAACCGATGATGCCGTCAATCTGGGTGGCGAACTCCTTGAGTTCCTCCTCACTCAGGGCAAGACGGGATAGTTTCGCGAGGTGGGCGACCTCGTCACGCGAAATCTCAGGCACGTGTACTACTTCCTCTTTCGCATCGTGGACTTCCGGGGATGATGGGCCCCAGTGGGCCCGACCTCAGGTAATCCTACTGCACCGCCCCCACACCCACCGCGAGCACCTCTGATAGCAGGTTCCTGTCGTCGGAAAGGAAATGTGGCTAGCATTGGAACAGTTATAAACCTAGAGATGAATGCCCGAGGAACCATGGAACCCACGATGTCCTTCCTGATCCGCGTCCAGCTGCCTGATGTCCCGGGCAGTTTGGGGGAACTCGCTGAAGCAATCGGGTTGGTAGACGGCAATATCCAGTCCGTGGATGTAGTGCAGACCCTGCCGAATGAAACAGTGGTCGACGATATCGTGGTGCACCTGCCAAAGACGACCATGGCGGACAGCCTGATCACCGCCATCCAGACCATCGATGGCGCGGAGGTCGATTCCATCCGCCCCTTCACCGGCACCATCGACCGCCGCGGTCAGATCCATATGCTTTCCGATATCGCCTCCCAGAAGCACAACATCGCCAAGGCCATGGAAAAGCTTGTCGCGGTGATCCCGCGGTCGATGACCGCCAGCTGGGTGATCGTGCTCGATACCGCGAACTCCTCCAGGCGGGTCGCCGCCTCACAGGCTGCCCCTGAAGATGATGGTTCCGCCCCCGAAGTCGATATCACCAAGGCGCGGGTCCTCGACCCGGATTCCGAGTCCTGGATCCCCGATTCCTGGGCGTTGCTGGACTCCACGCTGGCGGCCACGCGGCTGGCCGGAACCAATATGGTGATGGTCATCGGGCGCACCGGCGGCCCCAATTTCCTGGCCAGCGAGGTCGAGCACCTGGGCGCCCTGGGCAAGATCGTCGGCACCATTTTGACCTAGCGCGGCTGGTCACGCCGGGGAGCATCTTCTCCGCTCCCCGGCGGCTTCCGCATGGGCCCGCTATTCCCCCTCGCCGTTCTCTTCCGCGGCAGTGGGCTCCTCTTCAGGAACTTCCGGCCCCGCCGCCAGCAGGCGGACAAAACCTGCCTCATCAAGGATTTTTAGACCGAGTTCACGGGCCTTGACTTCCTTGGAGCCGGCATTCCCACCGACCACCACATAGTCGGTTTTCTTCGACACCGACCCCGAGGCCTTGCCGCCCCGGGAGATGATGGCTTCCTTGACGGAGTCGCGGGTGAAGCCCTCCAGGGAACCGGTGGCCACGATGGTCAACCCGGCCAGGGTCTGCGCGATCTCCTCCCCGGCTTCCTCTTCCATGGTCACGCCGGCGGCGGCCCAGTGCGCCACGATGTCGCGGTGCCAGTCCACCTCGAACCATTCGCGGAAGCTCTGGGCGATGATCAGCCCCACGCCGTCGGTTTCGGCGATGTCCTCCACCGCGGCGTCGCGAAGCGCGGCCATGGAGTGGTAGCGGGCGGCCAACGCGCGGGCGGCCATCGGGCCGACGTGGCGGATCGACAGGCCCACCAGCACCCGCCACAGATCAGTCTGCCGCGCCTGCGCCAGGTGCTCCAGCAGCTTCTTACCGGAGGCGTTCATCTTCCCGGCGTTGGTGGTGTAGACCTTCGAAGCCAGCAATTTCTCCTCGTCCAGGTCGAAGAGTCCGGACTCATCGGTGAGGATGCCGTGCCGGATCAGGTCCTGGGCCCCCTTCTCCCCCAGCGCCTCGATATCGAAGGCACCGCGGCCAGCCAGGTAGGTCAGGCGGGCGGAAAGCTGTGCGGGACAGCTGCGGGTGTTCGGGCAGCGCCAGTCGATATCGCCCTCCTTCTGCGGCGCCAGGCGGGTGCCGCAGGACGGACACAGCGTGGGGAAGATGAACTCACGCTCGCTGCCCGTACGCTTTTCGACGACCGGGCCGAGCACCTCCGGGATGATCTCTCCGGCCTTGCGGATGACCACGGTATCCCCGATGAGCACCCCCTTGCGTTTGACCTCGGTCTGGTTGTGCAGGGTGGCCATCGCGACGGTGGAACCGGCGACCAAAACCGGCGCCATGATGGCGAAGGGAGTCACCCGGCCGGTACGCCCCACCCCGACCTGGATATCCAGCAGCGTGGTGGTGACCTCCTCCGGCGGGTACTTGTAGGCGATCGCCCAGCGCGGGGCGCGGCTCGTGGAGCCGAGGGCACGCTGCCCGGCGAGGGAATCAACCTTGACCACCAGGCCGTCCATCTCATGGGTGGCGGCCTGACGGTGTTTACCCCAGTACGCCACCTTCTCCTGGATCGCCGCCACCGATTCCACGGCCTCGGTGTACGGCGAGACCGGCAGGCCCCAGGCAGCCAGCGCGCGGTAGACCTCCCACTGGGATTCCGGGGTGAAACCGGTGGTGGCGCCGAGGCCGTGACAGATCATGCGCAGCCGGCGCTTCTTCACATCCTCGGTGTTCTTCTGTCGCAGCGAACCAGCCGCGGCGTTGCGGGGATTGGCGAAGGGCTTGCCCCCATCATTGATGCGGCGTTCATTGACCTCAGCGAAGTCTTCGATGGCGATGAAGACCTCACCGCGGACCTCCAGCAGCTCCGGGACCGGATATTCCTCGCTACCACTCAGCTCGCCGGGAATATCCTCGATGACGCGGGCGTTTTCGGTGACATCCTCACCCACGCGACCATCCCCACGGGTGGCTGCCCGCTCGAGGCGACCGTTGCGGTAGATCAGGTCGATGGACAGGCCATCGATCTTGAGTTCGGTGAGGTAGCGCGGGGCCGGGGTGCGGGTGAGCCAGTCCAGCAGTTCTTCATCATCGAAGACATTGTCCAGGCTCATCATCCGCTCGAGGTGCTCGACATTGGCGAAGCTCGAGGCCACCGCCACGGGAGCACCGACCTGCATGGTCGGACTATCCGGTACCGCGAGTTCCGGATGCTCCGCCTCCAACTGTTGCAGCGCGATGAAAAGCTCGTCGAACTCGGCGTCAGCGATGATGGGCTGACGGTTGTAATAGAGGTCCCGGTGGTGGCGGACCTCCTCGGCGAGATCATTCCATTTCCGGCGCAGGTCCACGTCTTTATCAGTCACGGTGTCCGATTCTATCGAGAGCACCGGACACGGGTGGTTTGCCACGGTGGGCGGCAGCCGTGTCCGGTGGCCCCGCTAGGGTTGTGGGCATGAGTAACTTCGATGCCTCCCGCATGCTCTCCTTCGATCTCGAGACCACCTCCGTTAACCCCCGTGAAGCGCGGATCGTCACTTCCGCCATGGTGCGTATCGACGGCCGCGAGGTCGACCCGGTCGAGCTGCTCGCCGACCCGGGCATCGAGATCCCCGAGGAAACCACCGCTATCCACGGCATCAGCACCGAATACGCCCGGGAACACGGGCGCCCGCATGATGAGGTACTCGCCGAGTCCATCCAACGAATCCGGGCGGGTTGGAATGACGGGCTGACACTGATCGTCTTCAATGCCTCCTATGATCTGACGATCCTCCGCTCCCAGAGCCCGGAGTTCACCGTCGACGGCCTGGTCTATGATCCCTTCGTCATCGACAAGCTCAAGGACAAGTACCGCAAGGGCAAGCGCACCCTGACTGACCTCTGTGCGCATTACAACGTCCGGTTGGACAATGCCCACGAGGCCACCTCGGATGCACTGGCCGCCGCCCGGATCGCCTGGAAGCAGATCAAGCTCTGGCCGGAATTGGCGCAGATGTCCGCGGAGGAACTGATGGAGTTCCAGGCGGTGGGTTATTACGAGATGCAGACCGACTTCAAGAAGTACCTCGAGGGACGGGGCAGGGACGCGACCACCGTCAACACCTCCTGGCCGATGCAGGGCTGAGGGAGGAAGAGCCAGGACCCCGGTAGCAGTGCAATTCCGCCAACAGATTGATACCCTATAGGGGTACCCCCTACATTTTAAACGCACTAGGAGTCATCATGAGCACCCTCGAATACACCGTCACCGGCATGACCTGCGGCCACTGCGAAGCCTCCGTCCAGGAAGAGGTCTCCGAAATTCCCGGCGTGACCACCGCCAAGGCGAACAAGGACACCAAGCTGCTCACCGTCACCACCGAAGGCGAGCTTGATGATGCGGCCGTCATCGCCGCTGTCAAGGAAGCTGGCTACGAGGCTGTGCGAAAGTAGCATTCGCCGAGCCGGGAAACTCTCTTCCACGAGCTCACTGGCCTCGCAATTTCAAGTTGCGAGGCCATTTGCGCGCCGAGCTGAGGGAAGCATGTACATTGCGGCACAATGGTCCCGAATTGCCGACAAAAGGCAAGGGCCACAGCTTGACCCCTATAGCTGGCAATCCTGGCCCTAACTACTGCGGTGCACACCACCTGGACACTTTGGAGGAAACCTGGGAAACCGCTGCGGACAGCGGCCTCCACCATTGTGTCCGGCCTGTTTTTCATGGTGTGCATCTCAGTGTGGAACACCCATATCCCGGTGTGGCTGTGGTGGCCCACCGCAATCGCACTCTGAATACTCCCTGGCCTGGCGGTGTTTCGGGCGTTGGATGGAAGTGCCACATGGCCACGGCGCCGGGATTCGGTGAGCGGGATTCAAAGAACCCTGCCCTGAAGCTCCGGAGCGCCAGTATGGCATTCCCTCTGCCCTAGGCGAGTGCCTCAGAAAGTTTTCGGTAGCACCTTCATCCCGATTCCCAGAATCGCCCCATAAGCCAGGAACCAGACCCCCGGCCACATGTATCCCCAGGCCGTCTCAATGCGATGCAGGGGAGCTGACACATTGGCATCCTCAAACTGCAACATACGCAGGGTGACGTAGAAGCCGTTCAACCCGCCGATAGCCAGCGACACCCCTACGGCAAGGGACACCCAGACCGAGATCCAGGCCCATCTGTGCAGTATCTTCATGGCTTCACTCTTCGGTTGTCCTGGTCCAGTTCCATACTCCGGCTGCCTTCCTCAGGGTAGTTCTCTGCCTACCCCGACCGCCACGGACACAGATTCCAGTCGGCCTTAGAGGCAGGCCTCCCCCTCAGATAGAGCAACAATCTCCCGGAGAGCATTCAGGGGTTCCCTCAGCGCAGGGGCACCTCGTGTGCAGTCAACGATACCCACACAATGTCCCTGTGAACGGTTGGGGCGGAACTCGCGGCGCAGCAGGAAGAACATGCCTATCAGGAGGATCAGGGCTCCCGGGATCGAAAGTCATAAGTCCCAGATCCACCAAGCCAGCGCAGCTCCGAGCAGGGAAACCGCCAGGGTCAGCGCCCAGAATCTCGGCAGTCAGAATACTGATTTCTGCATTGGCCCTCAATGGACCCGAACCTTCTACAAGTCCCCCGCGTCGCGCTCCAGCATGCCGGCGACGACCCGCGCCATGCGGTAGGCCCCCGCGGCGTCGATAAGCGTCCCCTGGGTGATGCCCTCGCGTGGGTGCACATCCACGGCCGAGGACAGCAGCCCGCGGTCCAGTCCGATCTCATCGAAGAGGCGGGCGACGCGGACGGCTAGGGCGCGGGGCTTCTCCCCCAGCTCATCAATCTGATCGCCCGGGTGGGTGATGCCCAGCCCCAAGCGCACGCCCTCGCTGATGGTGCGGCCGAAGCCCTCAAGGTGTTCATTGCCGCGGAGCAGGTCCAGACTCAGCTGGACGGTGTCCGCACCGGATTCCCGGGCGACCTCCCACAGCGGGGCATAACCGGTCTGGTTCAGCAGCACCGAGGACACCCCGCCACCGCGTACGGATTCGATGACCTGGTTCAGCCTTTCGGCGATATCGTTCTCAGCCACCGCGGGGATATTCTCGAATTCGGTGGTGCCGAGGATCTTGCCGGCGGTGATCTTCGGCAGCAAGGGCTCATCAATCTGCAGTACCACCAGCGGATCCGTGCTCTCTGAATAGAGCGCGCCGGGGCTGGCCAGCAGGTCCAGGGAATGTGCCACATGCCCCAGATGCGTTCGCACCCCGGAGATCAGGGACTCCGTGAGATCGCGCAGGGCGCCGCGATCGGTGATCACCTTATGCCCGTTGGCCAGCTCGATCTGCGCGGCCAGCGTCCAGGGACCGGTCACCTGCACCTTGATGATGTTGGCCTTCATGTTCCAGGTCTCGGCGCAGACCTCAAGATCGCGTTCGATCAGATCCCGGTTGCGGCGGGTCTCCAACTGGGGGCGGGCGGACATGATCCAGGAGCGCGGACCAAGGTCGACGTTGAGGCCCTCAAGCAGCGAGGCCGTGCGGCCGATACCCTCCGAGCCCAAACCTCGGGCGGTCAACTGCGGCAGGTGGACCAGATCACCGGTCTCCCCGAGGATCATGTCGGCGGCTTCCGCTACCGAGATACCGGGAAGCTCCCCCAGGCCATAGGCCGACATTAATTGCCCGTCCCGCAGATGGTGCCGGAGCCCAGGACGATATCGCCCTCAGCATCAGGAAGATAAAGCACGGCAGCCTGGCCCCGGGCGACCCCCGAGAGTGGCTCGACGAGCTTGAGCACCATGAGATCACCCTCGCGGTCGATACTGGCATGGCACTTGACCACGCCGCCGTGCGCCCGGACCTGGACCTCACAGTCCAGCTCACCGGACATCGCCGGGTGCAGGAACTTCAGCCGGTCCGCGTGGATTTCGGTGACATTGAGCTTCTCCCGCGGGCCGACGGTGACGGTACCGGTGGCGGCATCGATATCGGTGACATAACGCGGTCGACCATCTTCGGTCGGGGTCTTGATATCCAGGCCCTTGCGTTGACCGATGGTGAATTCATGCACACCGGCGTGTTCCTGGATCTCGTGGCCGTCCTGGTCCTTGATCAGGCCGGGGCGCAGGCCGATGTGGCGGCCCAGGAAGGCCTGGGTGTCGCCATCAGGGATGAAGCAGATGTCATAGGAATCCGGCTTCTTGGCCACCGAGAAGCCGTGCCCACCCGCCTCCTCGCGGATCTGCGGCTTGAGGGTATCGCCGACCGGGAACATGCAGTGCGCGATCTCATGGGCGCCGAGCACCCCGAGCACATAGGACTGATCTTTGTCCGGGTCGATGGAGCGGCGCAGGTAGCCGTCACCGCCGTCGACCGGCTGGGTGAGTCGGGCGTAATGGCCGGTGACCACGGCATCAAAACCAAGCGCGATACCACGCTCAAGCAAGGCTGCGAACTTGATTTTCTCATTGCAGCGCAGGCAGGGGTTCGGGGTTTCCCCGGCCGCATAGGAGTTGATGAAATCATCGATGACATCCTCCTTGAAACGGTCGGAGAAATCCCAGACATAGAAGGGGATGCCGATCTTGTCACAGACCCGGCGCGCATCAGCGGAATCCTCCAACGAACAGCAGCCGCGGGAGGACTCGCGGGTCTGTTGAGCATCCTGCGAGAGCGCCAGGTGCACGCCGATAACCTCGTGGCCGGCCTCCACCGCCCGCGATGCGGCCACCGCCGAATCAACGCCGCCACTCATTGCCGCCAGAACCCGCATGATCTCCCTCGTTTGTGCTGCTATATCTCTTGATATCTCTCGCTGAGTTTCAACACCGTAGCGTATCCCGCTGTTCCCGAAATCAGCGAATTAATCAACAAGTTCCTTCGGGCGGGACCTGTGCGGATCACCGGTGGGTGGTCTTCCCCGATGAGGTCACGGTGAAACTCTGGCAGTTCCCCGGTAGATCTATCGGATCTACACTTCCTGAAATGATCTACCAGATCTAAGGCTGCTTCAGAGTTCTATCAAATCTAAGCCGGTATGATGGGTCCTTGAGGAAGCTATGTCTCCCCTCGGATGAGAGCTCTCATTCTTCCCCAACTCAGGAAGCCTCATATGGCCGACAGTACCGCGCTCAGCCCGCCGCTGCGCAACCCCTTCCGCCCGACCTTCGGAGTCTCGCCCACTATTCTGGCCGGTCGCGATTCACTCCTGGATTCCTTCCGGCTGGGGCTGGCGGAGGGTCCTGGCAGCCCCTTCCGTGCACTGCTGATCTCCGGTGCCCGCGGCATGGGGAAGACCGTCCTGCTCAATGAGTTCGAGGAGGCGGCCGCGGCACAGGGGTGGATCTCCCTGCGCGCTTATCCGGATGAGCACCTGGTATCCACCCTGGCGGGGACGACCATCCCCCAGGCTCTGGCACAGGTCCGCGGTGAGCCGCCCAGAAGGATGCTCACCGGCGGCGGGATTGCGGGGATCGGGTCCATCACCTCTGCCCCACATCCGGATGCCACCCATCCCACGCCGACGTTGATCACCCGACTCCGCGACCTCGCGGAGCATCTTCGTCCCTATGGCACCGGTGTGCTCATCACCCTTGATGAACTTCAGGCTGCGCAGGCGGATCAACTCCATCAGCTGGCGACTGCGGTGCAGGATCTGCTCCGCGATGATTTTGATATCGCCCTGGTGGCCGCCGGCCTACCCGAAGGAATTGAACGGCTGCTCCAGCAGCGGGGCACCACCTTCATCAGAAGAGCGGAGCGCATCCATCTCAGACCGGTGGCCGATTCTGAGGCCCGCGAGATGTTCCTGGCGACCGCCCGTGCCGGTGGCCGGGAAATGAGCGCCGGGGCCGCTGAAGCTGCCACCGCCCTCAGCGTCGGATATCCCTATCTCATGCAACTGACCGGCTCCTTGGCGTGGGCCCACACCACGCTCTCCGGGGAATCCACGATCACCACCGCGCAGATCGACGCGATCAGAACTGACGTGATCAGGCGCATGGGCAGCCAGGTCCATGGGCCTTCCCTGCACCAGGTTCCGGACCGCGAACTGGGCCTGCTCTACACCCTGGCGGAGTTGTCGCCAACAGCGGGGATGGTGTCCACCGGCGAGGTCGCTGCGCACCTCGGGGTAAAGCCCAATGCGCTGTCGATGGCACGCAAGTCCCTCCTCGAACGCGGCCTGGTGGAGGTACCCAAGTACGGTTATCTCAGCTTCTCGCTTCCCTATCTGCGGGAGTATCTCCTGGATTCCCCGCAACACCGACCGATAACTTAAGAAACTCACTGCTTGAACAGTTCCGAAAGGACATCCCCACCGTGGCCCGCAAGCGCTCCAACGCCAAGAAGGACATCTCCCCCGCCGCCGATTCCGGCCCGCAGGCAGGTGTCTACCAGGGCAGCTTCGGCCCGCTGGAACTGGCGGCGGATCCCTATACCCCCAATGGTTGGCTGATCAATGTCAATGGCGTGCCCAGTTCCCATATTGTGCTGGATGATCCCCGCCAGCTGGTATTCGAGTACATGCGCTGGATCGCCACCGGGGTCGAGGCACACGTGCGCGAACACCTGGCGGCCGACAAACTCCGGCTGACCCACCTGGGCGGTGGTGCCTGCTCCCTGGCCCGCTACTTCGCCGATGTCTACCCCACCTCTCGCAACACCGTGGTCGAACTCGACGGCGAGCTGGCCCGACTGGTACGTGAATGGTTCGATATCCCCCGCGCGCCCCGGGTGAAGATCCGGGTCGAGGATGCCCGCACGGTCGCCGAGACCTTCACCCCGGACAGCCGCGACCTCATCATCCGCGATGTCTTCGCCGGCGCGGTGACCCCCGACAACCTCACGACCGTGGAGTTCTTCCGGCACTGCCAGCGCGGTCTCGCACCCGGCGGGCTCTACGTGGCCAACTGCGGGGACCACTCCGATCTGCGCGGCGCCAAGGCCGAGATCTCCGGCATGCTCGAAGTCTTCGCACACGTCGCGGTGATCGCCGATCCGCCGATGCTCAAGGGACGCCGTTACGGCAACATCATCCTCCTGGGCTCGGACACCCCGCTTATCGACGCCGCCTCCCCCGCCGCCGCGGCCATGGCCCGCGAGCTGCTCGGCGGTGGTGTCCCCGCCCAGTACCAGGATGAACAATGGACCCGACGCTTCGCTTCCGGCGGAAAGCCTCGCCATGATGAACTCGCTCCCGAGGCAGAGTAACCGGCATGATCATGCCGAAATCTCCCGGTCGGTAACTTCCGGTAGGGCGCTGTTGCAAACTCGCGTTTTCAACGAAAACGGTGGATCCGGCACCCGCGCTGCGCTGCACGCTAAAAAATAGTTAGATATCTGGAATTCCTGTTTGCAACAGCACCGTTGAAATCATCGAAGTCGAGAGTTAGTGGCAGCATCTAGGCGAGTTCGCTTACCACTGGGTTGCCATACAGTTCGCCCTCAATCGGGGTGTGGTTGATTGTCAGTTCGATCTTCATGCCGCCCCCATTTTCTTCACGATAATCGAAGATCTCACCGACAGGGCACGTTGAGGGAGTCCTGCTCATTACCTGTCACGACGGGGACGGGCCCGACCCCCGGAAAGTGGACGGGGCGAACCATTCGGGCCACCGGGTGGTCCCACAAAACATCCGCACTCCCTTCGCGCCGTCAGAAGTCCCCTGCACTCCGGGCAGACTAACTGGCAAACCCCATCATGGACACCCACCGATGTGATCTTCGAAATCCCCGCAACCAAACTTCTGTTAACGTGGATATTTATTATCCACGTTATATCGGAATGGTTCGTGTCGACTCGTTCCCGGAAAGGATGAGCTCCATGCAAATGAGAACGGGAGTGGAGCAGGCCGTCTATGCCCTGCTGATTCTCAGCCTGCTGCCCGAGAGGGCCGTGCTGTCGGGTGAGGCGCTCAGTTCCCGGCTGGGTGCCTCGCCCACCTATTTTCAGAAACTGCTCCGGAAGCTGGTCCAGGCCGGTCTCCTCACATCGATCCCGGGGGCAAAGGGAGGGTTCCGCCTGTGCAACCCTCCCAGTGAGATCCAGATTTATGACGTTTATATGGCGATTGAAGGACGGCAGTCCCTGTACTCCTCCAACGGCTTGTTCGACGGGCTGGTCACCCACGATGAAGAGCCGGGCCACTGCAAGCTGACCCGGCTCATGAATGAAGCCGAATCTGCCTGGCGGCACGCGCTTCAACAGGAGACCGTCGATTCCCTCAAGAAGCAGATCTGGGCCGACTACCCCCACACCTCTACCCAGCTCGAAGCATGGGCCGAGCAGAGCTTGATCACATAGGAGATTGAGATGCCTCCTGTTCCGACCACGGAGAACATGGTTGACCTGTCTTCCCATGCCGGATATGCACGGACTTACCGTGAGGGAGCATTGACGCTTGGACTGTTGTTCCCCCTGGAAGCCTATTCCGGCAGTTTCGCTGCGATGGATCTCGAAGAGCAGATGAAGCTGGTACAAAGAGCGGAGGAGCTGGGTTTTGCGTCGCTCTTTGTGCGGGATGCGCCACTGCATGACCCAAATTTCGGCGATGCCGGGATCGTCCACGACCCCTGGGTCTTTCTCAGTTATCTCGCCGCACGAACCAGCCACATCGCGATCGGAACGTCCAGCATGGTGGCCTCCCTGAGACACCCGCTGCATATGGCGAAGGCCGCTGCCTCACTGGACCGGATATCCGATGAGAGGTTCCTCCTCGGCCTGGCCACGGGTGACCGCCCCTTAGAGTTCCCGGCTTTCCAGGTCGATCACGAGAAGAGAGCTGGCCTGTATCGAGAAACGGTCTAGGTCCTGCAGCGTTCCTGGGCGGAGGAGTTCCCGCGATTCAACACCCCACGGGTCGACATGGCGCAAGGAGACGTCATTCCAAAGCCCCGACATACCGGCGTTCCCATCCTGGGAACGGGGCATTCCGGTCAGTCGGTGGAATGGCTCGCGAAAAACACGGACGTGTGGTTGTTCTACCCCCAGGAACTGCGCGCACAGCACTCCCGGATCCAGCAGTGGCACCACCATGCCGGAGAGTTCAAGCCCTTCGCCCAGAGCCTGACTCTCGATCTGAGAGACAACCCCACCGAAGATCCCCACCCCATTCATGGCGGATTCGCCTCGGGACGAGATTTCCTGATCACGTACCTCCACGCCGCCCGGGAAGTGGGAATCAACAGCATCACTTTGTTCCTGAAATACGGATCCCGGCCCGCAGCCGAGGTGATCGAGGAACTGGGGGAACACGTGGTCCTCCTGTTCCCCGCCCATAAGTGCCCATCGAGCCTCGACTAACCCAGACCACAGCAACAACCCAAAAGGAAACCCCATGACCCATTCCCTTTATGCCATGGACACATTCTTCTCCAACTCCATGGGCACCTACGATTTTGAGACTCGCGCCCAAATTCTGCAGCAACTAGGCTACGACGCCACCTATCTGTCGCTCTTTGGCCCCCAGGGATGGGCTGAGGCAGAGCGGCTCACTGAGGTCAAGCAGTATGGGATCGATGTCGCCGCGGTCTTCGTTCCGGTGGACCTCTCGCAGGGAACCCAGAGTCCGCAGGCTCAACGCGTTCTGAACTTGTTGGAGCGACTGGAGGGCACCGACACCGTGGAACTGCCCATCCTGTCCGTCGGCCGGCAATACCCTCGCTCCGCTGCCGCCGGGGACGCGGTTGCGATCGACTTCTTACAGCAGGCCCTCGCGATCGCCGAACGCCGAGGAATCCAACTCCTGCTCTACCCCCACTACTCCTACTGGATGGAGCAGCACAACGACGCCGTGCGACTCTGCCAGCAGCTCAACCACCCCAACCTCGGGATTGTCTTCTGTGGACCGCACTGGTACCTCACCGGCGGACGTAACCTCGACCGGGACTTGGCGGCAATGGCACCGTACCTGAGGCAGGCGAATCTGTCGGGCCTGATCAAAGATCCCCACGGATGGGCCGGAGTGGCCCGCGTCCAGCTGATCGATGAAGGAGAGCTCGACAACTTCATTGTGCTGGGTGCACTCAAGAGGGCCGGATTTGAGGGACGAATCGGTTTCCAGGGGTGGGATCTCGGCGGTGATGCCTACCACAACCTCGAGCATTCCCTTCGATCATTCCGCGACATGGAGCAACGCGTGAACAAGCACCCGCACTGGGCCGTGCTGAAAACCGGACGCTAAGAAAATCAAGGAGTAGATCACCTATGACCCACCGCGTGTACAACATGGACGCCTGCTTCTATAACCCGCTCGGCATCTACAGCTTCGAGGCCCAGCTGGAGATGCTCCAGGATATCGGCTTCGACGGCGCGTACCTAGCACTCTGGACTCCGCAAGCCTACCGAGACCTGGACAAGATCAGCAGCGTCCAAGACAAATACGGCCTGGAGATGGCAGGGGTATATGCCATGCCTGACCTGGCCAAGGGCGAGCACCACCCGGACAACCAGCGGATCCTGCAGATGCTGGAGCGTCTCGAAGGCTGCTCGACGGTGGAGATTGCGGTCCGGACCACCGGAAGGGGAATCGGCCCATCAGATCCCGCCGGCGACGCTGCCGCGATCCGCTGGCTGAACAAGGCACTGAAAATCGCGGAGCGCCGCGGCATCGACCTGCTGCTGTACTCACACCTGACGTTCTGGATGGAAACCCACGATGACGCCCTGCGACTGGCTCGAGTAATCGACCACCCTAACCTCGGTATCGTCTTCTGTGGGCCACACTGGTACGCCACCGGTGGCGGCGACATCCACGCCACCTTAAAGGCCATCTCCCCCTACCTGCGTCAGGCGAACCTATCCGGTGCCCGCCGACATCCGCTTGGCTTCGCGGGCGTATCCACCGTCGAGCCTCTGGACCGAGGTGAGCTGGACAATTTCGCCATGCTCGGCGCACTCAAAGCCGTCGGTTTCGATGGCTGGATAGGCTTCGAGAACTGGGAATGGGGAAGTGACATCTACAACAAGCTCAAGCGCTCCCTGCAAGTCTTCCGCGACATGGAGACCCGCGTCGAGCAGCACCCCCAATGGCCACTCCTACAGCAATAGGAGCTCTAACCAATCTGGGAGTGCCCTGCCACTGGTATGCGACTCGCAGCTTCGCTCGACGGTTTCCGCAGGTTGGCGCTGTTTCAAACTCGCGTTTTCGGCGAAAATAGCGGATCCGGCACCCACACTGCGCTGCACGCTAACAAATAGTTAAATATCTGGAATTCCTGTTTGCAACAGCACCCCCAGAGTGACGTACACAGCGACCCAACGAAACTTCCGGAAGAAAATGACATCATGGTTCCATGACATGGCTTCTGGGGCTCGCGGTCCTCATCGTCCTCACAGTCGCCGGGGCAGTACTTCCCCGGCGGGCTAAACAAGAGCAGCTCGGCTTTCCCTGGTTCTGGGTGGTATTTCCCATCACCGCCTTGGCCGTGGCGCTCACCGTCTATTCATTCCTCCCCGTTGCGCCACTGGGCCTGGAATATGGATGGACCATGTACGCCCCCTTGTCTGATCCCTCGGACGACTACGCGGACCCATTGTGGCCGGGAAAAATCCTGTGGGTTGTTACCGCTGTTGCGGGCCTGGGCTTATCGGTATGGACTTGGCGCCGCGGGCGCGTATAACTCATCTACAAGGAGGACAGATACTGTTGCAGAATCCTGGGTGAACCGCTGAGATGACTCAGTTTCTCACCACCTGAGGAGTACCCACTGCCAGCATTCTTAGCCGGGTGTCCGCGACGACCTCAGCGTGCTGGACCATAATGCCGACCAGGCGACGAAGAACGGAGCATTCTCAGTTCTTCGCCCAAAGTTGCAACAGCTCCCTCTGCCCCACGCCCTCCCCGACGCCTCATGGGCGCTCCAGCGGAGACCGCACAAGGGAGGTGCCCGCTCCCCTCATCCACACACCCCATCACAACCATTTCAGAGAATACCCAGAGAACTCCTGAGCAAACCCTTAACCCGGATTCATCGCATTAATGATGGCCCGGAGGTCACATATGTCCAGAAGCATTCGGAATATGACAGCAGCCGGGGTGCTCGCCGCAACGGTGGCTGGCGGAATGCCACTGGCGGCCGCCAGCTTCCACGGTGCCGGCCCAGACGGGGGTCTACGGTGAGCCGATGACCTCGGGTGGGTTACCCCTGGGGCAGGAGGCTTCCCTCCTCGGCGGCCTGATCTCCTGGCGCGACTCCATGGTGGGCACCATGGAGTGGCGGGACTGCACCACGCTCGACACCAGCAGCCAGTTCACCTGCCACGCCCTGGACGCGGTGGCCCCGGTGTTGATCTTCATCATCACCGGTGGCAATTCCTCGGTTGCCGGGGAAACCGCAAAGATCGCCTTCGACCCGAACCACGAGTTCCGGAAGTAACCGCTGATCAGAAGGCCATGCCCGCTGCGCGGGCCCGGGCAGCGACATCGCTGATGAGACTAAGCACCCGATCCACATCTTCAGCGGTGGTGGTACGTCCCAGTGTCAGCCGCAGGGCGCCACGGGCCTCGGCTTCACTGACCCCCATCGCCAGGAGCACATGACTGGCCCGGTTCACGCCGGCGGCACAGGCTGAACCGGTGGAGGCCTCCACACTGAGGCTGTCCAGCAGCATCAGCAGGCTATCGCCTTCCGCACCGGGGAAAGACATGTGCAGGTGGCCGGGCAGGGCGGGTTCGGTGGTGTGGAAGGCCACGTCATCCACGAGTCCTGCAATCCCGGCGCGCAGCCGGTCCCGCAGGCGCTGCAGTCGCGGCACCTCCACCTCGATCTCAGCTACTGCCTCGGCCAGCGCTGCCGCGGTGGCTGCGGCTCCGGCGACATCGACGGTGCCGGGGCGGATGCCACGTTCCTGGCCGCCGCCGTGGAGTATCCCGGTCGGTGCCGGGGAGCGTTTGGCCAGCAGTAGGCCCACTCCCCTGGGTCCACCGAATTTATGGGCCGAGGCCGCCAAGGTGGTGGCTCCCAGTTCACGGAAATTCACCGGCAGGTGGCCGACCACCTGCACCGCATCAACGTGGACCGGGGTGCCGGCGGCGGCGGCTCGGGCAATGACCTCCGCTATCGGCTGGATCGCCCCAGTTTCATTATTGGCCCACATGCAGGCGGCCACGGCAGCTGGTGTGTCCAGCGCCGAGAACTCCGAGACCCGCCCGAAACCATCCACCGGCAGTAATGCAACTTCAGCGCCGAGAGCACCCAGCGCGGTGACGGTATCGAAGACCGCCGGATGTTCAATCGGGGTGGACACCACCCGCGAGAGACCGGAGGCTGCATAAAGCCCTTGGATACCGATATTGTCGGCTTCCGTGCCGGAGGCGGTGAAAATGACCTCCACCGGATCGCAGTCGAGCAGCTGCGCGATGGTCTCGCGGGCGTCGTCAAGCACACTGCGGGCGCGGCGGCCGGAGTTGTACTGGCCACCCGGGTTGAGCGCCTGCGCGTGTTCGACCCAGGCCTGCACCGCCACCTGCCGCATCGGCGTGGTGGCGGCGTGGTCCAGGTAGGTCTGCCCCGGCATCGGTGTTACTGCTTCCGCTTGGTGATCTCGTCGATCAGCTTCGGGGTGATCTCGAAGAGGTCGCCCACCACGCCGAGGTCGGCGATCTGGAAGATCGCGGCGTCCTCGTCCTCGTTGATCGCGATGATCGTCTTGGCAGTCTGCATGCCGGAGGTGTGCTGGATGGCGCCGGAGATGCCCAGGGCGATGTAGAGATCGGGGGCGACGGTCTCGCCGGTCTGGCCGATCTGGAAGACCGGGCCGTAGTACTTCTCATCCACGGCATCACGGGTGGCGCCCACGGCACCACCAAAGGCATCGGCCAGCGGCTCGACCAGATCGGTGAAGCCTTCCGCGGAGCCCACGCCGCGGCCACCGGCGACCACCGTCTTGGCCTGGGTCAGCGGCGGGCGCTGAGCCACCTCAGCCGGGGTGAAGGAGACGACGGTGACATCCTTGGCCGTGGCCTCGGGCAGGCCGATGACCTGCACGGTCCCGGCGGCCGGTGCTGCCACGGCCTCGGTGACGCCGGGGCGCAAGGTGTATACCGGGCAACCGCCGCCAACAACTGCAGAGACGGTGACGGTGTCACCGAAGATGGACTGCGTGGCGGTCCGGTCGGCGTGGACGGCGACGACATCGGTCAGCACCCCGGAGGCCAGTCGCACGGCCAGGCGGCCGGCGATCTCATTGCCCTCGGTGGTGGCGGCGACCAGGATCGGACCGGGTGCGCCGTAGGCGATCGTGTGGAGGGCATCGACCTCCGGCAGGATCAGCCGGGCGTCATAGGAATCGGATTCGGCGGCGATGATCGCGGCGGCGCCGGCGGCGGCCAGCTCAGCGGCGAGCGCCTGGTGTGTACCGGTCTTGCCGACGACCACGGCAGTGACCTCACCGAGGTTGCGGGCGGCGGTGATCAATTCGGCGGTGACCGGGTCAAGGGTGCCGCCCTGCTGCTCTACCAGGACATATGCGGTGCTCATGGGTGAAATTCTCCTAGAAGGTGTGAAGAGGCGAAAAACTGCTTAGATCAGCTTCTGGGCGGCGAGGAAGTCAGCGATCTTCGCGGCGGCGGCAGCCGGGTCATTGGCCTGGAAGACCTCGCCGGCGGTGCGGGCCGGACGATCCTGAGCAGCGGTGACCGAGGTGGCGGCATGGGCCTGGCCAACCTGCTCCGGGGCGACCCCGATGGCGGCGAGATCCAGGACGGTGATCTCGGCCTTCTTCGCGGCCATCAGGCCCTTGAAGTTGGGGAAACGCGGCTTCTCGGCCTTATCGGAGATCGAGACCACCGCCGGCAGAGCGGCCTGCAGCTGATAGGTGCCCTTGTTGGTCTCCCGGGTGGCGGAGAGCTGGCCGCCCTCGAACTTCAGGGCACTCAGGCTGGTCAGCGCCGGAATCTGGCGGTACTCGGCGAGCACGCCCGGCAACGCTCCCACAGCGGCATCCGAGGAGGCCACGCCGGTGATGATCAGCGCCACATCCTCGATGGTGTTGATGGCGTTGTTCAGCGCCCAGGCGGTGCCGATGACATCGGAGCCGGCCAGGGCCTCATCGGCCAGGAGGACGGCGTCGTCCACACCCATGGCCAGGGCCTTGCGCAGCGCTTCTTCCGAACCGGCGGGACCCGCGCCGAGGGCGATCACGCGGTAACCGGCGTCGGGGTTCTCATCCCGCAGGCGCAGTGCCTGTTCCACGGAGAATTCATTGATCTCATCGATCACGGAATCCACGCTTTCGCGGTCCAGCCGGAAATCCGGGGTGAGCTTCCGGGTCGACCAGGTATCCGGAACGTTCTTCACAAGTGCCACGATTGTGGGCATCATTCACCTCTCGTAAAACGTACTGCTCTGTCTATATCTATTGAACTGCCAAGTCTAGCAAACTCTTTAGGCCACCCTACGCCGGGCAAGGTGACACGATCGGGGGCTCAGGCAGTTTTGTCCTCTACCGTAGTCGCCCACACCCGGGGACCACAGATCAGTGCCACGCCGGTGGAACCGATGCGGGTGCACACCACCGCCATCGGTTTCGATCCCTTGAGTTTGAGCTTCCGCCGCAACTGATCGGGATCCACATCCACCCCGCGTACCAGGATCTCCAGACTTCCCACATCACGGCCGGCCAACGCGGCACGCAGCTTCTTCAGCGGAACCTGCTCAATGAACTCGAAACCACTGCGGCCGGCAGGCAGCCGGTCCCCGGTGAGATACGCGATGCGCTCATCGAGCATCCACAATCCCTCACGCACCGCATAATGCCGCACCAGCCCGGCGCGCACCACGGCACCGTCCGGGTCGATGATGAAGCGCCCAGGTGCGGCTGCAAGATCCTCCCCGGCGTGATCATCCAGCCGGTCATCCAGGCGATCGACCACCCCGGTGCGGTCGATCATGATCGCCTCCCGACGTGCCCCATCGCTCAGGCCTGGGGTGTAGAGGCAGGCCTCCTTGACCGCGCCCTCCACGCTCGAGACCGAGACCATCCCCTGCCACTGGCTGAAATCCAGCCCCGGCGCACATTTGATCGCCAGTTCACTGCCCGGCCAGGCCGCAAGCAGATCCGGCAGCGGCGGGATCAGTTTGGCCGGGTCGGTGATCCGGCGGCCGCCCTCGCGGCGGGCGGGATCCGCCAGGATCACATCGGCGCTTGTCGACGCCGGGACCAGGGCGTCGGCCCGGAAGATCAGGGTGCCCGGGGTGCCCGCCAGATTATGAAAGGCCATCCGGGTGCGGGTGGCATCCAGGTCAGAGCCGAGGTAGCCCAGCCCGGCCCCGGCCAGGGCCGCTCCTTCGGTGCCGATCGAGCAGGTCACGTCGTGGGCGATCGCGTCGCCGCCGAGCTGGGCGCGCAGGTGCGCGGCGCGGACCTGCGCCACCGGCAGTGGCGTGGCCTGCTGGGCGGATTCATGGCAGGCCAGCCATCCGGCGGGCAGCTTGTCAAGGGCGCTGCGGCGGGCGTTGAGCAGTTCCGCGGCGGCCCGGCCGTGCTCGCCGAAGCGCTCCCGCAGGGTCGTGGCGTCGGAAAGCATGGATGTTTTGCTCAGCGGCAGGGTCTGGCCGATCGCGGTGATCTCCGCATCCTGGGAGTGCAGGAAGGCGATCTCGTTCAGGGTGTAGCTCAAAAGTCTCCGATCCGATCGGGGCGGGAAGTGTGGAAGAACTCGTGGTAGCGCGGGTCCTCGGTGGGATCGCCGATCACCGGGCTCAGATCAGCGATCTCGGTGGCGGCCAGGGCCTCGGCGACCGTATGTGACTGGGCCAGGGCGTGGAGCTGGGCGTAGGTGGGGATCACCAGCCGGACTAAACCGACCTGCCAGCCCTCCAATAAGAGTTTCGGGGACAGCCAGCCGGCGGAGGCCGCCTCGGAGGTCTCGCCGTCGGTTTCCTGCCCTTCCGGGGCGACCGCCAGGAAGGAGTAGGTGTCGAAGGTATTTCCGCTCTGGGAGGTTCCCACCCAGCGGGCGAAGGGGGTGAGCAGATCAGAGCGGACCTTGAGTTCATTGTCGCTGAGGACATCGGTCAGGGAGAGCCGGTGGCTTTCGAGGGCTAGCCGGTCCGCGTGATAGGGCCCCGCATCGGTGATCGGCCGGCCGTCGGCATGCGTCGCCAGGAGGGTTCCGGTCTCCTCGAAGAGTTCCCGCACGGCCGCGAAGACCAGCGCATGTGCCTTGTACTTGGTGGTGCCCATCCGCCGGGCGACGGAGATCACCGAGGGCCCGGTCCAGAGGTCACCGCTGTCCCAGACCCGGGGCGGGAAATCCCGCGGGTCCACACCCCCACCGGGGAACACGGTCATCCCCGGGTAGTTGCGCATCGTCGAGACCCGTTCCTGCACCCAGACCTCAAGGCCCTGGGTACCGTCCCGGATCAGCAGGACGGTGGCTGCCAGTCGAGATCCGCCCAGCCCGGACTGATCTTCGGTTGTCGGCACTACCCCATCACTCCTCCCCCGGTTCACATGGCTTTGTTCACATTCTACGGAGCCAGCCGGCGGGTGCCGCCGGGGAGTCCCGGTTGCCGCCGCCGGGCTCCGGCTAACCGGCTAGCGGCGGTGGGATCCGCCCCGACGGATACGGCGGGCGAAGTAACGCTCCCCGATGCGGTCGACCTGGATCGGCTGATGGAAGGCCCGGGTCAGATTCTCAGAGGTCAGCACCGAGTTGATCAGGCCCTGGGCCACCACCTCGCCCTCGTCGAGCAGCAGGGCGTGGGTGAAGCCGTCCGGGATCTCCTCCACATGGTGGGTGATCATCACGATCGCCGGGGCATCGGCATCCATCGCCAGATCGCCGAGATAGCCGACGAGGTCCTCGCGGCCGCCCAGATCCATCCCGGCGGAGGGCTCATCGAGGATGAGCAGCTCGGGATTGGTCATCAGGGCGCGCGCGACGAGCACCCGCTTGCGTTCGCCCTCGGACAAGGTGCCCCAGGTGCGGTCAGCCAGGTGGTAGGCGCCCACCCGTTCCAGGACCTCGATGGCCTGGCCCAGATCGAGCTCGGTGTACTCCTCACGCCAGCGGCCGAGAATGGCATATCCGGCGGAGATCACCAGATCGGAGACGGTCTCCTCACCGGGGATGCGGTTGGCCAGGGCCGCGGAAGAGACCCCGATCATCGACCGGAGATCACGCATATCGGCCTTGCCCAGTTTTTCGCCCATCACATACGCCGCCCCCGAAGAGGGGAACTCCTCGGCCGCGGCCATCCGGATCAGGGTGGTCTTGCCGGCCCCATTGGGGCCGATGATCACCCATCGCTCATCGAGTTCAACCTGCCAGTTCACTGGACCCACGAGGTTCCGGCCGCCACGGGCGAAGGTGACGTCACGGAAGTCGATCAGCAGGTCCTCATTAATCTCGCTCACACCCACCATCATGACTGATTCTCCGTCTCGCTGTGGAATTGACACAGCTGAGTTAGTCTTTCTCTGATCCCGCCCCCTCGATCGAAGGTGTTGAAGATGTCCGGCCAGATTGATGATGTCCGTCCCCTTGTCTCAGAACGTCGACTCCCGGCGAAGGCCGTTGTCGGAGAGGTCATTCCGGTGACCGCACTGGTCTGGCGGGAGGGCCATGACGCTATTTCGGCCAGCCTGAACGTCCGCGGCCCCGGCGATGCCGAGGCCCGGGTGTTCACCATGACCCGCGACCGCGACAATGTGGACCGCGTGCACGCCGTCTTCACCGCCGATGAGCCCGGTTCCTGGACCTTCCGGGTCGATGCCTGGTCCGACCCGGTGGCCACCTGGCGCAATGCCGTGACCAAGAAGTTCGCCGCCGGTCAGACCGAGGATGAGCTGGCCAATGACCTCGCCCACGGCGTCGAGATCTTCGAGCGCGCCGCCGCCGGGGCACCGACCGCCGAGGGGGCCCATCTCAAGCGCGTGGCTGAGGGCCTGCGCAGCCCCGGCGATCTGCAGGCGCGTATCGACGACGCACTCTCCGCCACCACCACCACTATCCTGGCGCAGCATCCCCTTCGTGAGCAGCTGCGCCGCGGCCAGGTCCACGAGGTGCGGGTGGACCGTACGTCCGCCCTGTTCAACTCCTGGTATGAACTCTTCCCGCGTTCCACCGGCGGCTGGGACAACCAGGGCAACCCGGTGCACGGCACCTTCGCCACCACCGCGAAGGCACTGGACCGCGTCGCCGCGATGGGTTTCGACACCGTCTACTTCCCCCCGATCCACCCCATCGGCGAAGTCAACCGCAAGGGCCGCAACAACACCCTGACCCCGGAGCCCCACGACGTGGGCTCGCCCTGGGCAATCGGTTCCGAGCTCGGCGGGCACGATGCCTTCCACCCGGAACTGGGCACCGAGGAGGATTTCCTCGCACTGCTCGCCCGGGCCAGGGAACTGAACCTGGAGATCGCCCTGGATCTGGCGCTGCAGGCCGCCCCGGACCACCCCTGGGCCCGCGATCACCGCGAGTTCTTCACCGAGCTGGCCGATGGCACCATCGCCTACGCCGAGAACCCGCCGAAGAAGTACCAGGACATCTACCCGCTGAACTTCGAGAACGACTGGGAGGGCATCACCCAGGAGGTCTACCGCGTGGTCAAATTCTGGGTTGATCTGGGAGTGACCACCTTCCGGGTGGACAACCCCCACACCAAGCCCGCTGACTTCTGGGCCTGGCTGATCGCCGAGATCCACGCCACCAACCCAGAGGTCCTCTTCCTGGCTGAGGCCTTCACCCGCCCGGCCCGCCTCTATGGCCTGGGCAAGCTCGGATTCTCGCAGTCCTACACCTATTTCACCTGGAAGACCTCGAAGGAAGAGCTGTCCGAGTTCGCCACCGAGATCCGCGACGCCGCCGATATCTCGCGGCCGAACCTCTTCGTGAACACCCCCGATATCCTGCACGCTTCGCTGCAGCACGGCGGCCGCGCGATGTTCGCCATCCGCGCCACCCTGGCCGCCACCATGTCCCCACTGTGGGGCGTGTACTCCGGCTATGAACTCTTCGAGCACCTCGCGGTCAAGGAAGGTAGCGAGGAGTACCTGGACTCCGAGAAGTACCAGCTACGTCCCCGCGACTACGCCGGCGCGCTGGCCCGTGGGGAGTCCATGGAGCCCTACATCACCCAGCTCAACCAGGTCCGCCGCGAGCACCCGGCGCTGCAGCAGCTGCGCAACTTCCACCTCCACACCGTGGACAATGACAGTGTCCTGGCCTACTCCAAGGTTGACCCGGCCACCGGCGATGCTGTGCTCGTGGTGGTCAATCTGGATTCCCACGACCCCCAGGAAGCCACCGTGCACGTGGACCTGGCCGCCATCGGGCAGGAACCCGGTGCGACCTTCCCGGTCCGGGACGCCGTCTCCGGGGCCCACTGGACCTGGTCCGAGCACAACTTCGTCCGACTTGAGCCGCTGGGTCATGTGGCCCACATCCTGGAGCTGCCGCAGGTTCCGGAGCACCTTCGGGATGAACTGGCCTTCCGCCAGGTCACCGACTACCGCCCCTAATCACCCCGGTTTTCCACACTCCCTGAGTGTGGACTCCCCCGGTGGGAGTCCACAAGTACCCCCGCAGTGTGTGGAATCCCCAGATTTGTCCCGCCCGCGGCCCCGTACTCCGGTACGTTCAGTACTGAAGTACGTTCACTACTGAAGAATTTGCAGGTCAAAACTGCAATGGGCCCATACCGCAAGGAACGAGCATGACCGACGCCAGTGCCAACATCCATCCCTTCAATCTCATCCCCGAGGCTGACCTGCTCCGACTGCGCCACTGCAGCCACCATGCCCCACATGATTTCTATGGCTGGCACGCTACCGAGACCGGATCCGTGGTCCGGACCCGGCAGCTGGGCGCAGAGCGGGTGGAACTGTTGCTCAACGGCCGGGGCATCGAGATGGTCGCCGTCGGCGATGACATCTGGATCGCCGAACTCGACACCAAGAGTGAAGCTGGCGACTATCGTCTGCGCATCACCTGGCCGGCTGCCGAGCCGGTGCTCATCGCTGATGCCTACCGGTTCATGCCCTCCCTCGGAGACATGGACATCCACCTGATCAGCGAGGGTCGCCATGAGCGTCTCTGGGAGGTCCTCGGGGCGAATATCCAGACCTACGAGACTTCCCTGGGTTCCGTCCGCGGTACCGCCTTCGCCGTCTGGTCCCCCAACTCCATCGGGGTGTCCGTGGTCGGTGACTTCAACGGCTGGAACGCCTCCCAGCACGCCATGCGCTCCCTGGGTTCCGCAGGCGTGTGGGAGCTGTTCATCCCCGACGTGGTTGAGGGTGCGAAGTACAAGTTCGCCATTCAGACCAAGGAGGGTCACCGCCGCGACAAGGCTGACCCGATGGCCAAGCTCTCCGAGATTCCCCCGGGAACCGCTTCCATCGTCGCCACCTCCGATTACCAGTGGCAGGATGATCAGTGGCTGAACAAGCGCGCTGAGATCGATGCCACCAATGGCCCGATGAGCATCTACGAGGTGCATCTGGGTTCCTGGCGGCAGGGCCGCGACTACCGCGACCTAGCCACCGAGCTGGTCGACTATGTCGTCGAGCAGGGTTTCACCCACGTGGAGCTCATGCCCGTGGCCGAACATCCCTTCGGCGGCTCCTGGGGTTACCAGATCTCCGGATACTACGCCCCCAGCTCCCGCTGGGGTGACCCGGATGGCCTGCGCACGCTTATCGACGCCTGCCACCAGGCGGGCATCGGCGTGATCATCGACTGGGTCCCCGGTCACTTCCCCAAGGATGACTGGGCGCTGGCCCGCTTCGACGGTGTCGCGCTCTACGAGCATGCCGACTGGCGTAAGGGCGAGCAGAAGGAATGGGGCACCTACGTCTTCGACTTCGGTCGCAATGAGGTCCGCAACTTCCTGGTCGCCAACGCCCTCTACTGGATCGAGGAGTTCCACGTCGACGGCCTGCGGGTCGATGCCGTGGCCTCGATGCTCTACCTCGATTACTCCCGTGAACACGGCGAGTGGGAGCCCAACCAGTACGGTGGCCGCGAATACCTGGAGGCTGTCACCTTCCTCCAGGAGATGAACGCCACCGTCCACAATCAGCACCCCGGAGTGCTGACCATCGCCGAGGAATCCACCTCCTGGCCGGGTGTCACCGCCCCCACCCACAACAACGGGCTGGGCTTCTCCCTGAAGTGGAACATGGGCTGGATGAATGACACCCTGGAGTACTTCTCCCTGGATCCGATCCACCGCTCCTTCCACCACAATGAGCTCACCTTCTCACTGATTTACGCCTTCTCCGAGCGCTTCATCCTCCCCTTCAGCCACGATGAGGTCGTGCACGGCAAGGGCTCCCTCTGGGACCGCATGCCGGGAGATGGTTGGAACAAGGCCGCTGGGCTGCGTACCCTCTACGCCTACATGTACTCCCACCCCGGCAAGAAGCTGCTCTTCCAGGGCCAGGAGTTCGGCCAGCAGGAGGAGTGGGAAGAGGGCGAGTCCCTGGGCTGGGGAGATATGGAGGGCTGGCAGGGCGAGTTCCACGTCGGCATCCGGACCCTGGTTCAGGATCTGAACAAGCTCAACACCGAGGTCTCCGCACTGCACTCCCAGGACTTCGGTCCGGAGGGCTTCAGCTGGGTCAAAAGCGATGATGCCGCAGCTAACCTGCTGGCCTACATCCGTTGGGGCACCGACGGTTCCGCGGTGCTGGCCGTGTTAAACCTCGGTGGCGCACCGCGGGAGAACTACCAGATGGGTATCCCGGTCGCCGGTAACTGGGAGCTGATCCTCAATACCGATGACAAGGCCTACGAGGGGGCCGGCAATGAGCTGGCCACCGAACTGCACGGTGCCGAGGACGGCTGGGACGGCCAGCCCTACTCAGTGAAGGTCAACTCCCCCGCCATGAGTGTCCAGTGGTACCAGCTCAAGCGCTAGTCACTATCTTCTAGCGGAGAGCACAAGAGCGGCTGCCGATCCTGACATCCCTGGATCGGCAGCCGCTCTCTTTGGGCTTTAAGTCCGGTGCCCTACTTCGCGTGCCTGGGCAGCCGGTGCAGCCCCAGGTTCTCCCGCAGGGTAGCGCCGGCGTACTCGGCCGGGTAGATGCCGCGCTCCTGCAGGCGCGGGACCAGACCGTTGACGATGTCGTCCAAGCCGGTGGGGATCAGGTAGGGCGAGACGTTGAAGCCGTCGACCGCCCCGACCGCAGCATATTCGGCCACCCGTTCGGCCACCTGGGCATAGGTGCCGGTGAAGGAGGTGTCCGGACGGGTCAACTTGGCGGTGGCCAGCTGGCGGAGGTTCCAGCCCTTGGCCTCCGCCTCAGCACGGAAGGCCTCAACCTGCTCCTTCGCCTTCGCCCCGGAGAAGGCGGTGCCACGGGAGCCGTCCGTGGACTCGATGACCGGATCGAAGTCCGGCAGCGGGCCCTCGGGATCGAGGTTGCTCAGATCGGTACCCCAGTAGTTCTCGAAGTAGGCGATCGCCTGCTCCGGACCGACCTGCTGGGAGCGGATCAGGGCTTCCTTCTCCTTCACCTCAGCCTCGGTCTCAGCGAGGATGAACTCCGCCACCGGGTAGATCTTCACCTCAGCGACCGGCCGGCCCGCGACAATGGTGCGCTTGACGATGTCTTCACGGAAGGACGTGGCCTCTGCGAGACCGGCATAAGGCGAGAAGATGACATCCGCCTGGGCGGCTGCCATGTCACGGCCCGCCGGTGAGGCCCCAGCCTGAAAGAGCACCGGCTTGCCCTGGGGACTGCGCGGCAGCCCCGGAGTGTGGTTGATGGTGTAGTGGTCACCGACGTGGTTGACCTCACGACCTGCCCAGACATCCTCCGCCACCTTGATGAAGGCGGCGGCGTGCCGGTAACGGTCGGCATGGTCAATATAGCCACCACGACGGAAGTTCTCGCCGGTCCAGGCGTTATCGGTGGTCACGATATTCCAGGCCGCACGGCCACCGGAGAGCAGATCCAGGGACTGCAGCCGGCGTGCCAGATCCACCGGATCATTGAAGGTGGTGTTCTGGGTGGCCACCAGACCGATGTTCTCGGTCACCGCAGCGGCGGCAGCCAGCAGGGTCTGGGCATCGGGTCGCCCGACCACATCGAGATCGTAGACCTCCCCCTTGTTCTCCCGCAGCCGCAGCCCCTCACCGAGGAAGAAGGCGGCGAACTTGCCGCGCTCAGCGGTCTGGATGAGCTGACGGAAAGACTCAAAGGAGATCTGGGAACCGGACTCCGGGGACTTCCAGATGGTGCCGACGTTGACGCCCTGGAAGAAGCAGCCGAACTGGATCTGGCCGGAGGGGGTGAATTCATTGGTGTTCAAGTTAGTTCTCCTTCGAAGCAGCAGTTGCGTAGCGGCTGAGGGGCCGCTCCAGACCGAGAATGCTGCGGAAGCTACCCTCCAGCGGCAGGTCAGCGATCCCGGTCTGCTCACGCAGGACCGGAAGCACGGCGTGTGCTAGTTCGCCCAGGTCCGTATCGACCTCGGCTGGGTGCAGGCGCACCCCGTCGGCGACGGCGAGCACCTCGGCGAGTTGCGTTGCGACGTCCGGTGCTGCCCCGGTGAGCAGGACGGTCCCTGGCTCCCAGACAGCGATGGCGTCGAGCCGGGCGACCCGGTCGGCGCCGGACTCACCACGGGAGTCGGCGGCGATCGCGATCTCGGCGATGACGATGCGGAAGCCGGCGGCGCGCGCGGTGCCCACGGCGTCGATAAGCGCTATAAGGGACTCACCACGGACCAGCACGCCATCAATGTCGGCGCGCTCGCCCGCAAGGTCGATCAGCTCAATCGGGGCAATCACCGGCAGCTGGCCCTGCGGGGACCGCGGGGTGATCGAGGGACCCTTGACGGAGTAGTTCTCCCCCTGGAAATCCACGTAGTGGACCTTCTGCTTGTCAATGAAACGTCCGCTCTCGACCTCGCGGATCTCGGCGTCATCCTCCCAGGAATCCCAGGTGCGACGGGCGACCTCGACGGCGTCAATAACCTCGCGCTTGACGCGGGCGCCATCGACCGCTTCCCTACCCACCGAAGCAGCCTCAACCTGCGAGCCGGTGCCGTAGACCAGCCAGCCGGCGCGGCCGTTGCTCACATGGTCCAGCGTCATCAGTTGGGTGGCGGTGTGGAAGGGCTCGGTGAACACCGCATCGACCACCGGGACCAACGCCGCACGGCGAGTCAGGGGCGCCGCGAAAGCTGCGGTGTGGATCGCGGCCAGGCGGGCCGGATGACTGTCGGCGGTGGCGCCCAACGGGCCGTCAGCGATGGTGATGGCGTGGAAACCTGCGGTCTCCGCGCTGCGGATCCGCCGGGCGTAGGACTTTCCGGAAAAGTGGGTGGCGTCATCGGCACCGGTACCGGCGGCCGGGTGATCGCCCTCGCCATCCAGGTTGAAGGCCAGGAAAGGCTGCGCCAGGGTTCGCTTATTACTCACTTGACTATTCACTTTCTTTCCGCGGGGATCTGTTCCCCGGCGTTGATCTCGACCTCAAGGTGGTTACCCTCCGCTGGGAGGGGGCAGGTGGCGTGGTCGGTGAAGGCGCAGGGCTGATTCAGCGTGCGGTTGAAATCGATGACCACGGTCCGACCATCGGCCTGGAGAGTCGCGATGTTGACGCGGACATCGCGCCAGGTGGTCTTGCCGGAGGTGGCGTCGGTGAAGTGCAGCCCCAGGGAGGCCGGGTTGCCGGTGTTCAGGGCCACCAGCTGCTGCGGCGTGCCCTCGACCTCGAAGTGCACGGTGCCCACGGCGATGTGCTGGTGTGCCACCCCCTTGAGCACCGCACCGACAGTGATTTCCTTCGGCTCCGCATAGGGCTCGAAGGTGCCCTCGATGACCCAGGCCTCATCCGCCGGGAAGGTCGGGACCGAGGTGTGGCTGGTGAGCAGGGCGTTGTTCGGGTCGCGCGGGCGCACGATCGGACGGGCACCGCGAAGGGCGACCTCGATGCGCTTCTCGCCCTCCTCCAGGAGAATCCCGGGGACATCAACAGCACCCAGGTCAATGCTGACCTCGGTATTGTCCGGGTTCAGCGCCGTGCCATCCAGGGACAGGTTTTCGCCTGACCGCAGGACCAGCTGGACCCGACCATCCTGAAAGGACCACTGCCCCGGGGCACCGTTGACCGCCACCGGGTTCTCATCCAGCCAGGCCATCCCCACCGGGGAGAGCGGGCCGAAAGGAGAAGCCACGAGCTGCTCGCGGTAGGCACGGAAAGCCTCAAATTCGGCTTGGAACTGCTCAGGGTTTCGCTCAGAGTTCGGCACTTCGGTATTCCTCCAGTGAATAGGTGTTTGATTCGGGGATGGCCTCTTCTTCCAGGCCCCAGCGTTCCAGGACTTGGAGATAAGTGCCCTCCGCCATGAGTTCGTTGTAGGCCTGGGTGACCAGGGGCCCCAGCCCGTTGCCACGCTGCACTGTCGATGCGACGAGGGTGTTATTCGGCCAGCCCGCATTGACCCGCCAGGCGACCGCGAGATCATCCCGGTTCTCAGCCCGCCAGGCGGCGGCTGGTCCAGGCCCGAACGTCATGTCGATTCGGCCGGAGAGCACCGCCAGCAGCATGTCGTTCTCATTGACGTAGTGGTAAATGTGGATCGGTTCCATCCCCCGCGCCGCAAAGTCCTCATTCCACGTCAACATCATCCGTTCCTGGTTCGTGCCGGCGGCGGCGGCAATACGCAGTCCTGAAAGATCATCGATCTCATCGATCACCAGGCTGGTGTCCGCCTTCACCTGGAAGGCCTGAAATGCTGCCCGGTTACTGGAGAAATCATATTTCTGCAGCCGTTCCTCCGTGATGCCGACATTGGCATGCACGATCTCATACTCGCTGGAATCCAGCTTCAACGGCCAGTTATCCCAGCTGGTCATCTGGACCTCCAACTCCAGGCCGAGTTTATCCGCCACCAGCTGAGCGAGGTCGATCTCGGAGCCGATCGGGGTGGCGTTATCCGTGGCGAGCATGACCAGCGGCGGCGTCGGGGTGACCAGGGTACCCAAGGTCAGCTGTCCGTCCGCGGCGATCTTCTCCGGTACCAGTGCCGCCAGTTCAGGGTTAACCTGGCTGCGGATGCGGTCCTGATCAGCGGAGAGATTAAAACGCGCATTCGCCCCGTTGGCGGGATCAACCGGATCAGCGCAGGCGCTGAGGGTGAGACTGGCAGCGAGCAGGAAGCCACCGAGGGCCGCAGCCCGGCGCCGGATCAGGGGGTTGTTACGCATCTAAACCTCCCCAACCTGGCCGCCGTGGCCGCTGATCGCGGAGAGGAACTTCTTGGTGCGGTCCTGGACCGGGTTATTGAAGAGCTGGGCCGGACTGCCCTGCTCCACGATCTCACCCGCATCCATGAAAACCACGGTATCGGCGACATCCCGGGCGAAGGCCATCTCATGGGTGACCACGATCAAGGTGGTGCCTTCATCCGCCAGCCCGCGGATGACGTTGAGGACCTCATCAACCAGCTCCGGGTCCAGGGCCGAAGTGGGTTCATCAAAGAGCAACACCTTGGGCTGCAGTGCCAGGGCGCGGGCGATGGCCACGCGCTGTTGCTGCCCACCCGAGAGCTGACGCGGGTAGGCATCGGCTTTATCGGACAGACCAACGCGCTCGAGCAGGCGACGGGCCCGGGCTTCGGCCTCACTCTTGGACATCCCCAGTGCCCGGATCGGAGATTCGGTGATATTGCGCAGCACCGTCATATGCCCGAAAAGGTTGAAGCTCTGGAAGACCATGCCCACCTCAAGTCGCTGTTTGAGCAGCTCCTTTTCAGAGAGCTCAAAGAGGGAACGTCCCTCCTGGCGGTAGCCGATGATCTCATCATCGATGCGGACCATGCCGCCGTTGATGCCCTCCAGGCGGTTGATGGTGCGCAGCAGGGTGGACTTGCCGGAACCGGAAGGGCCGATGATGACGGTGACCTCGCCGGGTTCCACGGTCAGCGAGACCTTCTTCAGGACCTCATTGTCACCGAACCGCTTAAGGATGTCGGTCAGTTCCACCCTGCCATGGGTCGGGTGCTGGGATTCACTCACTTAGGATGCCTCATTCTTGATCTTGGTTCCCACGGTGTTCTCATGATCCGGGCGGTTGGCCTGGAACTTCGCGCGCAGTCGCTGCAATGGGGTCGGCGGGACCTCGCGGAGCGCCCCCTTGGCGAAGTGCCGTTCCACGTAGTACTGGGCGATGCTCAACAGTGAGGTGATCACGACGTACCAGACGGTGGCCACCATCAGCATCGGCAGCACCTCCTGCGTGCGGGAGTAGATGACCTGGACAGTGAGGAAGAGTTCCTGGTATGCCAGCACGTAGACAATGGCGGTGCCCTTGACCAGGGAGATCACTTCATTGAAGGCTGCTGGCAGGGAGGCTCGCATCGCCTGCGGGACCACGATGCGCAGCTGGCGGTCCCGGGCCGGAATGCCGAGGGCCTCAGCGGCCTCGATCTGGCCCTGGTCCACCGACAGGATGCCGCCTCGGATGATCTCGGCGGCATAGGCCGCCTGATGCAGTCCCAGACCGAGAATGGCGGCCATGAACGGGGTGATCATGTCACTGGTCTGCGCGCTGAAGAAGGAGATGTCGGTGAAGGGAATGCCCAGCGAGATCTGCTCGTAGAGGTAGCCCAGGTTGTACCAAAGCAACAGCTGAACCAGCAGCGGGGTGGAGCGGAAGAACCAGGAGAAGACCCAGGACACACCGGCTGGCAGCGGTGACTTGGCCAGTCGCATCAGGGCGAGCACCAGGCCGAGGGCGAAGCCCAAGATCCCGGAGACCACGGTCAACCGCAGCGTCTCGAAGAGTCCGACCAGGATGGACCTGGCGAAGAACCAGTCCGCAAAGACATCCCAACCCCAGCGTGGGTTGGTGATGAAGGACCAGAGCACCCCGATGACGAGAAGCGCGACAATGGTGCTTCCCACCCAGCGGCCGGGGTGGCGCACCGGTTTAATTTCGAAGTCAGTGATTGATCGCGAGCCCCGCTCGCGGAACTTCGTGGTGGCGCTGCCCTGAATGGGCTGATTCCCGTTCTGGGTGTCCATGTCGCCGCCTTCCTATGTGGTCCGAGGTATATTCAATGATCCATCAACATACTACTCGGTCTAAAGTGATAGACTAAACCGTCTAGAAAAGAGAATAGTTCAGAACTGTAGAAGTAGACAGCCTGGCAGCTATTTCACAATCACTTATTGGCCCATCGACGACCCCACCAGACGGGTTTTCCGGCGTTCATGGGCAGTTATCCCGGCACCTACCCCAGCCGGACCATCACCGGGGCATTGTCGAATTATGTCGAATTATTCGGCGCACCAGCGGAAACCTGAAAGGACCAGCATGGCAACAGGAGCCACCCACCTTCTCATCGTCGGAGGGGGTCCCCGAGCCATCGGTGTCCTAGACCGTCTCATCGCCAACAACGGCACCCCCGATCTGCCGGCAGCCACCAGTCTGGAGATCCACCTGGTTGACCCCTACTCCCCCGGTTCCGGACGGATCTGGCGTTATAAACAGCACGGTCTATTGTGGATGAACTCCCGGGCCGCGGATGTGACCATCTTCACTGATGACTCCTTCACCGCCGAGGGGCCGGTCCGCCCGGGGCCGAGTTTGTCCGAGTGGGCGGAACAGGTCCGGCGCGGTGAGATAACCCTCGATTCCACCGCGGAGGAGATCCGCCCTGAAATCGAGGCACTCACCCCGGACACCTTCGCCTCCCGCAAGGTCCAGTCCTGCTACATGCGCTGGGTATTCCAGGATCTGGTGGACTGCCTGCCGGAAAATTTCACCCTGCACACCCACCAGAACACCGTCACCTCCCTGCGGGAGAATCTGGCAGCTGACAGCACCGCGAAGCATTACACCGCCACCCTTGACTCCGGTGAGCTCATCCAAGCGGACCTGGTGGCACTCACCCTCGGCCACACCGATTCCCACCCCACTCCGAGGGATACCGCCAAGGAGGACTTCGCCGCCCGCCACGGACTCTATTACGCCCGTCCCGCACAGACCCAGGATGTCGATTATTCCCCGCTCGGCTGGGACCGTAATGTCCTCGTCTCCGGCATGGGCCTGGCCTTCGTCGATCTGCTGGCGCTGCTCTTCGAGGGGCGCGGCGGCACCTTCCACCCTGATCCCCGCCCCCACGATCCCGAGCGGCTGCGTTACCAGCCCTCCGGCCGGGAACCACGTCTCTGGGTCGGCTCCCGTCGAGGCGTCCCCTATCACTCCAAGATCTCCGCCACCCTCAAGGGCGAGTTCTCCCCCGGCCTGGAGTTCATCAGCGAAGAATTCTTCGCCCAGCTGCCCACCCCCTTCAATTTCCGGCGGGATGTGCTGCCGATGATCATCGCCGAGTCGGAGTACTTCGTCTACCGCGAGATCCTCAGCGGCCACCCCGAGTGGGCCGGCATGAGTTGGGCGGAGTTCCGCCCCCGCTTCATCGCCGCGGTGAAGGCCGGGGAGGACCGCCACGAACTCATCGCCACCGCAGTGCCCGATCCGGCTCTCCGGGTGGACCTGCCGTGGCTGAACCATCCCTTCGCCGACCGCGAGTTCTCCTCCCGCGAGGAGGTCCAGCAGGCTCTGCGCGACTACATCTCCGAGGACCTGCGGCTGCGCACCTCTGCGGAGCACTCCGAGACGCTGGCGCTGTTTTACGGATTGCTGTTCATCCAGGACACTCTGGCCCGCATCCTGCCGCTGGAACGCCTCGATGATGATTCCCGCCTGGCTTTCCCCGGCGGCTGGACCAGCTTCTTCAGCCTGGTCGATTCCGGCCCGCCCCCGCTGCGGCTGCGTCAGCTGCTGGCCGTCCACCGCCAGGGTCTGATCATGTTCCTCGGCCCCAGCTCGCGGATTTCCCTCGATGAGGAGTCCGGTCGGTTCATCGCCACCTCGGATCAGTCTCCGGACCGCGTCAGCACCGATGCCTACCTTGACGCCTATCTCCCGCCGCAGGTGGTGGCCGGATCCGCGAACCCCCTCTTGGCGGATCTGGCCGCCCCGGGTGGTTTGGGTCGGGAGCAACGTTTCCAGAGTCCGGAAGGGGAGTACTCCACCGGTCGTCTTGAAGTGGACCAACAGTTCCGGCTGCTCGCCCAGAACGGTCACCCTCACCGCCGGATCTGGGCGGCCGGGCCCAATACCTCCGAGGTCCAGGTCGGTGCCTTCGCCCGCCCCGGCACTGATGCCGCGGCATTCCGTCGCAATGACGGCATCGCCCGACAGATCCTCCAGGCAGCCGCCGAGTTCAACGAGGGCTGAGTCCCGCCCCCGGGTGCTTATCGACGCCGCCCCCGCACCCTCAGTAGAGCGCGCTGGCCATCCGACCACGGGCGCTGATCACCCGGGCGTCGGTGGGTTCAAAGAGCGCGAAGAGCTCAACCAGGCGATCGCGCACCCCGGTCTTCTCCTCCCCCGTGGTGCGGGTGAGCTGGACCAGCAACCGGTCAAAGGCCCCCGCCGGGTTACCCGCGGCGATCAGTGCATCCGCAGCCGCAAAAGCCTTCTCGACGCTGGTCGGATCAGCGTCTGCTGCCACGATGGGATCTTCCTCGGCACTGTTCTGCTCCGCCAGCCGGGCCAGCAGTCGGGCGCTGTCGCGGGCCTGCCTGGCTTCCGTGTTTTTCGGCTCCGAGCGGAGGATGCCCTCATAGACCTCGATGGCGGCGGCGAAGTCACCGGCATTGAGGGCCTCGGTCGCGGCGTCGAAACGCGGGTCGCTCGGCGGCTCCTGGTCAATCGGCGCTGGCCCGGTGGCGGCAACGGTGCCCTCGGGTAGCCCCTGCAGCTGAGAAGCCACGGCCTCGAGGAGCGAGCTGGTCCACTGTCGGAGGGAGTCGAGCGGCTGACCGCCCTGGAAATCGGTCAGCGGGCGGCCGGCGGCCAGCGCCACCACGGTCGGCAGCGCGCTGACCCCCATCATCTGGGCGATGTCCGGGGAGACATCGGCGTCAACGTAGGCGACCACGAACTTCAGTTCGGCCTCAGCCGCCAGGATCGCCAGATCCGCCTTGAGCTGCTCGGAATCCGGGCTACGTGAGGTACCCACCAGCACCACCACCGGGATCTGCACCGAACGACGCAGCACCTCAGATTCCAGGTTCTCCACGGTGGCGGTGAAGAAGGGGGTGATGACTTCTGCCCCGGCGGCCCCGGCGGAAAGATCTGAGGCCGGCTGCCCCGGCTGTGCGCGTTGCTGCTCAGCCTGCTGACGAGCTTCCGCCCGGGCCTTCACCTGACCCAGGTCAACGGCACCGGAGATAAAACGATCAGGGGTGCTCACGTTAGTTCCCCTCCCGGGAAGCTGCTGCCAGGCGTTCCTCGACAGCCTCGACCTTCCGGGTGAGCTGGCCGGTATGACCCGGTCGGATATCCGCCTTGATCACCAGGGAGGTACGCGGAGCTACCTCGGACACCGCCGCAGTGGCTTGCTTGATCACCTCGAAGACCTCATCCCACTCCCCTTCGATGAGGGTGAACATGGCATTGGTTTCATTGGGCAGACCGGACTCCCGGACCACCCGAATCGCGGCGGTGACGGCATCGGCCATCTCCGCCTCAGGATTATCAGTGACAGCTGGGGCTACAGAAAAGGCAACAATCATGCTCTCCAGATTACCCAGCCCGCCGGATCACCGCCGAAGGGCGTACCCACGGGGTCGTCGATAAGCGCCTTAGCGCCGCTCCCAGCAGGGCTTGTGCCAGTGACGACGGTCCTCGGCACCGCGGCCGATCTCCTTGGGCCAGGCCACCACATGTGCCACCCCTGGCGGAATATTCTGGTTGCAGCCCGGACAGACGTAGAACTTCTTGGCCGCGTGGGAACCCATCTGGCGCACCAGGTAGGGCTCCCCGTAGGTCCAGCCCGGCCCCTCCTGCTCCTGGGTTCCGAAATAAGCTCCCCCGTCCCGGGGCAGATCCCGCGGGGTGGTGGAGCGGTCATGACGGTTCTTCCGTGCCATCAGAATAGCCGCAGTTCATCGCTCTCGATGCCACGCATGGCCTGATAATCCAAGGTGACACAGCGGATGCCGCGATCTTCCGCCAGGGTCTTGGCCTGCGGCTTGATCTCCTGGGCCGCGAACACCCCGACCACCGGGCGCAGCAGCTCATCTCGGTTGAGCAGCTCCAGATAGCGGGTCAGCTGTTCCACGCCGTCGATGCCGCCACGACGCTTGATCTCCACCGCCACGGTCGCACCATCAGCATCACGGCAGAGGAGGTCCACCGGGCCGATGGCGGTCGGATACTCCCGGCGGACCAGGGTGTAACCCTCCCCCAGCTCGGTGATGTGCTCAGCGAGCAGTTCCTGGAGATGTGCTTCCACACCATCTTTGATCAGGCCGGGATCCACGCCGAGTTCGAAGCTGCGTTCATGGTGGATCTTCTCCATGGTGATGCGCAGCTGCTCCCCCTTGGAGTTCTCCACCACCCACAGCTGTTCGCCGGTATCCTCACCATCTTCATCAGTGATCACCGACTCCCGCAGTGAGCAGGGTGGGGTCATCCAGTTCAGGGGCTTATAGGCGCGGTCATCGGCGTGCACCGACACCGAGCCATCGGCCTTGACCATCAGAAGACGGTCGGCACTGGGAAGGTGGGCTTCCAGGCGTCCCACATAGTCGACAGAACAGCGGGCAATCACGAGTCGCATTCTGTCAGGATAGCCAATTGCTCTCCGGCTACTGACCACGGCCCTGTCGACGGATGAAATGTCGCTTGAGTTCTTCGTGGTTGATGCGCTCCCGACGACGGGCCGGGGCAGCCTCGAGCCAGGCGGTCAGCGCCATCTCACCGTGCCCGCCGATGCCGATCTCATAGGAGGTGCCGCCGCTGGTGACCTCCAGGATGTGGACATGCGAGGGCATGAATGCCAGCTCATCAGCGCGCAGATCCCGGCGGTGGACCAACTCGGTGACGGTGCGATTGAGAATCAGATCAGAGGTCGGCGAGAGCGAACGAAGCTTGAAGTACTCCACCTCATCACCGTTGTAACGGATCGAACCGTGCCGCCAGCCGTGGGTGCCGGTATTCGGCAACGCGCGCAGGATGACGATGGTACCGCGGGAGCGCTGCGTAAAAAAGCGCCAGGCGGCGAGCAGGACCGCAAGCACCGCGATAATGACTAGTGCCCAGATGATGATCTCCATTGCACTCCTCTGTTTCCGCTGCCGAGGACCCGACTGAATTCTCCCTAGTCTACCCACCACCCTCCCTGCGGCATAACAGGGAAGATTCCTGGCCCAGCACCCACCGTGATGCTTATCGACGCCCTCTCCGAACAGCGGCGATGCGGCGGTGCCTCACCCGAAAAACACCTGAGCCCCACCGCCAGAATGCGGTGGGGCTCAGGGAAGGTGATGCTAAGCGCGTTGAAGCCGAAGGTCTCGACTTCAGTCTTGAGCCTAGGCCAGCTGCTGGCGGCGCAGGGCTGCCAGCGAGGCCTCGGCACGAGACTTGGTCTTTTCATCATCCGACTGCAGATCAGCCTCGGCGACGGAGGATTCAACCTCATCCGCCCAGATGGCGTAATCCGCGAGGATGGTGACCTTCTCGGTCGAGACCGAGAGGAAGCCACCCTGGACGGCGGCGACAAGCTTGTCGCCGTCGACCGGACGGATGGTCACGACACCATTTTCGACCAACTGGCCGAGCATGGGCTCGTGGCCGGCCAACACGCCGATCTCACCCTCGGTGGTCTGTGCGGTAACGATGCTGGCCTGACCGGACCACAGCATGCGCTCCACGGCCACCAGTTCAACGGTGATTTCAGCCATGTCTTCGCTTCCCCTACTTCTCGGTCATCTTCTTGTAGGCTGCCTCAACATCGTCCAGGCCACCCAGACCATTGAAAGCCTGCTCCGGGTAGTGGTCGAAGTCGCCGTCGCAAATGCGCTCGAATGCCTCGATGGTGTGCTCCAGCGGGACATAGGAACCCGGCAGGCCGGTGAACTTCTCCGCAACGAAGAAGTTCTGGCCCAGGAAGCGCTCCAGGCGGCGGGCGCGCTGAACGGTGATCTTGTCTTCCTCCGGCAGCTCGTCCATACCCATGATGGCGATAATATCCTGCAGTTCCTTGTTCTTCTGCAGAATACCGATCACGCGCTGGGCAATGGCGTAGTGACGCTCGCCGACGATCGACGGCTCGAGGATACGAGAAGTCGAGGACAGCGGGTTCACAGCCGGGTAAATACCCTTCGAGGCGATCGCGCGGTCAAGCTCGGTGGTCGCATCGAGGTGGGCGAAGGTGGTCGCCGGAGCGGGGTCGGTGTAGTCATCGGCAGGCACGTAAACGGCCTGCAGAGACGTGATCGAACGACCCTTGGTCGAGGTGATTCGCTCCTGCAGCACACCCATCTCGTCAGCCAGGGTGGGCTGGTAGCCCACGGCGGAAGGCATACGACCCAGCAGGGTCGAGACCTCAGAGCCGGCCTGGGTGAAACGGAAGATGTTGTCGATGAACAGCAGCACGTCCTGGTTCTGGACATCGCGGAAGTACTCCGCCATGGTCAGAGCGGACAGCGCCACGCGCATACGGACTCCCGGGGGCTCATCCATCTGGCCGAAGACGAGTGCGGTATCCGGGAGGACGCCCATCTCATCCATTTCCAGGAAGAGGTCGGTGCCCTCACGGGTGCGCTCGCCGACGCCGGCGAACACGGAGGTACCGGAGAACTCGCGGGCGATACGGGTGATCATCTCCTGGATGAGCACGGTCTTTCCCACACCGGCGCCACCGAACAGGCCGATCTTGCCGCCCTTGACGTACGGGGTCAGCAGGTCAATGACCTTGATGCCGGTCTCGAGAATCTCGGTCTTGCCCTCAAGCTGGTCGAAGGGCGGCGGGTCGCGGTGGATTCCCCACTGCTCGCCGTCGCGGCCCAGACCCGGCTCATCGAGGCAATCGCCCAGGGCGTTGAACACGTGGCCCTTGACGATGTCGCCGACGGGGACGGAGATCGGGGAACCGCTGTCGGTGACAGCTGCGCCACGGACCAGGCCGTCGGTCGGTGCCATGGAGACAGCGCGCACCAGGTTGTCACCCAGGTGCTGTGCGGTCTCGAGGGTGATGGTCTTGGCGACTGCTTCGAGGGTGACCTCGACAGTCAGTGCGTTGTACAGGGCCGGCAGCTCGCCGCGCGGGAACTCCACGTCGACGACCGGACCGATGACACGCACGACACGGCCGGCGGTAGCCGCCAGCTGTGCGTTCTGCTCGTTAAGAGCTGTAGTCATATCTAGTCACTTTCTCCGCTATCGGCGAGCGCGCCAGCGCCACCGACGATCTCTGTGATTTCCTGGGTAATCTGCGCCTGACGAGCCTGGTTGGCCACCCGAGACAGGTCCTTGACCAGCTCCGTCGCGTTATCCGTGGCCGCCTTCATGGCGGTACGGCGCGCGGCCGACTCAGAAGCCGATGCCTCGAGGAAGATCGAGTACAGGCTCCGTGAGACGAACTGCGGCAGCAGAGCGCTGAGCAGGGTATCGGCGTCGGGTTCGAAATCGTAGTCAGCGGAAGGGTTCTCAGATCCGTCGAGGATGCCCTCGCCGACCTCGAACTCTTCCTCGGTGATCACGGGTTCGATCGGCAGCAGCTGCTGTGCGCGGGCCTGCTGGCTGAGCATGGAGAGGAATTCGGTGTACACGACGTGCACCTGATCAAATCCACGCACCTCAGCGGCATCCGCATCCGTCAGACCGGGGCGTGCCTTGGTCTGTCCCTTGGAGCCTGCAATGAAACCCTCCACCAGGTGGTGGCGGACATCATGGGTCGCGTCCCAGGTCGGATCCTGGGAGAAACCGATCCAGGAGCCGAGGACCTCTTCCTGTCGGAAGTTGAAGTAGCCGACAGCGCGGTTACCGGTCACGTAACGCACGACCTCATAGCCCTCGTTCTCGAGAAGCCTCTCGAGCTCGGCAGCCTTTTTGAAGACGTTGTGGTTGTAACCGCCACACTGACCGCGGTCACTGGAGACCACCAGGATGGCGGCAACCTTGCCGTCCTCCCGCTCACGGAGCATCGGGTGGTCCAGGGAACTCGCCGAAGCGAGCCGCTCGACCACATTCTGAATCTCGTGGGCATAAGGCAGCGAGGCTTCCACGCGGGCCTGCGCCTTGGTGATGCGCGAGGTGGCGATCAGCTCCTGAGCCTTGGTGATCTTCTTCGTTGAGTTGACGGACCGAATCCGGTCACGCAGTTCACGAATCGTAGCCATGGTTCATGCTCCTCCCTTCTTTAACTTGAACGGTCATAGTTTCGGGCACTACTGCCTTACTTCTTTGCCGTCTTGCGGGAGACGCTGAGCTGGTTCTTCTTGACCTGGCTGCCGTCGAGTGCATCAACTTCGGGCTCGTTGATGACCGAGGTGCCATCGGTGGTCTGGAAGGTCCGGACGAACTCGTCGTTGGCCTTCAGCAGAGCCTCCTGGGACTCGTCGGACAGCTTGGCGCCGCCGTCGGCCTGGACGTAGACCTGAGCAGCGTTGGCACGGAGGTACTCGTGCAGCTCAGCCTCGTAGCGACGGACATCCTCGACGGGAACGACGTCGAAGACACCCTCGTTGGCCAACCAGATGGAGATCATCTGGAACTCAACGGACTGCGGGGTGTTCTCAGCCTGCTTCAGCAGCTCGACCAGGCGCTGACCGCGCTCCAGCTGAGCCTTGGAAGCACTATCCAGGTCCGAGGCGAACATGGCGAATGCCTCGAGGTCGCGGAATGCGGCCAGATCCAGACGCAGGGAACCTGCGACCTTCTTCATGCCCTTGGTCTGCGCTGCGCCACCGACACGGGAAACGGAGATACCCACGTTGATCGCCGGGCGGACACCCTTGTTGAACAGGTCCGACTCCAGGAAGACCTGGCCGTCGGTGATGGAGATGACGTTGGTCGGGATGAAGGCCGACACGTCGTTCGCCTTGGTCTCGATGATCGGCAGAGCGGTCATCGAACCAGCGCCAAGCTCGTCGTTGAGCTTGGCTGCGCGCTCCAGCAGACGGGAGTGCAGGTAGAACACGTCACCCGGGTATGCTTCGCGTCCCGGGGGACGACGCAGCAGCAGCGAGATGGCACGGTAAGCCTCAGCATGCTTGGTCAGGTCATCGAAGATGACCAGGACGTGATTGCCCTCGTACATCCAGTGCTGGCCAAGGGCTGCACCGGAGAACGGTGCGAGCCACTTGAAGCCCGCGGCGTCGGAGGCCGGAGCCGCGACGATGGTGGTGTACTCCAGAGCGCCCTGCTCTTCGAGGGTGCGACGCACCGAAGCGATGGTCGAACCCTTCTGGCCGATGGCGACGTAGATGCAGCGAACCTGCTTGTTCTTGTCGCCGGATTCCCAGTTGGCCTTCTGGTTCAGAATGGTGTCGATGCAGACCGCGGTCTTGCCGGTCTTACGGTCACCAATGATCAGCTGACGCTGACCACGGCCGATCGGGGTCATTGCATCGATGGCCTTGATGCCGGTCTGCATCGGCTCCTCGACGGGCTGACGCTCCAGCACGGAGGCAGCCTGCAGCTCGAGGACACGCTCCGTCTCGGCCTCGATGGCGCCAAGGCCATCGATCGGCTGACCCAAGGGGTTGATTACTCGACCGAGGAAATTATCCCCGACCGGGATGGAAAGGACCTCGCCGGTCCGCTTAACTTCGTCGCCTTCTGCGATGGTCTCGTAGTTGCCCAGGACCACAACGCCAATGGAATTGGTGTCAAGGTTCTGTGCGACGCCAATGACGCCGCCTGCGAACTCGAGGAGCTCATTCGCCATGACCGACGGCAGGCCCGAAACCTGGGCAATACCGTCAGCTGCCGAAATGACCACGCCGACCTCCTCACGGGAGGCCTCCGCGGAGTAGCTCGAGGTGTAGTTCGCAATCGCGCTACGGATCTCATCGGAGGAGATCGTCAGCTCCGCCATGTTCTTCCTGCTCTCGGTTGTTTCTTCCAGCATTATCAATCAATCGAATGTCGTGTCTTAGACGAGGTTCGTCCGGAGACGCTGCAGCTTACCTGCAGTGCTTCCGTCGATCAGCTCGTCACCGACGCGGATGGTCATACCACCGAGGAGGCTGGGGTCAACCTCAGAGTGGATGCTCATCGCACGACCGTAAATTCGTCCCAACTTCTCAGCAAGCGTCGCCTGCTGGCCCTCATTGAGATCGCTAGCCGCAACGACGTGTGCCACCGTGCGGCCCTGCAGACCAGCTGCAAATGCCGCGATGTTGGCGAGGTCGTCGATGGGATTGTGCTCCGGGCGGCCGATGACCTGAAGCGCGAGCGCCTCGGAGATCATGGTGGCCTTGCCGTAGAGCACATTGGCCAGCAGTCCCCGTCGATCAGCTGCAGTGACAGCCTGATCAGACAGCAGCTGGGTCAAACGCGGTTCCTTATCAAGGATGCGACCCAACCGGAACAGCTCGTCCTCGACCTGTCCCAGCTGTCCCTGCTGCTCTGCAGAGCGCAGGAGCGAACGACGGCCGAGCTCAACCAGTCCGGTGCGGAACTCACGGGGAGTCGACCAGGCCTGGGTGACGGCGTCCTTCAGGACCTCGAGGGTAGCGTCCGAAACCTTGCCGCCGAAAATTTCCGACACGAGGCCGGTCTTACTCTCGGCAGCTGCCGAGGCATCGGCGACGGCGACACGCAGGCCGCGGTCTCCGTCGAGAATCTCGACGACGTCGAACAGTTCGGTACCGACCTGTGCGGCGACTGCGACGGCGTTGTCTGCCCCGGACAGTGCAGAGTCCAGATGGGATTCAACCTGCGCTAGTGCGGCGCGGCTCGCTGCGTGCATGTTGCTCACTTTCCTGCCGGTGCCACGGTGTCAAGGTCGGACAGGAAGGAATCAATCGTGCCAGAACGCTTGGTGGCGTCAGAAAGCTCGCCTCCGAGAAGGCGCTCAGCAAGGTTGATCGAGTTCTGACCCATCTCCTGGCGAAGCTCAACAACGACCTGCTCACGCTGGGCCAGAAGCTGCTTCTCACCGGACTCGATGATGCGGTTGCTCTCCTCAGTTGCCTGTGCCTTCATATCAGCCTGGATCAGCTTGCCCTTTTCACGGGCCTGCTCACGGATCTCGGCTGCTTCGGCACGGGCCTCGGCGAGCTGCGCGTTGTACTTTTCAAGGGCAGACTTGGCTTCGGCCTGTGCGGCCTCGGCACGCTGAATGCCTCCCTTGATCCGGTCCTCACGCTCAGTCAGGACCTCCTGGAACTTCGGAAGAACGAACTTCCAGAAGACGAACAGGATTACGATGAGCGGGATGAGGGACCAGACGATGTCGTAGGTCTTGGGGATCAGGATCGAGTTGCCTTCCTCAAGGGGAAGGCCCTCGGCACCTGCCGCAAGCACAGAAATGACGTTCGTCATGAGTCTCCAGTCTTCGTTATCTGCTCTGAATTAAACGCTAGCGAACAGGAAGCCGGCGACAAGGCCGATCAGGGCGAGGGCCTCAACGAAGGCGATACCCAGGAACATGGTGGTACGGAGCTGACCGGCCATCTCGGGCTGGCGAGCCATGCCTTCGACGGTCTTGCCGACCAGGATGCCGATGCCGATGCCCGGCCCGATGGTGCCGATGCCGTAACCGATGGCGCCGAGGTGTGCAACTGCTGCCGGCTCTGCTGCCTGTGCCAGGATGATCTCGTTCATGTGAAAGTCGTTCCCTTTCTTGGTGCCCGGTTTTATTTACGGGCGATGTGGTTTTCGGGGTAATTCAGTTGACCGCGTGATTCGCGAGTCGGTCAGTGCGCGTCGGCGTTCAGCGACAATTCGATGTACACCGCGACCAGCAGGGCAAAGATATATGCCTGCAGGACGATGATGATGCATTCGTAAACCGTGAACAGGATTGCGACGATCTGGGTCACACCACCCATGATGGTCCAGGCGTTCATCTGCCAGAAGAAGAAGTTCGTGGCGGAGAACAGCAGAACCAGAATAAGGTGGCCGGCCAGGAAGTTCGCCATGAGACGAAGCGCGAGAGTGACCGGACGCATGATGAAGGTCGAGAAGAACTCGATCGGCACCACGAGAATGTGAAGTGCAGGCGGAATGTTCGGGATGACAACCGAGGACTTGATGAACTTGCCGAAGCCATAACGCTTGGAGCCGGCGTAGATCATCGTGATGTAACCAAGGAGTGCCAACGCGATCGGCATGCCGATACGCGCGTTAGGTGAAACATTCATACCCGGAATAATGGCGGGGAGGTTCATGAAAAGGACGGTGAAAAAGATGGTGGCGATGATCGGTAGGAACCGACGGCCTTCCTTCTTACCCAGGATGTCCTCTGCGATGTGAACCCGCACAAAATCCAGCGCGATCTCAACGACGTTCTGCAGTCCATGCGGAACCAGCTTCGGATTCCGCATTGCGACAGCAAAAATGATCACCAGCAGAGCCGCCATCAAGAGGCGGATCAGCATGAAGCGATCAAGTGCGAACCATCCATTGGCGAAATCATCGAAGATGACGTGGCCGTAGTATTCCCCCGGGAAAAATTCTTGATCCAGGTTGGGTGCATGAAACTCACCCTTCATGGACAGTGTTGTAACGCTCAGCGTTCTCTCCCGTGTTCGGGCCGTTGAAGCGGATACTTAAACGGTGCGATGGACGTCTGTAGAACTTTCTGTGCCCACCACCGACTCCGTCGCACATCAGCGCGGTGGTCACAGGGGATGTCCCCCAGTAATCCACTCCGCGCGCACAAAACCCGCAGAGAGTTGCCGAGGTAACCCGCGATAAAGACTATCAGCCAACCTCAGGTTTTTCGCATGTGGGTTGCCCGTGTCGGGCTTTCCACTCCCCCCTTTGCCCCGAAACACCCTCTATTCGGCCGTTTCCGCACTCTGTAAGGTCCGTCACACCCTCATTTCACCGCCCCGCTCGGGGGTGTTTCACCCCCTGTGACCTAATGAAATGAGATATGGGGGAAACATCCTCCCCACCCCGCAGTAACCACTCAGTTTCAACGTATTTCGAGTTCATGCGCGGCCCCAGAGGGCCCCTTTGCGGGCCTGGTCTCCCCCCGCGGTCCGCAGGTCCAATGAACTAGCGCTATCCCGGCAGGGCCCTATCCAGGCGCCCGTTGAGGACCCATGCCCGTCGGTCGCCGTCCCCCACCGTTACGCTCCCCCCGCCCGCGATGCACTGTGGATGCTCCCGGCGGGCAAAACAAAACCGGGCGGGGCCCGGAATTTCCTTCCCGGCCCCGCCCCATCACCGTGACAGCTGCGGTGGATCAGCTCAGGTAGGTCACGCGAGCGGTGATCACGCCCCAGGTCTCCGCGACCAGGACAATGACCAACGAGGCGATGATCGTCACCACCAACGCCATCGTGTTGTAGAAGGTCATGCCGCTGAGCACCCAGAGAACCGCCATCAAGATGATCATCTTCATCAGCCAGCCAGCCATGATCACCACAGCGGTGGTGATGATGTCAGTCTTGGAGGTGGCCAGCACACTGACCACCGTCAGCAGCACGAATCCGCCACCGATGATGGCGCCAATCACCACGCCCCAGATACCGGCGATATCGGCAAAGGCACCCCAGCCGATCAGGGAGACGATGGTGACCACCAACAGCGCGATCGAGCCCATTCGCATGGCCCGCAGCAGGGGGCGGCGGGGATCATCGAACTCCGAGAGCTCGGCGGTCTCACCTTCGGAGACCTCGGAAGCCTTGGAGACCTCGGCCACTTCAGGGGTTCCGGGGGTCGCTGCCGCTGTGGGTTCAGCGGATTCAGCCGAGACCGCTGCCACTTCTGGAACCTCCGCTGACACTGCGCTCGGCACTGGGGCTTCACGCGGCTCGGCGGGGGCAGGCAAAACGGACTCCCTGAAAGCTGAGGGCGGGGTGACATCACCTGCCGGTGCTGGCTGAATGACGAAACCATCGGCGTCGAGTTCTACGGGAATGCTGTCCTTGGGGGTGCTCACAGGGTGGAATCCTACCTTTTCCGGACACCGCCAACCAATCATCGGGCAGCGTTCAGGCCCGGTTCGGACGGTGCCTGCCCCTACCCCTGCGTATGACCGGCACGAAGGTGAACAGCAGGGCGACCAGAATCGCCACCAGACAGCCGGTCAACGCCCAGCTGGCGGGGAAGATCGAGAAGGACACCGCGCCGAGTGCCACCACGGAGACCCAGAGGTAGAGCACCAGGACGACCTTGCGGTGGGAGTGTCCCATGCCGAGCAGGCGGTGATGCAGGTGCATCTTGTCTGCGGCGAAGGGTGACTGTCCCTTGGAGAGCCGGCGGAAGACCGCCATGATCAGGTCGAGCATCGGCACGAAGATCGCGGCCAGCACCACGATGATCGGCGACATCAGGGCCACCATGTCGGCGGTGCCATAGAGGCTCATGGTGATCTTGCCGGAGGCCGAGGTGGAGGCCGCGGCGAGCAACAGGCCGATCAGCATGGAACCGGAGTCCCCCATGAAGATGCGGGAGGGTTCGAAGTTGTGGGGCAGAAATCCCAGGCAGATTCCCACCAGGCCCGCGGAGATGATCGCGGGCGGATAGGCGGAGACCGCTCCGCCCTGGTCATAGAGCACGGTCAGGGAGAAGACCAGGATGGCCAGGCCGGCGATCATGCCGAGGCCCGCCGCCAGGCCGTCGAGGCCGTCGACGAAGTTGACGGCGTTGATCAGGGCCACCGTGAACAGTGCCGTCACGATGGTGGACTGGACCTGGTCGAGGACCACGGTGGTGCCATCGCCGACCGGCAGGTAGAGCAGCGTCCAGGACAGACCCAACAGGCTCATCACCACCGAGCCCAGGATCTGGCCGATCAGCTTGGTGATCGCATCCAGTTCATAGAGGTCATCGATCACCCCCACCATGACGATGATGAATCCGGACCAGATCACCGCCAACATCTCGGGGGTCACCGGCATGAAGCCGCGGGTCAGTGCTGGCAGCTGGCTGGCCAGGAAGACCGCGGCCAAGAAGCCGGAGTACATCGCCAATCCGCCCATCCGCGGGGTCGGCTGGGTGTGCACGTCGCGCTGGCGGATCTCAGCGATCCGGCCGGAGCGCACCATCAGGGAACGCACCACTCCGGTGAGCAGATAGGTGATTACCGCCGCTACCAGGAGTACGAGGCCGAGTTCGCGCAGTGGTACCCCGGCTACTCCGAGACCCATCTAACGGGCGCCCCGCAGGGTCTCGGCGTCTATGCCGAGCACCTCAGCGATGCGCTCGGCGGCGATGGCACCCTCCCGCAGAATATGCGGCACCGGCCCGGAGAGATCGACGATGGAGGAGGGCTCACCGATGGCCGTCACACCGCCGTCGAGGTAGACGGCGACCGCGGCGCCGAGCTGCTGTTTGGCGTGGACGGCGGTGGTCGGCGGTTGCTGGCCGGAGATATTGGCGCTGGAGACGGCCATCGGGCCGGTCTGCCGCAGCAATTCGATGGCCACCGGGTGCAGCGGCATGCGCAGCATCACGGTGCCGCGGGTATCGCCGAGGTTCCAGGGCAGGCTGGGGGCCTGGGGGACGACGATGGACAGGCCACCCGGCCAGAAGGCCTCCACCAGTGCCTTGGCCTGGGGGCTGTACTCCCGGACCAGGCCCTGGATGGTGTCCCAGCTGCCCACGAGCACCGGCACCGGCATGTCCGGTCCGCGGCGCTTGGTGGCCAGGAGGCTGGCCACGGCGTCATTGTCGAAGGCATCGCAACCGAGCCCGTAGAGGGTGTCGGTCGGCAGTACCACCAGGCGTCCGCCCTTGACGGCCTCAACCGCCGCAGCGACACCGGCCGCACGGCGCTCGTCATCTCCGCACTGATAGATCTTGCTCACTTGCCTGCTCCCGTCGACTTCCGCTGTTGAATCATTGTCACACCTTACTCGCCGTGACGAAGCGTGCCCTGCCAGTCAGGTCGGACAACGGTGCCACCTCGGCGAAGCCGCCGTGGGAGCGCAGGACCTGCTGCACCAGCTCGGAGGTGGCATCATCGTGTTCGATACCGGTCACTCCCCCGCGCCGGAGCAACCGGTGGATCTGGTCGACCATCTCATTGATCACCGACATGCCGTCCGCACCCGCGAAGACCGCCTCATGGGGATCCTGGTAGACCTCCGGATCCAGGTCTGGGGTTTCCGGGACATAGGGCGGGTTCGAGACCACGAGATCGCAGCTGTCATTCCACTCCGCCAACAGTTCCGGCGAGGTGGCGTCCCCTAGGATCAGCTGCACCTGCGCCGGCAGATTGAGCCGGGCGAAGGCCGCCGCCTCGGGGGACTTCTCGACGGCCGCGATCTCGGCGTCGGTACGTTCATGCGCCAGGTAGGCGGCCAGTGCCCCGGAACCGGTACACAGATCCACCACCCGAGGTGCCGAAATCCCGTTCAGAGACTTGACCGACCAGTCCGCCAGCACTTCAGTCTCCGGCCGCGGAATGAACACCCCGGGTCCGACCTTGAGGTCCAGCGGCCCGAAGGGTGCCACCCCCAGGATGTACTGGAGCGGCTCCCGGGTGGCGCGGCGGGCCACCATCTCATCGAAGCCCGCCGGCACCGGGCCATCGCCGCGCAGGAAAAGCTGCAGCTTATCGACGTCCAGGAGATGCCCGGCGATCAGCCGGGCATCATTGCCGGGTGAGGGCACCGCGGCGTCGATAAGCACTGCGGTGGCCTCGACCAACGCCTCAGAGAGGGTTCGCACCGTAGCTCTACTCCGCCTCGAGTCGTTCGGCGCGCTCCGCCGCCTTGAGAGCGGCGAAGAGATCATCGAGCTCGCCGTTGAGCACGGAATCGAGGTTATTGGCCTTGAAACCGATGCGGTGATCACTGATGCGGTTCTCGGGCCAGTTATAGGTCCGGATCCGCTCGGAGCGGTCCATGGTGCGGACCTGGGTGCCGCGCTGCTCAGCAGCCTCGGCATCCGCCTTCTCCTTGTTCAGCTGCTCCAGGCGGGCGGCCAGCACCTGCATGGCACGGGCCTTGTTCTGGATCTGTGAACGTTCCTTCTGACAGGTGACCACGATGCCGGTGGGCAGGTGGGTCAGTCGAACAGCGGAGTCAGTGGTGTTCACACCCTGACCACCCTTACCGGAGGAGCGGTAGACATCGACGCGGAGTTCCTTCTCATCGATCTCCACCGCTTCGACCTCATCCGGCTCCGGGTACACCAGCACGCCAGCGGCCGAGGTCTGGATACGGCCCTGGGACTCGGTGACGGGCACGCGCTGCACACGGTGGACCCCGCCCTCGAATTTGAAGGCAGCCCAGGCGCCATCACGACCGGGCTTCTTCGCCCGGATAGACAAGGTCGCATCCTTGACACCACCGAGATCGGACTCAGAGAGCCCCAGCATCTCAGTGGCAAAACCGTGCTTCTCGGCATAACGCTGGTACATGCGCAACAGCTCACCAGCGAAGAGCGCCGCCTCTTCGCCACCGGCACCGGCCTTGACCTCCATGATGATGTCATCGCCATCCTGCGGATCACGCGGCGCCAGCAAGTCCGCCAGCTTCTCCTCGAGTTCCAGGTGAGCGGCGACAAGTCGCTCCACCTCAGCCTGGAAATCGTGATCCTCGTGCGCCATTTCCCGGGCATCCGCCAGGTCCTCGGTGACCTGGGTCAGCTCAGTATGGACATTGATGATCGGCTGCAGCTCGGAGTAGCGCTTACCCACGCGGCGCGCGGCAGCGAGATCATTGTGCAACTCCGGGTCGGCCAGCTGAGCCTCCAGGCCCTGGTACTCGGCCAGAATGTCATCTACTGCTGATACCTGTGAACTCATAATCAGGAATAGTCCTCATCTTCCTTGTCCGCGGCCATCGGGGCGCTCGAGGCGACCTGCAGCAGAAACTCGCCATTGGACTTCGTCTTCTTGAGCTGCTTGATCAGCAGATCGATGGCCTGCTGGTTATCCAATGCAGAAAGGATACGCCGCAGCTTGTGCATGATGCGAGCCTCGTCCGGCTGCAGCAACAGCTCATCCTTACGAGTACCGGAGGGGTTGACATCCACGGCCGGGAAAACCCGACGCTCGGAGATCTTACGGTCCAGCTTCAGCTCCGCGTTACCGGTGCCCTTGAACTCCTCGAAGATCACGGTGTCACCGGCGGAACCGGTCTCCACCATCGCGGTGGCGATGATCGTCAAAGAACCACCGTTCTCAATGTTGCGGGCGGCACCCAGGAAACGCTTCGGTGGGTAGAGCGCGTTCGAGTCCACACCACCGGAGAGGATGCGGCCGGAAGCCGGCGAGGAGTTGTTATAGGCACGGCCCAGACGGGTGATCGAGTCCAGCAGGACCACCACGTCCTTACCCTGTTCCACCAGGCGCTTCGCCCGCTCGATGGCCAACTCGGCCACGGCGGTGTGCTCTCCCGGCGGGCGGTCGAAGGTGGAGGCGATGACCTCACCCTTGACCGAGCGCTGCATATCAGTGACTTCCTCGGGACGCTCGTCCACCAGGACGACCATCAGGTAGCACTCGGGGTTGTTGGTGGCGATCGCGTTGGCGATGTTCTGCAGGATGGTGGTCTTACCGGCCTTCGGCGGGGAGACGATCAGCGCACGCTGTCCCTTACCGATGGGCATGATCAGGTCGATCACACGGGTGGTGAGGACCTTCTGCTCGGTCTCCAGACGCAGCCGCTGGTTCGGGTACAGCGGGGTCAGCTTGCCGAAGTCAGACCGGTGACGGGTCTCCTCGATGGTCAGACCGTTGACACTGTCCACCCGGACCAGGCTGTTGTACTTCTGCCGGTTACCGCCACGGCCGCCCTGGTGGCTATTGCTGCTCTGGGCGGCACCGTTCATCTTGACCTGGCCGATCACGGCGTCACCGCGGCGCAGACCGAACTTGCGGATCAGCTGGTTCGGGACGAAGACATCCGCTGGGGAGGCGTGATAGCCGGTGGTGCGGACAAACGCGGTGTTCTGGTCCAAAACGTCCAGGATGCCGGCGACATCCTGCAGGTTGTCCTGCTGGTGATCGTCCTGCTGCTGGCCACGATCATGGCGCTCGCTGCGGTTGTCGCTGCGGTCATTGCGGTTATCGCTGCGAGTGTCGCGGTTGTCGCCACGGTTGTCGCGGTCATTGCGGGTGCGGCGGCCACGGCGGTTCCGGCGGCCGCGGCGATCCGAGTCCTGCTCGTCCCGGTCGTTATGATCGTTGCGGTTGCCGCGCTGGTCGCGGTTGTTCTCGCTGCGGTCGTTGCGGTCACTGCGCTGATCGCGGTCGTTGTCCTGCTCATCCCGCTCGCTATGGTCGCTGCGCTGATCGCGGTCACGGTCGCTGCGGTTGTTGTCGCTGCGGTTGTTGTCGCTGCGGTGGCCGCGCTCATTGCGGGTGGTGCGGCTGCCTCGGTGCGGCTGCTCGCCGCCCTGCTCCCCCTGGGAGTTCTGACGGTGATCCTGAGCGGACGGAGCGTTAACCTGGCGATCCTGGGAGTTATCCTGGTTGCCCTGGTGGCCACTCGGCTCGCGCTCAGCCCCCGACTGCTGCTCGTGGCTGGGCTCCGCTTCTCTGCGATTGTCCTCGCGGTGATCGGAATGCTCATTCACATCGTGGCCGGAACCGGAGTGATCGGCATCCTGGTCGTCCTGATGGGAATCCTCGTGGCCGCGCCCCCGCTGACTCTGTCGAGCCCGATTGCGACGTGCCCGGCGTGCTGCGGAGCGGGACTCATAACGGCCATCATCATCGCCGGAATCCTGATTCTGGGGGTCTTCATTCCCGGAATCATCCTGGCTCGACTCCTGCAGGGTCGGTTCCGCACGGGAAACCTCAACCTGGGCGGGTGCCTCGTTGCCCTCAGCAGGCGGAGTCTCCGGCCTCGTCGTGGTGCGCTTGACGGCCCGACGGCGGGTGGTGCCGGTTTTCGGACCCTCGCTCTCGGGTGCCGCAGCAGCCGAGACCTGTGGAGTTTCCCCCTTCGGCGCAGCTTCAGTGTGCGGCACCGCAGTAGCCGCCGGAGCCACCTCAGCGGCAGCCTCCTTTTTGGCGGCAGCGGACACTTGTCCGGTCTGGATTACAGTAATCAGGTCCCCCTTGCGCAGTCCGGACACTCCCTTGAGGCCCTTGTCTGCTGCGATCTTCCGCAGTTCAGGCAGTCGTAGGGAGGCTAGGTTCTGCTGTTCGCCGCTGGCAGTTGCCGCGGCGCTATCGGTTTGGGTCACAGATGTCCTTTCATCGCTTCAGCAGCCGTGGGCGAGGCTCACCTGACATGGGAGCCACCGATTTTACGGCTGGAGCTTTTCTTCTGTGTAATTGCCGGGGCACACGACGTCGTGGATACGGACCTGACCGCCTGATTAAAGCAGGCGATTTCAACCCGCGTCGACTAGGACGCGGAGCCCCTAAAGAAAGATATGATTCGGAATGCGCTTGACTTCCGGCTTCTGCAGACCGAGGAATTGACGGCACCCGGGGATCGCACCCCAAAATATTGGGGGTGGGTCGGCCACACGTGCTGGTTGTTCGCCCGAGGCGGAACAGGTGCCTTATTCGATCTGCCCGATACTTTAGCGCATGTCGGTCATTGCCGAGGAATTTGGGGCCACCGGTTCGTCACTGATATCCGGGCCGGCCCTTCCAGCGTGTGTTCCGGCGGCCCAACCTCGGCCGTTGTGCTGCGGCTAGAGTGGTCCGCATGCGTTCCACGATGCAGAATCTGCCGCTGTTGATCTCCCGGGTCCTCGAATACGGCTCCACCGTCCACGGTGCCACGAAAGTGACCACCTATTTCGACGGAGATCCGCAGGTCACCGACTTCGCCACCATCGGCTCCCGGGCGGCGGCGCTCGCTCATGCGCTCCACGATGATCTGGGCATCGTTGGTGATCAGCGGGTGGCCACGTTGATGTTCAACTGTGCGGAGCATCTTGAGGTGATGTTCGCGGTGTCGAGTATGGGCGCGGTGTTCAATCCCCTGAACAAACAGTTGATGAACGACCAGATCAGACACATCATCAACCATGCTGAGGATGAGGTCATCATCGCCGACCCCAGTCTCGCCGAGCAACTGGGGCGGGTACTGCAGGACTGCCCCACCGTGCGGGCGGTGGTCTTCATCGGGCTGGGAGATTTCCGGGCCTTCGCTGAACACCTCCCGGCGCACATCTCCGTGTATTCCTATGAAGCGCTTCTCGACGGCCGCTCCACCCACTACGACTGGCCGGTGCTCGACGAGAACACCGCCGCCGCGATCTGCTACTCCACCGGCACCACCGGCGCCCCGAAGGGCGTGGTTTACTCACACCGTTCGCTCTATCTGCAGTCGATGTCATTGCGCTCCAATGATTCCCTCTCGGTGACCCACGGAACTTCCTTCCTCTGCTGTGTACCGATTTATCATGTCCTCAGCTGGGGGGTGCCCTTCGCCGCATTCATGGCCGGTGCCCCGCTGGTGTTCCCCGGAACGAATGTCTCCGCCCCGAATCTGGCCAAGCTGATCGCCACCACCCACCCGCGCATGGCACATGGCGTTCCCACCGTTTGGACCCAGCTGATGCTGCACTACCTGCACAATCCTCCGGAGCGGATGTCCCTGACGGAGATCTTCGTCGGTGGCTCCCCCGCACCGCCTACCCTGATCCGACTGTGGGAGGAACGCTATGGCGTGGATGTCATCCATGTCTGGGGGATGACGGAAACGTCTACGGTGGGCACCGTGTCCCGCCCACCAACCGGTGTCTCCGGCGAAGACCGGTGGGCCTACCGGATCAGCCAGGGCCGTTTCCCGGTCTCGGTGGAGTTCCGCGTGGTCAATGACGGGCAGGTGGTCTCCCGCACCGACCGTAACCAAGGTGAGATCCAGGTGCGCGGAAACTGGGTCACCGACTCCTACTACCAGTCTCCGACTGAGTTGGAGGAAGGTGCCGCCCATATCTTCCGGGGTAAGGAGGTCGAGACCGCAGAGAGCCAGTTCACCGCGGATGGGTGGCTGCGCACCGGCGATGTCGGTTCGGTGACCTCCGATGGTTTCCTCACCGTGCAGGACCGCGCCCGCGATGTGATCCGTTCCGGTGGCGAGTGGATCTACTCGGTGATGCTGGAGAACCTGATCGTGGATGCCCCCCAGGTCGTCGAATGTGCGATCATCGGTTACCCCGATAAGAAATGGGGTGAACGTCCTCTGGCGGTGGTGGTGCTCCACAATGAGATTGAGGCTGGCCGACACACCGCGGAAGCACTGCGTGATCTGATGCGTAGTCAACTGCCGAGCTGGATGCTCCCGGAGTACTGGGCTTTCGTCCAGCACATCGACAAGACCTCGGTGGACAAGTTCGACAAGAAGGATCTGCGTAAACACCTGGCTAACGGGGACTTGGACATCATCAAGCTCAAGGGCCCCGGCGAGAAATAGCTGCCCCGCCTCGCCATCGCGAACGATAACGCAGTACCTTGATATAATTCCGCAACCTCCTAGGATTGGGAGTCAATGACCACCCACCTGACCCTCCTGCCCACCGCCCCGCACCACTCTGCGGACATCCCCACACCTGCGGACCTACCCGCCGCCGGGCCAGGCGATACCCGAGTACTGGCGGATCGATATGGAAGAGTGGCCCGGGATCTCCGGGTCAGCCTCACCGACCGCTGCAACCTCCGCTGCACCTACTGCATGCCTGCCGAGGGATTGGAATGGTTGCCCACCGAGCAAACCCTGAGCACCCCAGAGGTCACCCGGCTGATCCGCATCGCCGTCGAGCTGCTTGGAATCCGGCAGATCCGCTTCACCGGCGGAGAGCCGCTGCTGCGCAAGGAACTGGCGGAGATCATCGCCTTCACCACCGCGCTGCGCACCGATGAGGGAGAGCCGGTGCAGACCGCACTGACCACCAACGGCCTGGGCCTGGACAAGCACGTCGAGAAGCTCCAGGCGGCCGGCCTTAACCGGGTGAACATTTCCCTGGACACCATCGACGCCGAACGCTATAAGGCGCTGACCAGGCGCGACCGACTCAAGCATGTGCTGGCAGGTATCAATGCCGCGGTCGCCTCCGGACTCAGCCCGGTCAAGATCAATGCCGTGGTGATGCCCGGGGTCAATGAGGCCGATATTGTGCCGCTCGCCCGCTACTGCCTGGAACGTGGTGCCCAACTGCGCTTCATCGAGCAGATGCCGCTCGGCCCCCGGGAGCAGTGGCGGCGCAGTGAAATGGTCACCGCCGCCGACATCCTCGCGCGGCTGCAGGCGGAATTCACCCTGAGCCCCGCCGTTGAACCCCGGGGTGCCGCACCGGCCGCCCTCTGGGACGTCGCGGAGTTCCCCGGCGGCCGCCTCGGTGTCATCGCCTCGGTCACCCATTCCTTCTGCGGGGACTGCGACCGCTCCCGGTTGACCACCGACGGCGCGATCCGCAACTGTCTGTTCGCCCGCACCGAAACCCCCCTGCGGGAGATGATGCGGGCCGGGGCCACGGACACCGAGCTCGCCACCGCCTGGGCAAGCGCCATGTGGGGAAAACTCCCCGGCCATGGCATTGATGACCCAGGGTTCCTGCAGCCCGACCGCCCGATGTCCGCGATCGGAGGCTGAAACCGATGACCACAACCCCCCGCAGCATGACCGAACACCTGACTGCCCTCCAGGCACTGGTTCCACAGCTCCAGCCCCAGCAGTTCACCCCCGTCAGAGCCGCCGGACTGGTACTCGCCGAGGATGCCCGCGCCGAACTACCGGTACCGCCCTTCAGTAATTCCGCGGTGGATGGATTCCTGGTCCGTGCCGGGGACCTCAGCGGCACCGGCCCCTGGGAGTTGCCCGTGGCCGGCGATGTCCCCGCCGGTGCTGAAGCCCTGGCACTACCAGCCGAGAGCGTCCTGCGCATCATGACGGGAGCTCCGGTGGGTGAGCCGCCAGCGGTAGATCTGCGGGTGGTTCCGGTGGAAAGCAGCGATATTCCGCGCGGCCCGGCCCCCCTCCCCTCACGGGTGCTCATCGCCGCCGGTGATCACAACCGTTCCCATATCCGACGTCGCGGCGAGGATACCGCCGCCGGCGAGGTGGTTGCCACCGCCGGTTCCCTAATCGATCCAGGCACCTTGGCTGCACTGATCTCCACCGGTATCGGCGAGATTTCCGCCTATCCCCGGCCCCGGGTGACGGTGATCAGCAGCGGTGATGAGTTAGTGGCCGCAGGCGAGATTCCCGGCCCCGGCCAACTGCCGGACTCGAACCTACCGATGGTGGCGGCACTCCTTCGGGCAGCCGGAATCACCGAGATCTCGACCCGGCATGTCGCGGATTCCGCCGCCCAATTCCGTTTCCAGCTCGATCAGGCCAGCCAGGATTCAGACCTGGTGATCACCACCGGTGGGGTCTCCGCCGGGGCCTTTGATGTGGTGCGTGAGGTGGCCGAGGATCCCTCGGCCGAGGACTCTGAGATGTGGTTCGGCCCGGTGGACATGCAGCCCGGAAAACCCCAGGGGCTGGGCCTCTGGCGGGGCACCCCGCTGGTCTGCCTGCCCGGCAATCCGGTGGCGGTCTTCGTCTCCTTCCATCTTTTCCTGACTCCCCTCTTGCAGCTGCTGGCCGGCCATTCCCCACAGTCCGATCCCCTTGACCGACCCATGATCCAGGCCCGCGCCGGGGCGACCTTCCCGATGCCAGGTTCTCGCCCCCTGGTGGTGCCGGTCCGGCTGGACTGGTCCCGGTCCGAAGCCGTGGCCACGCCCTTCACCCCAGGCGGAAAGGGCAGCCACCGGGTGGCTTCGCTCGCGGGGGTCAATGGTCTGGTGGTGCTGGCACCGCAGCCACCCGAAGCCGCGGTCACCCCTGAATTCCCTGTCCCCCAGGCTGGTGAGCCGATCCAGGTCCTGCTTCTCCGCTAATCTGGGCGGGTATGACGGCACCAAAATTTACCCACCTCAATGAGGCTGGCACGGCCTACATGGTCGATGTCACCGAGAAGAGCCCGACGGTGCGCAGTGCCACCGCCCGAGGCGAAGTCGCCTGCTCCCCGGATATCCTCCGCGCCCTGCGTGAAGGCACTGTCCCCAAGGGTGATGTGCTGGCGGTGGCCCGGATCGCCGGGATCTCCGCGGCGAAGAAAGTACCGGAGCTGCTGCCCCTGGCACACACGATCGGGGTCCACGGCTGTTCGGTGGAACTGGAGATCAAGGAGGACCACGTAGCCGTTGAGGCGACTGTGCGCACCGCTGATCGCACCGGCGTGGAGATGGAGGCGCTGACCGCAGTCTCCGTCGCCGCCCTGAATATCATTGACATGGTCAAGGGAGTGGACCGTTCCGCCTATATTCGCACCTGCGGAATCACCGCTAAATCTGGCGGGCGTTCCGGGGACTGGACCCGGGAGCTACCGAAATCATGAGTACCGTACCTGGACTGGATGTCATCATCGTGGCCGGTGGCCGCGGCAAGCGGATGGGCGGCATCGATAAAGCTGCCGTCAGTGTCAACGGCGAACGCCTGATTGACCTGCTGTTGGACGAGGTTTCTGTCCTCGATGCCCTGCAACAGGTCGTGGTGGTCTCTTCCCGTGACATCAGCGTCCGCCCAGGGGTGAAGGTCACTGCCGAGGACCCGCCCTTCGCCGGACCGGTGGCGGCGATCTTCGCCGGGGTGGATGAATTGCGCCCCGAAGCCGCCGAGCGGACCGCGATCTTGGCGGTCGATGCCCCGGAATCCGCCAACCTGATCCCGGATCTCACCGAGGCCCTGGATGATTCAACGGCTGCTGTCGCCCTGATCCGGGAGGATAAGGAGCATCTGCAACCGCTGTGCGCGGTGTGGAATACCGAGGCCTTGTGGCAGGCACTCAATGAGCTTGGCGAGACCTCAGATCGCCCAGCCATGGCGCTTATCGACGCCGCGGGCACCTCGGTCGAGGTGCCCGGAACCGGCGAGGAGCGCGACTACGACACCCTCGAGGATCTCGCCGCCTTCGGCGACTACGAGCTGCCGGAGAGCTAAACCCGCTCGAGCAGTCTGGGCAGCAGCGGCCCGATCACCCCGATCGTGTCCTCCACCCCGCCGCGGGAACTCGGGGCGTTGCAGATCACCGCAGCACCGGGCCCCCGGCCCGTCAGTCCGACCAGTCCGCGGGACAGGCCCGCCTGCGGGGTGGACTGCAGCCCCGCCAACAGAATCTGCATGGCCACCCCAGGTAGCTCCACCGCCAAGAGCGGTGCGGTGGCCTCCGGGGTGAGATTACGCGGTCCGATGCCGGTACCACCCACAGTGAGAATCACCTGCGCCCCGGCATCCACTGCGGCGCGCAACTCCTCCGCGACTTCGCGAAGCCCCTCCCGGACCACCACAACGCGCGCTACCTCCACCCCGAAACGGGCCAACGCAGCCACGGCCGCAGGACCGGACGTGTCCTCCCGCCCGCTCTCGGCGCAACGGTCCGAGACCACAATGACGGCCCCTCGGATGTGTTGAAGATTCTCCATCTCAACATCACTCCTCTCGCAATTTTCCATATGAATTCCTCATAATTCAAGCACATGTCGCGGGACACAGCGCAACACCCACTATGACCTGCAGCAACAATTTCGACAACATTAGTGTGCCCTATTTAAATACGGAAAAGATCGTCTTAAAAGTCGACAGCGCAGGTCAGGGCGATTAGTCTGGACCAGAACGCTCATCGGCAGTCAGATTCAAGGGAGAATAGAAGAAACTGCTGGCGCAGATGAGTTCCCATGGAAAACTCTCTCAGATGAGGTGGAACCTGTGACATCCCTTAATACCGAGGACCGGGTACTTATCGGGTGGGATCCCGAAAACGAGGACACCTGGGACGCCAAAATTTCCTGGCGGACACTGTGGATCTCCACAACCATTCTTTTCATCGGGTTCGCCACCTGGTATCTGGTTTCAGCCATCGCCCCCATGCTCAATCAGATCGGGTTCAATCTCAGCACCAGTCAGCTCTACTGGTTGACCTCGATCCCGGGCCTTGCCTGCGGCCTCTTCCGTCTGCTCTTCATGTTTCTCCCGCCCATCCTGGGCACCCGGAAACTGGTTTCGCTCTCCTCACTGCTCTTCGTCATCCCGATGCTTGGCTGGTTTTTCGCTGTCCAGGACACCTCCACCCCCTACTGGTGGCTGATGACCCTGGCCTTCATCTCCGGCATCGGTGGCGGTGTCTTCTCCGGTTTCATGCCCTCCACCGGCTACTTCTTCCCCCGGCGAATGGCCGGTACCACCTTGGGACTGCAGGCTGGCCTCGGCAACTTCGGGATGTCCTTCATCCAACTGGTCGCCCCCTGGCTGATGGGTTTCACCCTGCTGGGCATTGGTTTCCTCGCCCCACAGCGAGCACCGGGTGGGCATGAAATCTTCGTACACAACCCCGCCATCGTGCTCGCTCCTTGGGCCATCGTCATGGCGGTTATCGCCTGGATCTACCTCAAGGATGTGCCGGTCCAGGCCAACTTTCGCCAACAGATCGACATCTTCGGCAATCTCAACACCTGGGTCCTGACCATCATCTACCTGATGACCTTCGGTGCCTTCTCGGGCTTCGCCGCTCAGCTGGCCCTGATCATCAACAATGTCTTCGGCGCCAACTCATCCTTCGCCGAAACCTACGCGCTGGAGGATCTGCCCCGCGGCGCCGCCTACGCCTTCCTCGGCCCCATGATCGGCGCCGCGGTCCGCGCCCTGTGGGGTCCGCTCTGCGACCGCTTCGGCGGGGCGATCTGGACCTTCATCGGCGGCGTGGGCATGACGATTTTCACGGCGGTGGCGGCCCTCTTCCTCAACCCCTCATCCCCGGATGAATTCTGGTGGTTCATGGGATCAATGCTGGTGATGTTCTTCTTCACCGGCCTGGGTAACGCCGGCACCTTCAAGCAGATGCCGATGATCCTGCCCAAGCGTCAGTCCGGCGGAGTGATCGGCTGGACCGGTGCCATCGCCGCCTTCGGCCCTTTCATCGTGGGCATCCTGCTCTCCCTGATGGCCCCGACCATCTTCTTCTGGGGTTGTGTGGTCTTCTTCGCCTTCGCCACCGTCCTGGTGTGGATCTTCTACGCCCGCCCCGGCGCCCCTTACCCGGGGTAGCTCATCTCAGCCCCGACAAGCTATGTCCCCCCTCATCTCTTCGACGTTAGGATCCCCATGACCACGACTCACCCGCAGTCCGGCACCCAGAAGGACTCGGTGAACCCGCTCTTCAGGTTCGGTACTTACCTGCGCCGCGGCAGCACCGGAAGCCAGGGCCAGCAGATCTTCCTCCAGGGCGGCCGTCAGGCGGATGTCTTCTACCGCAACCGCTGGTCCTTCGACAAGATGGTCCGGTCCACGCACGGCGTGAACTGCACCGGCTCCTGCTCCTGGAAGGTCTACGTCAAAGACGGCGTGATCACCTGGGAGTCCCAGGCCGTGGACTACCCCTCCACCGGTCCCGAGATGCCGGACTATGAGCCCCGCGGCTGCCCCCGCGGTGCCTCCTTCTCCTGGTACACCTACTCACCCACCCGGATCCGCTATCCCTACGCCCGCGGCGCCCTGGTCGACGCCTACCGCGAAGCCAAGCAGCAGCTCGGGGATCCGGTGCTGGCCTGGCGGGAGATCGTCGAGACCCCGAAGAAGCGCGCGGACTATGTCAGTCAGCGTGGCAAAGGTGGTCTGATCCGCATTCCCTATGAGGAAGCCATCGAGATCGCCGCCGCCGCGCATGTGTACACCATCCGCGAGTTCGGCCCCGACCGGATTGCCGGATTCACCGTCATCCCGGCGATGTCCCAGATCTCCTATGGCGCGGGAACCCGATTCCTGCAGCTGATCGGCGGAGTGGCCCTGTCCTTCTATGACTGGTACGCCGACCTGCCTCCTGCCAGCCCGCAGACCTTCGGTGATCAGACCGATGTCCCGGAGTCCGGGGACTGGTATAACTCCAGCTACCTGATGATGTGGGGCTCAAATATCCCGGTCACCCGCACCCCGGACTCCCACTTCATGGTCGAGGCCCGCTACAAGGGCACCAAGGTGGTCGTGGTCTCCCCGGACTTCGCCGACTCCACAAAGTTCGCTGATGAATGGCTCCGTATCAATCCCGGCACCGATGGTGCCCTGGCCTTCGCCATGGGGCATGTCATCCTCAAGGAATTCCACGTGGGTGAGTCCACCCCCTTCTTCCTGGACTACATGCGTAAATACACCGACTCCCCCTTCCTCGTCGCACTCGAGGACCGCGGCGATGGTACCTGGACCCCGGGGAAGTTCCTCACCGCCACCACCGTCGGTGACGGTGAACTGGCTGAGAGCCCCCATGCCACCCACCGGCTGCTGGTGATGCAGGCCGATGGCTCGGTCGTCGATCCCGGCGGCACCTTGGCCGACCGTTACGGCCCCGAAGGTGAGGGCAGGTGGAACCTCCGGCTCGATGAGGTCGACCCGGTCATGTCGGTCGCTGAGACCGGCGCGCAGGCCACCGCTGAGGTGCTCTTCCCCCGCTTTGATCTCCCGGGTGTAGCTGGCGTGGCCGGCCCCATCGGTGCCGGGGTGGTCCATCGTGGAGTACCGGTCCGCGAGGTCAACGGCCAGAAGGTGACCACCGTCTTCGATCTCATGCTCGCCCATTACGGTGTCAACCGTGAAGAGCTGGATCTTCCCGGCCAGTGGCCGAGTGACTTCCATGACGCCACCGTGCCGGGCACCCCAGCTTGGCAGGAGGAACTGACCGGGGTACCGGCCAATGCCGCGATCCGCATTGGCCGGGAGTTCGCCCAGAATGCGGTGGATTCCAAGGGCCGCTCCCAGATCATCATGGGTGCCGGTGTCAACCACTACTTCCACGCCGACTCGATCTACCGCACCTTCCTGGCACTAACCTCGATGTGTGGCACCCAGGGTGTCAACGGCGGTGGTTGGGCCCATTATGTCGGCCAGGAGAAGTTGCGCCCGATGAATGGGTGGTCGCAGTACGCCTTCGCCCTGGACTGGCAGCGCCCGGCGCGCCAGATGATCACCACCGGCTTCTTCTATCTGCTCACCGATCAGTGGCGCTATGACAACACCCGGGCGGACCGGTTGGCCTCACCGCTGGCCAGCCGGGGTTCAGTCGGCGATAAGATGACCTCGGACACCCTGATCGAATCGATGAAGCGTGGCTGGATGCCCTCCTTCCCGCAGTTCAACCGCAATCCCCTCCTGCTGAGCGCCGAGGCCGCGGAGCAGGGAGTCTCGGTCTCGGACTACATCGTGGATGAGTTGAGTGAGGGCAGGATGCAGTTCGCCTGTGAGGATCCGGATGCCCCGGAAAACCATACAAAGATCCTGTTGAACTGGCGCACCAACCTGCTGGGTTCCTCCGCCAAGGGCACCGAATTCTTCCTGCGTCACATGCTCGGGGTGGATTCCGATGACACCGCCACCGAGCTCAGTCCCGGGGAACGGCCGGAATCCATCGTCTGGCGGGATCAGGCCCCCGAGGGCAAGCTCGATCTGATGCTGACCACGGACTTCCGTAACACCTCGACCACCCTGGTCTCTGATCTGGTGCTGCCGGCGGCCACCTGGTACGAGAAGCACGATCTCTCGACCACGGACATGCACCCCTTCATCCACTCCTTCAATGCGGCGATCAACCCGCCGTGGGAGGCCCGCAGTGACTTCGAGGTCTTCCGGGATCTCTCGTTGACCTTCTCCCGGCTGGCCGAGCGTTGGCTGGGAACCCAACAGGATGTGATCGCTGCCCCGCTGGGTCATGACTCCCCTGATGAATTGAACATGCCGAGCGGCATCGTCCAGGATATCGCGGCGGAGGGCCTGATCCCCGGCAAGACCATGGCCAAGTTGATTCCGGTGGAGCGTGACTACACCAAGGTCTATGAGAAGTGGATGCATCTGGGTCCGCTGACCGCAGCGAAGGGCACCAGCACCCATGGCACAGCTTTCGACGTGTCCAAACAGGTCGAGGAACTGAAGTTGATCAACGGCACCTCGGAAACCATCTCTGCAGGTGAGCGCCCGGATCTGAGCACCGCCCCGAAGGTGGCGGAGATGATCCTGCATCTTTCGGGCGTGTCCAATGGTGAGGTCTCCAAGGAGGGCTTCACCAACCAAGGCAGGCGCGTGGGCGCAGATATGTCGGATCTTTACGAGGACACCGTGGGCACCCGCATCAACTGGGACATGGTCAAGGAACGTCCCGCCGAGGTGATCACCTCCCCGGAGTGGAGTGGCTCGAAGAAGAACGGGCGACGCTACACCGCCTTCTCCATCAACATTGAGTATGACAAGCCCTGGCACACGCTCTCGGGGCGGATGCACTACTACCTCGACCATGACTGGTTCATTGACTACGGCGAGGCCTTGCCGATCTTCCGCCCACCGCTGGACCGGCTGCACCTCAATGGTGAAAACGGCCCCGGCGAGCTGGTCACCGGTGAACGGGGTGAGCAGGAGGTTACGGTGCGCTACCTGACCCCACACAATAAGTGGTCCATCCACTCGCAGTACTACGACAACCTGCATGTGTTGTCCATCTCCCGGGGTGGCCAGGTGATCTGGATGTCCAACAAGGATGCCGAGAAGCTCGGTATCGCCGATAACGACTGGGTGGAGGCACACAACCGCAACGGCATCGTCTCCGCCCGGGCGATTGTCAGCCACCGTATCCCGGCGGGCACGGTTTTCATGAACCACGCCCAGGAAAGAACCACCGGAACCCCGGTCAACGAGCACACCGGCCGCCGCGGCGGCACCCACAACTCGCTGACCCGGATCATGATCAAACCGCTCCATGTCGCCGGCGGCTACGGGCACCTGACCTACGGCTTCAACTACATCGGTCCCACCGGAAACAACCGCGATGAGGTCACCCGGATCCGTCGCCGCGCCCAGGAGGTTGAGTACTAATGAAGGTTATGGCCCAGATCGCCATGGTCATGAATCTGGATAAGTGCATCGGGTGTCACACCTGCTCGGTGACCTGTAAACAGGCATGGACCAACCGCGAAGGCACCGAGTACATCTGGTTCAACAATGTAGAGACCCGCCCCGGTGTGGGTTATCCGCGAGGCTGGGAGGATCAGGAGAAATGGAAGGGCGGCTGGGTCCGCACCGCGAACGGCAAGATCAAGCCAAAGGCCGGTGGCCGGTTGAAGAAGCTGGCCACCATCTTCCATAATCCCAATCTCCCGGGTATCGAGGACTACTACGAGCCCTGGTCCTATGAATATGAGAAGTTGCTCTCCGCCCCGAAGGGACAGAAGACCCAGCCCACCGCCCGCCCGATTTCCCAGATAGACGGCCGGCCGATCGACAAAATCGAGTGGTCCTCCAACTGGGATGACAACCTCGGTGGCTCCACCACGACCCTCGATGATGATCCGGTGCTCAAACAGATGAACCTGACGGTGTCCAAGGAGATCGAGGATGCCTACATGTTCTATCTCCCGCGCATCTGCGAGCACTGTCTCAACCCCACCTGCGTCTCATCCTGTCCCTCGGGCGCGATGTACAAGCGTGCTGAGGATGGCATCGTGCTCGTCGATCAGGATCATTGCCGAGGCTGGCGGATGTGTGTCTCCGGTTGCCCCTACAAGAAGGTCTATTTCAACCATAAGTCGGGCAAAGCCGAGAAATGTACCCTGTGCTACCCGCGGCTGGAAATTGGCCAGCCCACCGTCTGCTCTGAGACCTGTGTCGGCCGGTTGCGCTACCTCGGTGTGCTTCTCTATGACGCTGATAAGGTCGCGGAGGCCGCCGCGACCGAGGACCCGCAGGATCTGCTCGAGGCCCAGAAATCGCTGTTGCTCGACCCGAATGATCCGCGGGTGGTGGAAGCCGCCATCGCGGAGAACATCCCGCACTCCTGGATTGAGGCCGCCCAACAGTCCCCGGTCTGGGACCTGATCTTCAAATATGAGGTCGCGCTGCCGCTGCACCCGGAGTACCGCACGCTGCCGATGGTCTGGTACATCCCGCCACTGTCCCCGATCGTCGATACCGTCACCGCCTCCGGCAATGACGGCGAGGACCATAAGGTGCTCTTCACTGCACTGTCCACCATGCGAATCCCGCTGAAATACCTGGCCGGACTATTCACCGCCGGCGATACCGTCCCGGTGGAGAAGTCGCTACGACGGCTGGTGGCCATGCGCTCCTATATGCGGGACATCAACCTGGGAGATGAGCCCCGGGAGCAGATCGCCGGGGCCGTCGGCATGAGCGGCACCCAGATTCAGCAGATGTACCGTTTGCTGGCCATCGCCAAATACGATGACCGCTACGTCATCCCCACCGCCTCCCCGGAGACCCCGCGCGGCATCGCCAGTCTTGACCCCTTCGGTGACGTTGATCCGGCAGCCTCAATGGTGCAGCTCAATGATCTGGGAATGGGCGCGCCCTCGGCCTGCTCTGATGAGGGTTGTGGCTCCACGGCAGGAGATCCGACTAAGGCTGGCGTGGTAAGCCTGTTGTCCTGGGGCCCGGATGAACGGCCCAGCTCGATGTTCCCCGAGCGAGGTGACCGGTGATGAAACGGACCTTCACCGGGCGCCTGCCGGAGAATTTCTCCCCACCGGTGCCGATGAACGAGGCGCAGCGACGCACGTTGTTCATGATCGGCTCATTGCTGCTGGACTACCCCGAGGAACGGCATCGCGAGATTCTCGCGGTCGTCGATAAGCAGATCGACGGGCTGCCGCCGAGGGTGGCCGCCGAGCTTAATAAGTTCCTTGAGAGCACCCGCGCCCTGGGGCTGCGCGGTCTGCAGATCCACTTCGTGGAGACCTTCGACCAGCGGCGCCGCTGCTCACTGAACCTGAGTTATTACGCGGTGGGCGATACCCGGCAGCGCGGGGCGGCGATCCTGGCCTTCCGGCAGCAGCTGCAGGCCCTGGGCTTCGAGTTCGTCCGGGAGGAACTGGCCGACCATCTCGGTGTGGTGCTGGAGGCCGCCGCCACCGGCGATGAAGGTGCCCACCACGGTGCCACCGAGATTCTCTCCGCCCACCGTGACGGTATCGAGGTCCTTCGTTCAGCACTGCAGCAGGTGGATTCCCCCTACTCCCACCTCGTGGTGGCGCTGACCATGGGGCTTCCCAAGATCGAGCAGGCCACTGCCGATAGCTATATGGAGCTGATCCGCTCCGGCCCGCCCGCCGAGCTGGTGGGAATCGGCACCCCGCTCCCCTTCCCGACCCACCTCCCGGACCACACTTAAAAGGAGTCCCGCACCATGCCTTCCTATGAAATTTTCCTGTGGGTGGCGTTTCCCTGGCTGTGTATCACGGCCTTCGCCATCGGTATGTTCTGGCGCTGGCGGAGCGATCAATTCGGCTGGACCACCCATTCCTCCCAGATCTATGAATCCAGGCTGCTGCGACTATCTTCTCCGCTCTTCCACTGGGGCATGGTCTTTGTGATCGTCGGTCACCTCATGGGGTTGGCCATCCCAAAATCCTGGACCCAGGCAGTGGGGATCAGCGATGCCTTCTACCATGTCATCGCCACCTACCCTGGTGCTCTGGCGGCGATTGCGGTGGTGCTGGGTTTGGCGGGGCTGCTCTACCGCCGCATCGTCAACCGTTCGGTGTTCCTGGCCACCTCCCGCTCGGACAAGGTGATGTACCTCTTCCTCAGCGCGGCGATTCTCTCGGGTACGATCGCCACCATCTCACTCCAGCTGTTCGGTGGTCCCCACGGCTATGACTACCGCGAGACCATCTCCCCCTGGCTGCGCCAGCTGCTGATTTTCAACGCCCAACCCGAGTTGATGGCCGAGGTGCCCTGGCAGTTCAAGGTGCACGTCATCTCCGGTTTCAGCCTGATGGCCCTGTGGCCCTTCACCCGGCTGGTGCACGCGTTTTCCGCCCCGGTCGGCTATGTCACCCGACCCTATGTGGTCTACCGTTCCCGCGATATCAGTGCCCGCCCGGCGCGCCGACATGTGGCCTGGGAGCCGGTGCAGTCGAACAAGAAGCAGCTCGATGATGAGGCACGCTGGCATGGTGCCTGATAGGAAGCTGTATGCCACTGCCCTATTCTAAAGAAGCAGACACTTCCCAGAAGCTTCAGGACGGATAAACATGCAGCTCTCCCGCATCCTCGGCACCACCGCCACGATAATCGGCATCGGTGCCCTAGTGGTGGGCTGCGCCCCGGGTAATCAGAACCCCAGCACGCAGGGTGCCGGTTCCGGGGTGGATGGGGCCGAGTCGGTCGAGCTGGTCGTCCTGGGTGCGGCCTCAACCCGGGTGATCAATGAAGAACTCAGCGAACTCAGTGAGCAGGAGTTGGAGTTCATCAACGCCGGTTCCGCCACGCTGGTCCAACAGCTCAGCGATGGTTCCCCGGGCGATCTGCTCATCACCGCCGACCAGGCCAGCATGGACCGTGCAGTAGATCAGGGTGTGGTGGGCGGTCCGGTGGCCATCGCCACCAACTCGATGGTCATGGTCGTGCCCGCCGGTAACCCGGCCGGGATCACCGGGGTGGATTCCTCCCTCGAGGGCGCCAATGTGGTGCTCTGTGATCCGCAGGTGCCCTGTGGGGCGGTTTCCGGGAAGATCATGGCTGATCAGGGCATCGAGCTCCAGGCCGCCAGCCTCGAGCACTCGGTCGCTGACACCCTGGGCAAGGTCACCTCCGGGGAGGCGGACGCCGGTTGGGTCTACCGCACCGATGCCCAGGCCGCCGGTGACACCGTGGCCGTCTTCGAGATCCCCGGTGCCGAGCAGGTGCTAAATACCCTCGTTGCCGCGGTGTCCACTGATTCCGCCAACCCGGAGCAGGCCCAGGCCCTGCTGGAGCTGATCACCGGCGAGGACATGGCCGGTGTCTGGGAGGACAACGGTTTCACCCCTGAGGCTTAAAATGTCGCCCGCTCCCCGGCCCGCCCCCACCCGGGTCCCCGCGTTGGTCCTGATCATCGCCCTATTGGCGGTGGCGGTGATCATCGGTCCGGTGGTTGCCCTGGCTACCCGGGTGCCCTGGGACCGGTTCCGCGACATCCTCAGCGATCCGGAGACCACCGAGTTGCTGCGGGTCACCGCCTACGCCGCGCTTCAGGCCACCCTCATCACCCTGGTCCTCGGGGTACCGTTGGCGGTCTGGCTTGCCGGGCTCCGCCGCGGCTCCGGCCTGGTTCGCCTGCTGGTACTGCTGCCGCTGGCCATGCCCCCGGTCGTCGCGGGGCTGGCGTTGACTGCGGCGATCGGCAACCGCGGGGTCACCGCCCCGCTTCTCGACGCCCTGGGCATCCAGTTCGCTTTCGCCTTCCCCGGGGTCATCGCCTCCCATGTCTTCATCGCCCTGCCCTATGTGGTGGTCGCCGTTGAATCCAGCCTGCGGCAGCTCGACCGGGAGATCCTGGCCAGTGCCGCCGGGGTGGGGTTGAGCCCCTGGGAGGTGCTGCTCAAGGTCACCCTGCCCGCCATCGCACCCGCGATCGCCACCGGCGCCGGGCTGGCGTTCGTCCGATCCCTGGGGGAATTCGGCACCACCCTCACCTTCGCTGGATCCATGCCCGGAGTCACCCGCACCATGCCCTTGGGGATCTATCTGGAGCGTGAGATCGACCCCGGATCCGCCTATGTGCTCGCGGCCGTGCTGATCCTGATGGCGGTGATCGCTCTGGCGCTGACCGCACTGCCCATGCTGCTGCGACGGGAAGCCACACCGGCACCCCGGACCATCGGCGACTTCAATGCCGGCCGGATCCGGGAGCTGTGTCGGCCGCTACCCGGGCTGGCCGTGCGGCATGTGGCGGATGGGGTGGAGACCCGTTTCCCCGCCAATGCCACCACCGCCATCATCGGCCCCAATGGCTCCGGCAAAACCACCCTGGTGGGCACACTGGCCGGCCGGCTGCGCGGGGCTTCGGTCACCGTGGGTGAGCAGATCCTGGACGGCGAACGTTTCATTCCGGCGCATCGCCGCGGCGTGGTGCTGCTGACCCAGCACCCCGGGCTGCCTCGCACCACCACGGTCGCCGGGGCCATCACCATGGCCTCCCGCTCCCCCGCCCGGACCAGGGAACTCTTACAGGCCGCCGGGCTCGCGGAACTCGCCGACGTCAAGGTACCCGCACTCTCTGGCGGGCAGGCTGCCCAGGTCGCGCTGCTGCGGGCCCTGGCCGCCAAACCCCGGGTCCTGATCCTCGATGAGCCGCTCGCCGCCATCGATGTCGCCTCCACCGCCCGGTGGCGACGCCTTCTCAAGGCCACCGCCGAGGACCGCACCACCATCATGGTCACCCATGATCCGGTCGACATCGCCGGACTGGCCGAATATCTCGTGGTCCTGGAAGCCGGACATACCGTGGCGCAGGGAGAGCCCAGCGAATTGCTGAAGGTCCCCCATAATCCCTTCGTGGCCAGCGTCGCCGGGATCAACCGGATTGTGGGCGAGATTTCCGCAATCGACCCCGACACCGTTACCATCAGGGGAGAAGACCTGCTCATCACCGGTATCATGGACCCCTCCCATACACCGCGGGAGGGGGAGGCTACGGTGGCTACCTTCCCTCCGGAAGCAACCACACTTCGGCTCCCCGGACCCGACCGGCGGGAATCCGTCCGGAACAGATGGCGGGGCCGGGTTGTTGGACTGGCTGCCACGCTCGGTTCCCATGTGGAGGTCAGCATCGAACTTGGGGGGAACATCAACATCACGGTCCCGGTGACCCGGCAATCCGCCGTCGCACTGGAACTGCAGGAAGGTAAGGAGGTGGAATGTTTAACCAAGGCACTCTCGGTGAACATCCATCCCCGGCCGCACCGGAACGGAGTAACACCATGAACCCATCGCTGCCGCGTTCAGCCCCTGATCTCTTCCCGGACTCCCTCCGATTGAGCCCGAAACAGCGTCTGGTTCTCTCCACCCTGCAAGAATTTCCCGAGGGAGCCCGTGCCACGGAGATTGCCGCGAAGCTGGGGATGCACGTCAACACCGCCCGTGGCCACCTCGAGGAGCTGATCGCACAGGATGCCGTGCGCACCGTGACTGCGCCCGCCAAGGGACGTGGCCGACCCTCGCTGATCTTCCAGGTCCGGGTCCCCGATAACCGGGCGGTGGCCCAGGAATACATCTCTCTGATCGAGGTGCTGGCCCGGACTCTGGGCGATGCTGAGCACCCGGACACCGAGTCACTCAACCGAGCCCGGCGCATCGGCAACCAGTGGGCCAGTCACATGTCCAGCACCGGACAGACCTGGAGCAGTATCGATGACGCCCTGGGAGAGCTCTTCCATAAACTGCGCGAAATGGGTTTCGATCCCTCCACCGCCAAGCAGCAGGAAGAGGAAGCGGAATTATCCCTGCACAGCTGCCCCTTCATCACCGGCGGGGTACGCCCCTCCCCCTTCATCTGCGCCATCCACGAGGGATTCATCCAGGAGACCGTCGGCCCGAGCGGACCGGTGAAGGTCTCCATCCGGCCCTTCGATGGTCCGGGGTACTGCAGCGTCAATTTCCGGACTGAATCCTCCCCGGAAGTCACCGCCTAAGCGGCAACACAAAGGTCCGGGAGAGCTGAGATTGATCAGCTCTCCCGGACCTTTGGTGTCTTGTCGGGGGTCCGGCTAGGCCGCCGAGACCTCGACGGTCACTGGGCCGGCCACCTCAAGTTCAATGACCCGCAGGCCAGCCTCACGGGCGGAATCCAGGATCGTGGGATCCACCGGTTCCTGAGACAGCACCATCGCGGTGGGACCGGCGCCCGAGAGGTAGGCGGCATAACCACGGTTGCGCAGCCGGTTGATCCACTCTGCGGTCACCGGCAGGACATCCGCGCGGTAGGGCTGATGCAGCCGGTCGCGGGTGCCCTCCCAGAGCAGCTCCGGGTGGTTCTGCAGCGCCACGGTCATCACTGCGGCACGCGAGACATTGAAACGCGCATCCGTGTGGGTGACATGGCTGGGCAGCACCCGCCGCACCGCCTGGGTGGAAGCATGGAAGTTCGGCACCAGCGCGGTGGCACGAATTGTCTCATGCACCGGAATGGTTACCGCCCGGTAGGAGGCCACACTACGGCCGTCCACCGGAATCTCCGTCCAAGAGACCACCGCGCTGCCGAGCACCGAGGCCGCGGCATTGTCCGGATGTCCCTCGAAGGCCGAGGAGAGCTGGACGATCTTATCGTTGTCCAGCGGGAAACCTGCCAGCGCATTCGCCGCAACCACCCCGGCCACCGCAGCCGCGGCTGAAGAACCCAGGCCACGGGACTGCGGGATGTTGTTGGTGCACACCACGCGCAGGCCAGGGGCGTCGGCATCTGCGGCGGCGAGTCCCTGCCTGATGGCCTTGACCACCAGGTGGGAGCCGTCCAAGGGAAGTTCGCCCTCCCCCTCACCGAAGATCTCTACCTCCAGGCCCGAGGAGGTCACCTCCACCTCCACGGTGTCGTAGAGGCTCAGTGCCAGGCCGAGGGTGTCGAATCCGGGGCCCAGGTTAGCCGAGGACGCCGGAACCGTAACTTTGGCTTTGGTGCCGATTTCCAGATCAATCGCCATCCGCTTACTCTCCTTCGAGGCGGATGACGCTGGTGACGGCCTTGACAATGTCCGTCTCCTTGAGCTGGTTGACGGTACGCGCCAGGTCAGCCTCACGGGCGGTGTGGGTGACCACGATCAGTCGGGCATTCTCACCGGACTCCTCCTGGCGCACGGTCCGCAGGGAAATGCCCTCGGCGGCGAAGCTGCTGGCGATCTCCGCGAGCACCCCGGCGCGGTCAAGGACTTCCATGTCGATGTGGTAACGGGTGGGCACATCACCGAAATCAGCGAGCGGCAGGTTCGCGTAGGTGGAGTCACCGGGCGCGCGGCCACCGTGGACCTTGTTACGGGCTGCGCCGACAATGTCGCCGAGCACGGCGGAGGCGGTGGGGTTACCACCGGCGCCGTTGCCGTAGAACATCAGGCGCCCAGCAGCCTCAGCCTCGACGAAAATGGCGTTGAAGGACTTGCTCACGGTTGCCAACGGGTGCTCCCGGGAAATCAGTGTCGGGTGGACGCGGGCAGAAATAGACTGGTTACCGTCCTTGTCGGTCAGCTTCTCGCAGATGGCGAGCAGCTTGATGGTGTAACCGGCCTTCTTGGCGGCTTCAATATCATTGGCGGTGACATTGGTGATGCCCTCGCAGTAGACATCATCAGCGGTCACCCGGGTGTGGAAGGCCAGCGAAGCGAGGATGGCGGCCTTGGAGGCAGCGTCAAAACCCTCGACATCGGCCGTCGGATCGGCCTCGGCATAACCGAGTGCGGTGGCCTCAGCCAGCGAGTCATCGTAGCTCGCGCCGCTGGAATCCATGGCATCAAGGATGAAGTTGGTGGTGCCGTTGACGATGCCGGAAACCGACTCGATCTGGTCACCGGCCAGGGAGCGGCGCAGTGGACCAACCACCGGGATGGCGGCGGCGACGGCGGCCTCGAAGTAGAGGTCGACATTGGCGGCGTCGGCGGCCTCGGAAAGCTCCGCGGCGTGGGCGGCCACCAGGGCCTTGTTCGCGGTGATGACGGACTTACCGGCCTTCAGCGCAGCCAGAACCAGCTTGCGCGGATAATCGATGCCACCGATTACCTCGACTACCAGGTCAACATCATCGCGCTCGATCAGCGACATGGCGTCATCGGTGAGCAGATCCTCAGCCAGGGCACCGCGGTGCTTCTCCTTATCGGAGACGGCAACACCCTTGAGCTCCAATGAGCCGCCAATGCGCTGGGTGAAGTCCTCGGAGTACTCGTGCATCAGTCGCACGACTTCCTTGCCCACGGTGCCGTGTCCCAGAATGGCGATTCCGACGGGCTCTCCCACGCCCTTGCCGGGGTTGAATGTGCTCTGAGCTGTCGTGGTCATATCTCTCCAGGGTCGGGGTCAGTCAATCGGTGCGACCCGCCGAAGGATACGGCAGGCACATGTCCAGCAAGTGTAGTTATCGAATCTCAATCTCACCGGTTCGGTTGAGTAGATCACACCCGGGCCCGAATCGGGGTGATCCTCAGCCACTCGAGCCAGTATAGACAAAGCTGTCTTATTTGTCTTCGCTCAGGGGCCCTCCTGCCCAGCGCGACCCCCGGTAAGGACGTATACCTGGGCTAGCCGGTATTCTCCGAGCCCCCAACTGCACCGACGGCCGCCACCTCTATCCGTTGTATTTCCCCCTCTGTATTGGTGAGGAGAATGGTGGCGTACCTGGCACGTCCCGCGGGAAACAGGCGGAGAGTCAACTCCCGGTAGTTCCGTTCCTCCAGGATCCCGATGAACTGCCGGTGCAGATGCGGCAGTTGGGTGTCCGGCTCCGGCAGCTCCCCCTGCGTGGAGCGGTCATCGAGAATCTGGACCTGCCGGCCGGTGGCCCGGGCATCCCACACCGCACGATTGACGGCCTCCGTGGTGAAGGCCGGGGAACGGATGGAATCACGGAGCTTGAGTTCGAGGAGATGTGCGTTGGCTTTTCTCACCTCGGGCGGGAAGCGCTCATCCAGGACTGCCCTGACCTGGATCTCCACCCAGGTGGAGGTATCGCTGAGGAAGCGCCGCTGCCGACTGATCACCTCCATGGTGGTCAGCTCACTTCGCCGGGTGGAGATCGCGATCGGCAGTCCCCGGGTGGTCAGCTTGACCAGCCGAGGAATCAACGTCGCCGGAATGAGCACGAGGCTCGCCATTGCTAGTGGGACGGCCCCCAGGACCGGATCATTGACCCCCAGCTGCACCAGCACTTCACTGAAGCCCATTCCGGCGGCCCAGAGGATCCAGGTCACCAGCGCGCGATCGCGCAGGGCGAGATAGGTGCACAGCAGAATGAAGACCCAGGGGTACCAGGCCGCGGGCCAGTAGGGCCCAAGTTCAACGAAGTTCAGTGCCGCCGCGGCATAGAACACTCCGATGGCCACGGTGGCGATCACAGTGGGCTGAGTCGGCAGGCGCAGTTTCCGGCCGCAGGTGAGCATGGCCAGCGCCACCGCGATCGCCGCCAAGGCCAGCAACCGGACATTGAGGTGATCATGCTGGTTATTCAGACTCATACTGAAAAACACCAGCCAGGCGATCACGGCACTCAGCGGCTGGAAAACCTGGCGCATGCCGACCATCTGATAGGCGGAGGGCACCTCGATATCCGAACTGTCCGCCCCGCCGTCGCCTCTGACCGGGCCATCCGGATGCCACCGCAGGATGACCTCGGTCCCCGCCCCCGGCACACTCTTCAGTTCCAGGGAGCAGCCATCGGTGGCCTGCATTCGGCCGGCGATGGCCACCCTGATTCCAGCCCGACCATTGGGAATAGTCGCCGGATTGAAACCCGGACCTTCATCCCGGATCATCAGGGTGATCCCCTGACAGGTATCCCCGTCTAAGTCAACCTTGATCGCCACCTCCGCGGGGACACCCGAGGCGTGGGAAAGGGTGTTGTGCACCGCCTCAAGGGTGGAGTCACTCAGCGCCGCTGAGACATCGGCGGGAAGGGTGGCGGACTCAGGCAGCATGCCGGGGCCCCGAACTTCCAGCTGTGGGGCAAGCGCGGTGATCTGGGCACGTAACTCCAGGAGCACCTGATTGAGCCCGAGCTGTCCCGAGGGTGCCAAGGCACCCAGTGCGAAGGTCTCGGCGGGAAGGTCCCGCAAATTCGGCGACCGCACTCCGCGACGAATCGCATCCAGATTACTCATCACCCGGTCATGGAGATAGCCGAGGAAGCGGACCTCCAATTCCTTCAGGGCTTTGGTCCGGGCCAGCCGACCAGCAGTCAGATACGCTCGGGCGACCATTTCATCCAACAGCTTCGAGGTGCGCCGCGCTGACTGCAGCAGGATCAGGAAGGGCAGTATCAGCAGAACCGAATGGGCAATCTCGATCCCCATGTTGAAACCCACGGGGCTGCCCAGATTGACCGCGGCCGCAGATCCGACACTGATCACCGCCACCCACATGGCCCATCTACTGGGGAGCACGGTGACCAGCATCGCCACCGGTAGTCCAGCGAAGTCCCCCAGATACAGGCCACTCAGTGGAGATTCGCCGATGAACACCACCGCCCCGACATGCCAGATGAGTACGGCGACAAAGGTGCCGCCAGCGGTCAACAAAGTCCAAAAATAAACCTGTCGCTTGTGGATGAAGGCAGCGAGGATGACCCCCAGCACCTCAACAATCAAGAGAAACCACACCGCGGACACCAGATCCGCGAAAGGAAGCCAGGGGGTTCCCTCATATCTGCCCTCGGGGATCCGGCCCAGCATCATGAAGATCAGCCAGGGCACGCCGGCGCCGAAGGCGACCACCCGCAGCACGGCCAGCGAGACCGTCCGTGCGCGGAGATACTCGGCCTCGGCAATGTCCGAGAGCTCCCCCACCTCCTGGAGCGGCGCTGGCCGCTGAAAACCCTCGGGAAATTCGCTACTGGCCGCCGCCGGGGGCAGCGGATCCCGGCTCTCCGCCATCAGCGATCTCCGGGACCAGGTAGAAATCCATCCTCCTGGGCACGCCGGAAAAGGTCGATCTTGCTGTGCACCGGGCGCCCCACCAAAGCGTACTTGGTGCGGATCCGGCCCAGATAGTCCTGCACGGTGTCTGCGGAGAGCCCGGTGATGGAGGCCACCCGCTTCGCGGACTCGCCGATGGCATAGAGCTCAAGCACCTCCCGCTGCCGCGCAGAAAGCTGCACCGAGTTGATGAGCGGATCAGAATCAATGACCCCCGCCCAGTTCGCGTTTGCCACGGTCCGACCGGCCGCAGCCTCGTTGATCGCGATGACCAGGTTCTCCACCCTGGCAGACTTATCGACGACCCCGGAGACCCCGGCTTTCAGGGCGCGGCGGACCAGGAAGGGGCTTTCCATCGAGCTGTACACCAGGACGTGAACCCCGGTCGACAACAACAGGACAGCGTTGTTGTAGGGGTCACTGCCGTCAGCGAGCCGGAGATCAAGCAGCACAACATCGATATCGGTGGGAATCATCTGGTGAATACGGTCGAGTGCCTGATCAACGGTGTTGACCATCCCCACTAATTCAATGTTGGGAATTTCGCCAAGAAGATCGCCGACACCGGCAAGCGCTGCTGTGTGGTCGTCAATAGCTACCACTTTGATATTCATGAAACCAAGTTAACAGGTAAACCTCAGGATAAACCAGATATCTGCGTAATAAATAGATTATGTACGTATAAAACCGTGAAATTCACCCCATAGTGGGACCTGCAAATAAGTCAGTGGCCCCTCAGAAGTCTGCCTTGAAACGGGAAACCCCCAGTAAATACGCCTAATCCTGGGACCACTGAGTGAGTGACCCCACTCTAGGGACACCGGATCAACTGTCTGTTTCTTAATATTTCCTCATGCTTTAATCACTGGTGAGTTTTGGACCCGACCGGAATATACATCTGACCCTGCGGTCCACCTTCAACCCAACGTTTCTGCTACACAAGTTCATTGTGATTTTTGAGGAAGAGAATCCCATGCGTTTTCCTAAAACTCTCATCGCCCTAGCCGCCACCACCGCTTTCACCGGAAGCCTATTCGCTGCCACTCCAGTGGTCTCCGCAATCACCGTCGCCGTGGATGAAGAAGTCTGCGCTACCACCCTCACTGTTGCCGACTACCGCCATCTCCTTCAGATCCAGAATGATCATCTCAATGAACTCTTCACCCAGCTGAAGCTAGCCGTTCCCTCCGCCAGGACTGATCTGGACACGGAGTACAACAACGCGCTGGCGACCTTCAGAAGAAATGGTGGAGCAGAAGGGCACATGCCCAACGTGGAAGACGTTAAGCGCAGTGAGCGGATCAGTGCAGCTGTGGAAACCGCCGGATTCAACCCGGGAGAATATGGCGGCATCGTGATGGGTGCTGCCTTCGCCAAGGCATACACCGAGAAAAGTGATGCCGAGATCAGGGAGGTACTCCTGGTGGAAGGCGAAATTCCGGCCGACTCCGGTACCCTGGCAGAGGCCGCCGCCACCTTGGCGGAGCTTGAATCCGGTACTGGAGACGCCAACCTGAACCTGGGTGTCCTGGAACCTCGAGAGGGTGCCAGCCCCCAGCTCCTCGCGCTCTATGCTGCGGCCAATGCCAAGGTCAGCAGCCCAAATCTCAGTGGGGTACTCAACCGCGCACTACAGAGCTGTGCAACCGGCACCGGCGGTAACTTCCCACTCTCAGATTCCGTCAAAGAGCCCGAACCGACAGTGGAAAAACCCCGCAGGTTTCGCAACTTCAGTAGTTCCAGCAGCTAACTTTCGCACCCCACAGAGGACATCGACATGAATAAACGTATCCTCCTGAAGTCCGCGGTTCTGATATTTCTGGCCGGGGCGGCAAATGTGGCATCCGCCCAGTCCCACGAGATTGAGTATGGCGAGGACACCTGCACGATCGTCTACACCCAGGCAGATGTGGACCTCAGTAATGAGTACCTCCGGGCCCCCGCCGAGCTTGCCATCACCAGATTGCAGGAGATGTTTCCCGCGGAAGCCGCGGACATTGAAGGGGTCTTTTTATGGCGACAGAGCATGGCCCGTCCCACCCTGCCGACGGATGTGCAGCAGATGGCAGACCGTATCAGTGCCGCAGCTGAAGCCAAATCCACCGGGCTGGGATTCCAGGTGCTCTACACCATCTACCGAGCCGGCGGAGACTACGAGCTTTATCGGAGCAATCTCAGCAATCCCAGCATCGTCCCCGGTGAGGAAAGCGTCCTCAACCGCCGGGATCTCAACCGGTTGACCCCACTGCCCAAGATCATCTATCCATCCGCATATGACCCGGACCCCACCCCTGCGAGCAGCGGGGGCATGTATGAAATCAACCGCGAAGTCTATGATCTGAAGCTCTGGAAATACCACGAATACGGCCGGGCAGAAAACGCCGCCCTTAGCACCTGCATCAACCACCTCTCCGGAAAGGAACCCCAGCCGACTACGCCAGCGGAGGCCCCTGTAGTTCCGGACAATCCGACAGTGCCAGAGAACCCGGTGATTCCGGAGAACAATGCCACGACCCACGAGAGCTCAGACGACTGCTAGCCGGCGGTGCCGAGCCTCTTTCCGGGGCTCCCCGATTAATGCCCTGAGCGCCGTTACTCTTCACCGGATTTCCGGCACCATCGGGATGCCCCTCCACTGCCTGCGATGGTTTCAGCCTGCGAGGTAACTCCGGTGGGAATCTGGATCTGCTCCACCTGTGGATCCCCGTTCTCCCCCACTGATTCCACCAGGATGGTGGCATAGATTCGGCGACCAACCGGCAGCATCCGGACGGAGACCTTGACCTCGGCGTCCCTGAGTTCCGCTTGTAGCCGCCGGTGCATAAAGGAATGGGTCAGCGGCAGCGGCACGGGATCGACTCCTCGTTCATCACTGCGGTCATCCTGGAGGCGGACGGTGATCCCCCGTTTCCGGGCTCGCCACACCTCGCGGTTGGTCCCTTTGACATCAAAGCCCGGGGAGCGGATCGCATCACGCAGCCGTAGCTCCAATAGGTTGGCACGGTGGATGCGTTGCTCCGCCGGGAATTGGGGGTTCAGGACTGCCCCGATCTGCATCTCCAACCAATTCGCGGAGTCACTGATATAACTGCGCCGGGTGGCTGCCACGATCAGATCCGCCTCCCGCGCGGAGTCCTCGACGAGGTTCGAGTTCAAGGAACTGAGCAACCAGCGCAGAGCCAACGGGAAGAGGGTGCCGGGCACCATCAACGCAGCACCCCCCACCAACATGTACCAGGAAAGGTAGTTCACGATCTCGGGGTCATCCTCGAGGAGAAAGACCGAAAGTATGCCAAGAAGCAGGAGCCCCCAGGCCACCAACGCACGGTTGCGCATCGCCAAGAGCACACACATGAAGACGAAGATCGAGGTATACCACAAAGGTGGCCACCACCTGGCGAGCCCGATGGACTCATGTGCCACTACGCAGATATAACCGAAGAGACAGAGGGCCACAAAGACGGTGTTACGCATCGGAAGTTTATTCTTGTCTCCCCGAAGCACCCCACCGATTGCCAGCGCGAGCAACACCAGGGCCAGGATAAACTCTCCCCAGTCCGAACGCTGGTGTCCAAAGCCCATCAGCATGAAGAACAGAAAGGTGAAGACGCCGAAGACCGGGGTAAACACCGTACCCATATCGAAGACACCCTCAATGATGTCCGCAGACTGCGGGCACGGTCTTTCCTCTTGCCCGGCCTCGGGTCGCTGCCAGGACAGGAACACCGTGGTGCCCTTTCCCGGGGCAGAATCAATCTCAGCGGAAAGCCCTGGGGCAGAGCTCATCCGGCCGAGAATGGAGACCCGGACCCCGGCACGCTCCGCGGGAACGTTATAGGGGCAAAAACCCGGTCCCTCATCCCGCAGGACCACCTTCAGGGAGCGACACTCCGGATCCGCGTCGATCTCCAGGCTGATCTCGGCACTACGGGCGGCGTTCGGCGCATGCTTCATGCTGTTATCGAGTGCCTCCACCGCGGCGTCGGAGATCAGGCTCATGGCCTCCGGCGGCACATTGGACATGCCAGAGAGCTCATCAGGGAGCTTCACCTCCAGCTCCGGGTCAAGCCGATGCAGGCTCTGCAGCAGATCCATCACCGACCTTTCAACCCGGACCGGCAGCGGTTTGGCCACCTGCCGCATGTCCTCAGGGAAGGTAACCGGCAGTGGGTCCGGGGAGATCAGTCCGCGACGGACCCCATCGAGGTGATGCAGAACCTGATCGTGGAGATATCCCAGGAAACGACTTTCCGCATCCAGGAGGGAACGCGAGCGCGCCATCCGAAGCGCACCGCCGTGCCTTCGGCGGGCTTCCAGGTCAATCTCCTCGGTGGTGCGCATTGCAGAGAGCAGCAGCAGCAGAAAGGGCAGGATGATGAGGAATCCCCATACCCCTTCCATCAGATTGTCCACGGAAATCGGTAGTCCCTGGTGGCTGCCACTGGCTACCACAATGGTCAGGATCGCCAGTGGGATACCCAGGAGGCGGGGCATAGAAATCAGGAGCAGCGCCACGGCGTATCCTGTGTAATCCGCCAGGTGGAGTTCTTCCAACACGGACCCTCCGGTGAGAAGGCCGGAGACATGAACGGTCAGCGCGGCGAGATAGACCCCACCAGCGATGCGGAAACACTTCAGGTACCACTCCCACCGGTGCCACACCCCCGCCATCGCCACCAACACCGCCGAGGTGACCAATAACACACCCACCCAGACATCGACTCGGGCTAGGTTCCAGGCAGCAGGATCGAAGATGATGGCCCAGCGGTCCCGGACGAACAGGAACATGATCGCCAGGCTGACACCACCGAGGGTCGCCACCAACCTCAACAAGGAAAGGCTGGCACCCCGGCTGCGCCAATAACGCTTCTCGACCTCCGCAGATAACACGCCCGGCTGTCTCAGCGGTGCTGGTTCAAAGAACCAGCTGGGTAGGTTCATGACTCTTTCGGTCCCGGGAGAAAGCCATCCTCCTGGGCGCGTTGATACAGTTCGACCTTGGTCACGGCCGGACGTCCTGCCAGGGAGTACTTGACCCGGATCCGGCCCAGGTAATCCTGCACGGTCTCCTGCGCCAGACCGGTGATGCTGGCCACCCGCTTCGCGGACTCCCCCATCGCATAGAGTTCGAGCACCTCACGCTGCCGGGGTGAAAGATCGACGGCGTCGAAAAGCGGATCGGCGTCGATGATGCCGGCCCATTCGGCGGTGGCAAAGGTGCCGCCTTTCGACGCCACCTCAATGGCGCGGAGCAGGATCTCCGGATCCGCGGACTTCTCCAGCACACCCGCCACTCCTGCGGTGATCGCCCGCCGTACCAGGAAAGGACTTTCCAGGGAACTGTAGATCAGTACTTCCACACCGGCCTCGGTCAGCGCCAGCACATTGCTATAGGGGTCACTATCCGGGCCCAGCCGCAAGTCGAGCAGGACGACATGGATTTCAGGCTGATTCGGGTCCTTGATCTGGGTCAGCGCTTCAGCAACTGTGTAGTGCGCGCCCACCAGGTGCATCCCCTCGGCTTTTGAGAGGATCGACCTTACCCCCATTTGGGTTACTTGATGATCGTCTATTGCTAGAACATTCACACTCATACTCAGCAATCTATCATTTTCCCGACCGCATATTATCAAGTTTAGCCCTAGATGCCACCTGAAGATGCCCCCAATTTCAGGGTCCCTGCAAAATATGTCTCTCTCGAAACAGTTTCGTTATCTATCGTTATAGGAAGATTGATGCCATTCTGTTGCACGGCACACCTTGAGATAGCTCCATGTGATTGAGAACTGAGGTATCGAGTTTGAGCTGGGCGGGCAAGATCTTGAACATGCGAACCTTCGGCAAGGTCAGCGCGGCGCTACTCAGTGCTGGGGCTCTCCTGACGCTCACGATTGCCGCCACTCCCTCAGCTACCGCCATCTCGGTGGATATCGAAGACGAGAAGTGCACCTTCGGGGTCAGTGAATCCGATGTCCTGAGCACTATCCACGCTGAGCTGGCACTCCGCCAGGCAATCTCCGATCAGGTCCACAGCAAGTATCCGGAACTCAGTGATCAGATCAGCTATCTCCAACAGCAAGTACAGTCCCGACCGCAATACGCCGCCCGGGTCCCTACCTCCGGATACCTGGGAAGGACCTACCAGGAGATCAACGACCGCGGAATCGAGAACGGTTTTCATGACGGGGAACTCCCCCAATCCATTGTTGATGCTGCTGCCATCCCTTCCCTGGAGCAGGAGATCGATTCCCGGATCATCGGGATCCCCCTGGATACCCATGGTGAATGGAATCGCTCAGATACCGAGCTCTTCCTGAATTTCCAGCCCAAAACAGCGGAAGATCTGGCGGCCTACTGGCCAGCCCGCGTCCCCGGTGCCTCGGAGAGCCTGCTGGCCCTGCAGGTTTCCGCGGCGGAAGACATCGATTATCTGGATCATCTACTTTCGGTAAATGCCGCCTACCAGGCATGCGCCTGGGGTATCGCCGGAGAGTTCCCGGTCCTGGATCTGGGTGTCAGCTACGTTCCGTCCAGCACCACAGCGGTCCCGGTACCCGTCGGATCCACCAAGGTCCTGGCGGCACCAGCACCGGATCTGGCCAGTGGTGAGGTCGCGGAGTCCCTACCTCCCCTGACCACGGAGAACCAGTGGAGCTCCAAGTCCACCTCCCTGATCACCCTGGTGATCGCGGTGTTGGTGGGCCTGATGGTCGTCTTCCTCCCCTACCGCCGCCGCTGACCCCCTGCCCCGGGGATGAAAAAAGACGGTCGCGCCGAAGCGCGACCGTCGAAAAGCTTGTTAAAAGCTCCCGGGTTATGGCTCCAACGAGAGCAGATCCTCAAGAGTCTCGCGACGGAGCATGAGCTTGGTCTGTCCGGCCCGGACCGCCACCACGGCGGGGCGGGTGAACTGGTTGTAGCGTGAGCTCATGGCGTAACAGTAGGCGCCGGTGGCGGCCAGTGCCATCAGGTCGCCGGTCCTGATGTCCGAGGGGTACTGCTGATCATGGATGAGAATGTCACCGGACTCGCAGTGGGAACCCACCACGCGGGAGGCGACCGGATCACCATCGACGAAGCGGGAGACCACGCGGGCATCGTACTCGGAACCATAGAGCGCGGGGCGGATATTATCCGACATGCCACCATCGACGGAGATGTAGCGGCGGGTGTTCTCATCATCGACATGGACGTCCTTGATGGTGCCCACCTCGTAGACGGTGACCGTCGAGGGGCCGACGATGGCGCGCCCCGGCTCCACCATGAGCTGCGGGGTCTCGATGCCCAGGGAGGTGGCGTGCTCGGCGACCTTCGCGATCAGCTCGGTGGCCACGGCCCCGACATTGAGCGGCTCCTCAGCGGCGGTGTAGGCGATGCCATAGCCGCCGCCGAGATCGAGGACGCTGATCCCGGTGACCGCCGCCGGGTCAAGCTCAGCGTGGATCTGGGAGAGCAGCCCCAGCACCCGCTCAGCGGCCAGGGAAAAGCCCTCAGCATCAAAGACCTGGGAGCCGACGTGGCAATGCAGGCCCACCAGTTTCAGGTTCTCAGCGTTGACGGCGGCCCGGGCGGCAGCGAAAGCTGAACCGGAGGCCAGGGAGAAACCGAACTTCTGGTCCTCGTGGCTGGTGGCGATGAACTCGTGCGTATGAGCCTCGATGCCGGGCTTGACGCGAATGAGCACCTCCTGGATCTTGCCCTCACGGGCGGCGATCAGATCCAGCAGCTCCAGCTCCTGCTCGGAGTCGAGCACAATGTGGGAGACCCCCTCACGAACGCAGGCACGCAGAAATTCCGGGCCCTTGTTGTTGCCGTGCGCGGTGATCCGGGAGGCGGGGAAATCGGCGGCCAGAGCAATGCGCAGCTCCCCAAGGGAAGCGATATCGAGGCTCAGCCCCTCCTCATCCACCCAGCGGGCAATGGTCTTGTTCAGGAAGGCTTTGGAGGCGTAGTGGACGTTATCGCCACCGCCGAAGGCCTTGGCCATGTCCTGGCAACGGGAACGGAAATCATCCTCGTCAACGACGAATACGGGGGTGCCGTACTCCTCGGCGATCTCGGGCAGCGGGACTCCGGCGATGGTGATCACGCCGTCCTCCTGGCGGAGGGAATTCCTCGGCCAGACGTGGGCCGGGACCTCATTGAAGTTTTGTACGGAGGTCATCTACATCCTCTCGGGGGCGGTGACACCAACCAGCCGCAGTGCGTTGGCCAGGGTCTGTCGGGTGGCGGCGGCAAGTGCGAGACGTGCCGAATGAATCGGTGCGGTCTGCTCCTCACCCTTGGGCAGGATCTGGCAATTATCGTAGAAGCGGTGGAAAACACCGGCCAGTTCTTCAGCGTAGCGGGCGACGCGGTGCGGTTCACGCAATTGCGCGGCAGCCTTGACCACGGTGGGGAATTCCCCGAGGGTGCGGAGCAGATCACCCTCACGCTCATGAGTGAGCAGCGAGAGATCCGGGTTCTCGTAGCTGACGCCCAGCTCGGCGGCCTTGCGTGCGAGGGAGCACAGTCGGGCGTGACCGTACTGGACGTAGTACACCGGGTTGTCCGAGGACTGGGAGGCCCAGAGTGCCAGGTCAATGTCCAGGGAGGAGTCCACCGAGGAGCGGATCAGGGAGTAGCGGGCGGCGTCGATACCGATCGCCTCAACGAGGTCGTCGAGGGTGATCACGGTGCCGGCGCGCTTGGACATGCGCATGGCCACGCCCTCGCGGAGCAGGTTGACCATCTGACCGATGAGCACCTCAACGCGGGCCGGGTCATAGCCCAGCGCAGCGGCGGCGGCCTTCAGCCGGGCGATGTAGCCGTGGTGGTCAGCACCGAGCATGTAGATGCACAGATCGTGCCCACGCTCGATCTTGTCCACCACATAGGCGATGTCTCCGGCGATGTAGGCGGCGTTGCCATCAGACTTGATGACCACCCGATCCTTGTCATCACCGAAGTTGGAGCTGCGCAGCCACCAGGCGCCCTCATTCTCATAGAGGTTGCCGTTGTCTTTGAGGGTCTGGATGGCACGGTCGACCGCACCGTTCTCAAACAGCGAGTTCTCATGGAAGTAGACGTCGAATTCGGTGCCGAACTCCTTCAGGGATTCCCTGATGTGATCGAACATCATGTCCACGCCGGTGGCACGGAAGGTCTCCTGCAGCTGCGCGGGCTCCTGCGAGAGCACCTCGGGATGCTTTTCGACGACCGTGGCGGCGATGTCGGCGATATAGCCGCCGCCATAACCGTCCTCCGGGGTCGGCTCGCCCTTGGCTGCAGCGACCAGGGAACGGGCGAAGCGGTCGATCTGCTCGCCGTGGTCGTTGAAGTAGTACTCGCGGGTGACTTGGGCGCCATTGGCCACGAGAATACGACCCAGGGAGTCACCCACGGCAGCCCACCGGGTACCACCGAGGTGGATCGGCCCGGTCGGGTTCGCCGAGACGAATTCCAGGTTGATCTTCTTGTCTGCATAAAGATCGGAGTGACCGAAGCTCTCCCCCGCTTCGAGGATCCTGGCCACGATTTCACCTTGCGCGGCAGCTGCCAGCCGAATGTTCAGGAAGCCCGGGCCGGCGATCTCCGCGACCTCGATGGCTTCGGACCGGCCCAGTGCCTCCGCCAGCCAGGTGGCCACCTCGCGCGGGTTCTGTCCCACCTTCTTCGCTACCTGCAGTGCCAGGTTAGTGGCATAGTCACCATGCTCCGGGTTACGGGGACGCTCAACAGTGACCTGCTCCGGGATAGTGGAGGTGTCCAGGTTACGCTCAGCGAAAACCGCGCGGGCGGTCTCCTTAATCAGGGACGATAGATCTGCAGGTGTCATGGGGGAAAAGTTTAGCCGAGGAGGTACCGATCGGCTGAACCGGGCATAGGTCAGGGGAACTCCTGTGGGATTTTTGATCAACTGGGGTTCATCCGAGGTGTGGTTCTCCGGCAAATGGGGAAAAACCCAGTTAGCATTCAGGTCATCCTCCCGACCTTCATGTTCTCCTCTGCATATTCCCGAAGATGGAAAGACCAAGCATTCTATGTCGCTGAAAAGAACTGTCCTGGCCACCATGACCGCCGCGGTGACGGGCCTGAGTGCGCTGAGCGTGACCACCATGGTCGCCGGTGCCCAGACCGCACCCGAAATCACCTGGGAAGACTGCCCGGTCCAGGTCGATGAATCAGGCGCCGAGTGCGGTCGCGTCGAGGTCCCGATGTACCACTCCGACCCCGCCGGCGCGAAGATCGACGTCGGCTTCGTCAAGGTTCCCGCCGAAGGCCAGAGCCGCGGCCTGCTCTTCGGCAACCCCGGCGGCCCCGGTGGGGACGGCTACTCCTACTTCGGCGGAACCCAGGCCGGTTTCAGCTGGCCCCAGGAGATCCGCAATGAATGGGATCGGGTGGCGGTGCAACCGCGCGGCCTGCCGGGTTCTACCCCGGTCAACTGCCCCGAGCCGAGCAACATTGACCCGGTTTCGCTCTACACCCGCTACGGGGCCATCCTGCGCGAGGCCTGCGAGCAGGGCACCCCGGGCTACACCGCCTCCATCACCACCGAAAACACCGCCGGTGACTGGGAGTGGGTCCGCCAGGCCCTGGGTGAGGAGAAGATCTCCATCATGGGCCTCTCCTACGGCACCTTCCTCGGTTCCATGTACGCCACCAAGTATCCCGAGCACACCGACAAGGTGGTGCTGGACTCCGGCATGAACCCCGAGCACGCCTGGAACGGCATCCTCGATAGCCAGGAGCAGGGCTACCTCAACACCCTGCACGAGTTCTTCAACTGGCTCGCCGCCAATAACGAGACCTATGGCATGGGCGATACCCCACTGGCCGCCTACCAGGCCTGGTCCAACAAGATCGTCGCCGAGACCGGCACCAACCCGACCGTCTCCCCACCGCCCGCCCAGGTCGGCGATATCCCGCCGGCGCTGCTCTCCTCAGGCCAGACCGGGGCCGATGTGCTGACCGCCGTGGGCCCGACCCAGGCTCAGCTGCAGAACCTGGCCAACATGATCATGCGCCCGGGCTCCAACCAGGCCTATTCGCCGACTCTGCAGGTCACCCGCCAGCTGATCCCCGCCACCTCCCAGTGGCCCTACCTGGCCTCGATCATTAACGGCTCCGAGCCGATCCCCTCGATGCAGCTCACCGAGGAACAAGCCGTGGCCATGAACACCTCCGTAATGATGCAGTCCCTGCAACTGTGCAATGAGAACCAGGTGCCCGCCAACCCCTTGGACATCCCGAACTATGTGTGGACGAACTTCGTCGTGGGCGATATCTTCAGTGCACCTTCCCTGATGTTCAGCTCGGGGGCCGCCTGTGGTGGCGCTGAGCCGGTGACCACCCCGCCGACGCTGAGTGGGGCGGGACTGGAGCACCGTCCGCTGCAGATCCAGGCCACCGGCGACCCGCAGACCCCTTACCAGCACTCCGGCCGCATGCATGAACTGATGAACAGCCACTTCGTCACCGTCCACGGCGCCGGCCACGGCCAGGTTGCGCTGGGCAACGAGGCTGTCGACCAGACTGTGGTGGAGTACCTCCGCACCGGAACCACTGAGGTCACTGACCTGCCCGGCCTGAACTGATTTTTCAGGTCCGAACATTCAGGACCCCGCGTTTAGGTCACACATCACGGTGGTGCTAACATGTCCAATGTTGTCACTCACCAGTGATGGCGGGTCTCCGTAGCTCAGTGGATAGAGCACTGGTTTCCGGTACCAAAGGTCGCACGTTCGAATCGTGTCGGGGACACCAGCAGTCAAGGCGCCGGCCACAAGCTTATAGCTTGTGGCCGGCGCCTTTTTGGGCACACATTTTTCCCTGATGAAGGGTAGGTCTCGAGGATCAGCCCAATGACCTTCGCCAGAGGGCAATTGGGCCGATCCTCGAGACCTAAACGTCAAACCCCAGGTCAGGGCCCTAACCAGCACCAGCCCTAACCATGGAAAAACCGGCCCCTGCAACAGGAGGTCCGCCAATTCCTTCAGCCAGACAGTTGCAAGAGCCGGAAAACCCGGGATCCCTTAGCGCCCGCTCATCGCCATGACGATCCAGACGGCCAGGTAGATCAGCAGCTGCGGGCCGGGCAGCACGAAGCTGGCGATGAAGAGGACACGGACCAGGGTGGGATTCCAGTCATAGGTCTGCGCGATGCCGCCGAGTACGCCGCCCACCCATTTGTCGGTGGTGGAGCGCTCAAGTCGACGCTGATGGAAGGGGACGGAGTTCATGCTCATGGTTTACCTCTCTTGGATGACTTCCTACAGTCTCCTCTTCGAGGTGTCCCGGCGCATCAGGATTAACCCTGATTACTCCCCTGATCTTCCAGGCCCCACTCCCCCGAGTAAGCCCTGGCCCCTTCCAGTGTCCTATGCCTTGGCTATCCCGTCGAAGCCCTTGGCACCGGGCACGTTATCCACGGCCACGAGAGCCTCCAGGAAACCTTCGAGGACATCGGCCTGTTCCTGGGTGAGGTGATCAAAAATGAGCCGACGCACGCTCTCCACATGATCTGGGGCGGCCGACTCGAGGCGGCGGATTCCTTCCGCGGTCAGCACGACGATCACGCCACGGGCATCCCCCTCGCAGGACTCCTTGGTCACCAGGCCGCGCTTTTCCATGCGGGTGATCTGATGGGAGGTGCGGCTGCGGTCCCAGTCGAGCACGCTGCACAGGTCGCGGAGGCGCAGGCCAGGTGCTTCACTCTCAGAGAGGGAGACCAGGACAGAGAACTCGGAGGTGGAGAGGTCATTGCCGGTCAACAGGGTTTCGTCCAGGCAGCGGTCCATCTTCCGGGAGGCTGCGAGCATCAGTCTCCAGAGCGCCTGTTCTTCATCATTGAGCCATCTGGGAGTTGTCATGGCCCCACCATATCGAATGGGAGGAAGTTTTCCTAAAGTTTAAGTGATACGTCACCCAAACGACTCCATGCAGGCCAGTGGCCCAACCAGACTCCGGAGCATTATTTATATTCACGTCACAACCTGCACATTTACTTGAATCTTCAATCAATTTCACCCAATACCTGTTGACGTGTCACCAACCTGGTGTATAGTCGATGCCAGGCCCTCCAAAAGGGGCCGAGATAACACCAACAAACTTTTACAAGGAGCACCACATGTCTAACCTGAACGGCACCTACGTCCTCGACACCGCCCACACCAACATCAACTGGGTTGCCCGCCACGCCATGGTCACCAAGGTCCGCGGCACCTTCGAAGAGTTCGAGGGCCAGTTCGTCGTAGACATGGACAACCCGGAGAACAGCTCCGCCGACGTCACCATCAAGTCCGCCTCCACCAACTCCGGCAACGCCGACCGCGACGCCCACACCCGCGGCGAGGACTTCTTCGACGTCGAGAAGTTCCCGGAGATCACCTTCACCGCCACCTCCTTCACCATCAAGAACGAGTCCGAGGGCACCGTCACCGGTGACCTGACCATCAAGGGCATCACCAAGTCCGTCGTTCTCGACGTCGAGGTTGACGGCGTGGAAGAGGATCCCTTCGGCAACGTGCGCATCGGCTTCGAGGCCAAGACCAAGATCCAGCGCAAGGACTTCGGCGTCGATTTCCAGGCTCCCCTGAAGTCCGGCGGCATGCTGGTCTCCGAGGAGATCAAGATTGAGGTTGAGGCTTCCGCCATCAAGCAGGCCTAATACCGCCTCCCTTACTCTTCACAGCGTGAGCTGACACTGCCCGGCACCACATTGGTGCCGGGCAGTTCTGCGCTTATCGACGCCGCGAAGACCACGCGCTCAGGCGCGGGTTCGCACAAAGGTCGAGCTGAATCTGCTCCGGTAGTCCGAGGGGGTGGTCTGCAGGCGGCGCTCAAAGGCGCGCCGGAGATTCTCATCAGTCCGGAAGCCGGAGTTCCGGGCCGCCGCGGTCACGGAGTGACCCTCCAGAATCAATCGCTGGGCGGTACTCAGGCGGAGACGTTCCAGCCAACGTGCCGGGGTGGTGTCCAGCTCCTCACGGAAAAGGCGGGCAAGATGGCGGGGACTCACCGCGGCACCGGTGGCCAGTTCCGCGACCGTATGGGGCCCGGTCGGGTCCTCCTCCACCAGATCCAGCACGCGCTGCAGAATCGGGCTACCTACCACCGTCGTGTTCGGCGCCCCGGCGAACTGTGACTGCCCACCGGGGCGCTGCATATAAAACACCATCTCACGGGCGATGTCCCGGGCGGCTTCCGGCCCCAGGTCCTCCTCCACCAGGGAAAGCGCCAGATCAATGCCAGCGGTGATACCCGCCGAAGACAAGAAACGTCCATCATGGACGTGGAGGGTATCGGGATCGACCCGGACCTGCGGATAACGTCGCGCCAGTTCGCGGGCATTGCGCCAGTGGGTGGTTGCCCGGCGGCCGTCGAGAAGCCCGAGCTCGGCGAGAATGAACGCCCCGGTGCACACACTGGCCACCCGGCGGGGGCCGGTGGCCAGGGTCGCGGCGGCGTCGAGAAGCGCCGGGTCCCACGTTTTCTCCGGCAAGACATCAGAGCCGGTGATGATGATGGTGTCCAGTGTGGCCGCGGCGGCGGGAGTCACCGGGCGGGTACCGGCGATGGGCAGTCCGCTGGCCGAGGTGACCTGTTCGCCGGAGGGGGAAAACACCTGCAGCTCATAGCCTGGGGCACGGCTGAGAACTTCTGCGGGGCCGGAGAGATCAAGCAATGTCGTCCCCTCGAAGACGAGGAAACCAATGCGTCTCATGTCGTATTCTGCTGGTTTCTTGGCTCAATAGACATGGCCCAAGCATATCCCCGTAGAGGAGAATGAGAGACGGAACACATCAATTTTTCGAAGGGGAAGTTTATGTCTGAAAGAATTGCCAATGCTGAACTGCGCGCCAAGGTGATGTCCGCAGAGGAGGCCGCCCAGTTCATCAACCACGGCGATATTCTCGGGATGTCCGGTTTCACCGGTGCGGCCTACCCGAAGGCGATGCCCACCGCGATCGCCGAGAAGGCCAAGGAGATCCACGGCAGAGGTGATGAATTCACCGTCGATATGCTCACCGGCGCCTCCACCGCCCCGGATTGCGATGGGGTGTTGGCCGAGGCCGACGCCATCGGGTACCGCATGCCGTACCAGTCTGACCCGGCCATGCGCGCCAAGATCAACGCCGGTGACATGAGGTACCAGGACATCCACCTCTCCCACTCCGGTCTGCAGGTCGAGCAGGGCTTCTTCGGCGAGCTCGACGTCGCCATCGTCGAGGTCGCCCGCATCACCGAGGAAGGCCACCTGATCCCCTCCTCCGGAGTGGGCAACAACCTGGAGTACCTGGATACCGCCAAAAAGATCATCATCGAGGTCAACTCCTGGCAGTCCCTCGAGCTGGAGGGCATGGCCGATGTCTACCGGCTCGCGCACCTACCCAACCGCACCCCGATCCCGATCAACAACGTCGGTGACCGCATCGGCGAGCCCTACATCCAGATCGACACCTCCAAGGTCATCGCGGTCATCGAGACCGATGCCCCGGACCGCAACTCGCCCTTCAAGCCCTTCGATGAGGTGTCCAAGCAGATCGCGGGCAACTTCCTCGACTTCCTCGAAGGCGAAGTCGCTGCCGGTCGCCTGTCCTATGACGGCTACATCATGCAGTCCGGCGTGGGCAACGTCCCCAACGCGGTGATGGCGGGTCTGCTGGACTCGAAATTTGAGAATGTCCAGGCCTACACCGAGGTGATCCAGGACGGCATGCTCGATCTCATCGACGCCGGCAAGATGACCGTGGCCTCGGCCACCTCCTTCGCACTCTCCCCGGAGTACGCGGAGAAGATGAACCGCGAGGCCAGCAAGTACCGGGAGCACCTGATCCTGCGTCCGCTGCAGATCTCCAACAGCCCCGAGGTGATCCGCCGCATGGGATTGATCTCCTCCAACGGCATGATCGAGGCCGATATCTACGGCAACATCAACTCCACCCATGTCGGTGGCACCCGCATCATGAACGGTATCGGCGGCTCCGGCGACTTTACCCGGAACGCCTTCGCTTCCACCTTCATCTCCCCCTCGGTGGCCAAGGATGGCGCGATCTCCGCCATCGTGCCCTTTGCCTCCCACACCGACCACACTGAGCACGATGCGATGGTGGTGATCACTGAATACGGTTATGCCGATCTGCGTGGTCTCTCCCCGAAGGAGCGGGTGCCCAAGATGATCGCGGTCGCCCACCCGGATTATCGCCCGCTACTCGAGGAGTACTTCGAGCGTGCCCTGTCCAAGCGTCACCTGCAGACTCCGCATGACCTGCGCACCGCCTTCGACTTCCACATCAATCTGGAGGAAAAGGGTTCGATGAAGGGCTAGTTCGAGAAGTCGTTTTTCGACGCCGCGCACAGCGCCCGGGCACCATCACAGTGCCCGGGCGCTGCAGTGACTACTCCTGGACCAACGAGAGCTGGGTCTTGAGATCCTCGATCCGGTACTCATGCTTTCCGGTGACCGACTCATAGCGCTGCGGCACGCAGGTCAGCACGAACACCTGGGAGGTGCGACCGGCCTGGCTGAACAGTGCCGCCATCCGGTCGAGTCTGCCGGGGTCGGTGGAACCGAGCGCATCATCGACGAAGACCGGCACACTCTCCTCCTGTTCCGCCACCAGCCGGGCAATGGCGAAGCGGGTCAGGATCGCCAACTGTTCCTTGGCACCACCGGACAGTGCCTCCAGCGGTACCGCCCGCTCGCCGATGCTCCGAGCGGCCACCTGCAGTTTCTCATCCAGGGTAAAGGTCACCTCCGGACCGAAAACCGTGCGGGCCAGGCTGGTCAGCTGCTCCGCGAAGGGCTGGGCGTAGCGGCTTCGGGCCTGCGCCTGATGTCGTTCCAGCACTTCCTTGAGCACGGCCGCCGCGGTGGCACGGCGTTCCACCGAGGCCAGCTTGTGCTCCGCCGCCGTCGCTGCGGACTCCGCCCGATCCAGCCGTTCATCGGCACCGGTGGACTGCTCGATATAACCGGTCAGGCGGGCGAGTTCGTGCCCGGCGCGATGGAGGCTCTCCTCCAGGCCGGCCAGCTTGGCCTGCGCACCTTCAAAGAACTGGGTGGCAAGCTCCGGGTCCGCGAGTGCCAGTTCCTGCTCCGCCTGGCTCAGACGTGCCGCCACCTGCTGGCGTTGCTCCTCGGCCTGCGTCACCGCAGTGCGCAGCTCGGATTCAGATTGTTCGGCTTCGGTGCTCTCGAGTTCGGCAGCCTTGCGCTCCACCGCTAATTCGGCGGCCTCCAGCTGGGCGAGCAGCAGGTTCAGGGCATGGAAGTGCTTCTTTTCCCGCCAGGGCTCCAGCCGGGATTCCAGCAGCTTCACGGACTCGGTGGCCTCGGACAGTGCCTGCTCCGCGGCGTCCACCGCAGCCGCCGCTGACTCGAGTTCACCGGTGGGGATCGCTGCCTCGGCGAGCTGAAGGTTCAGGGTGTCCACTTCACGGCGCAGCTGTGCCGGATCCTGCTTCTTCAGCAGGTGGGTCCGTTCCCGTTCCAGGCCGGCGGTGGTCTCAGCTACCCGGCGCGATTGCTCGCTGCGGCGGCGTACCTCGGCCACATCAGGGCAATCCAGTTCCTGCAACAAGGCATCGAGCCGATGGGTGGCTTCCGCCACGGTATCGGTGCCGGTGCTCTCCCCCGGGGTGAACTCGGCGATGAGCTCGCCGATCTTCAGGGTGGTGGTGGTGCTCAACTCAATGATCTGCGCGGTGGTTGCCACCGGTACGGCTGCGCCATCGATCTCCACCTCGGTGGGCGTGGTAGCCCGCAGGGTCAGCTTCGCGGCCAGGGAGTCCCGTACCTTCTGCTGCACGGCAAGATCCGTGCTGGCCTCCTCCACCGCCGCTACCTGGGCAGCGGTGATGGGGGTACTATCCCCCACCTCGGCCAGCTGATCATCGATCTCATCGATGCTGGCCAGCAGCTCGCTCAGCGCATCTCTGCGCTGCTCCTGGGTGAGCAGCTGAAGATCCAGCTTCGCTGCCTTCAACTCCGCGGCAGCTGCCGCTTCGGCCTCCCGTGCCACGGTCAGGTCCGCGTTCAGGGTCTCCAGGGTCTCAGCTTCCTGATTGGCTTTCCCGCTTGCGTCCTCACGGCCCTGCTCCTTGGCCTGGACATCGGCACGAAGTTCCGCCACCTCCCGGCGCAGCACCTCCCGGCGTTGCTGTTCGGCCTGTGCCCGTGCCACCTCGGCGGTGGCCCGGGCCAGGTCCTCGGTCAGTGCGGCCACCTGATCCTGGGCGTCCTCGGCCTCGAGCTTGGCAGCTTCCTTGGCCGCCAGATCCTCCCGGGCTCCCGGGCGGGCGGCCTCGGCGCGCTCGCTCTCGGCGGTCAGCCGGGCCACCGCGTCGACATGGCCGGACAGTGCCTCGACCTCGAGTCGGGCACCCTCAAGCTCAGTGTCGGCGGCCTCGGCTTCGGCCCGTGCCTTGCTCAGCTCCCCGGATTCCTTGCCCTTCGGGGTGTGGTAGCGCAGATATTCGCGCTCAACGGCGGAGTTCAGGGCGGTGTCCTCGGCGCCGGAGTTCTCGCGTTGGCCATCCAGGGCCTGGGCGAGGGTGGGAATACCCACGGCCTCAATCGCGGCGTCGACAGTGCCCTGGCGCATGAACAGCGTGGCCAGCAGCTGCTCATCGGTGTGCTGCGCCAGAATCTCAGCCAGCCGGTCCTCGGCCTGATCACCCGTGAGATTCTCGGTGCGCGGGGCCAGGATATCGAGGGTGGCGGACTTCTTGCGGTTGTACTGCTTGGTGATGCGCAGGCTCACCTCCCCCACGGTGAGTTTCAGGGACACCGTGGAGGGCACATCCCGACCCACCGGTTGAATAGCCTTGACCACTTGGGCGCTGGAGCGGTGCTTGATGTTGAGGACGGTGTCAATGGCCTCCATGATGGTGGATTTGCCCTGCTCATTGTCACCGGCGATGACGATGACCCCGGTATCCGGGAGCTCCCGGAGTTCCAGGTGTCCGATGGCCTTGAAATTGTCGATGATGATCTCGTGGATGCGCATGGTCTTCAGGCCCCCTGGCTCAGCCGGAAGAGCAGGTTCAGGGCGTCGCGGGCTTCCGGTTCCTCGCGTCTCTCCACCAGTTCCGTCAGTGCCGCCGCCGCGTAGCCGGAAATGCCGAGGTCAGCGAGCTCATCCTCGCCGGGTTCCAGGTGCAGGTCCATGAGGCGGGTGCGTTCATAGAGCGCGGCGAAAGCGGGGCGCAGGCGGTCCACTCCCGCCGCCAGCAGTCGGTGATCCACCAGCCCCAGGGTGCCGCGCAGGGCGTATTTGATCACGGTGGTGGATTTCTCCGGATACGCCTCAAGTCGTCCGAGAAACTCCTGCACATCCGAGGTGGAGGTCAGATCCGCATCAAGGGCGTGGAAGGTCCACTGCCCCACCTCGACTTCCGAGACCGCCACTTCCCCGGCCGCCACCGACACCACCAACACCTTGCCGGAGTTGAGTTCACCGCCCTCCACACCCGGGGTCAGATCATGGAAGTCGGTGGTTTCCGGCGCACCGGAGAACCAGACCTTTCCACTGCTGCCCACCGGTTGGGCGGAGTGGGTATCCCCCAACGCCAGATAATCAATGACCCCCTCGCTCAGCTTCTGCTCCACGAAGGCCAGGTCAATCAGATCCGGCTTGGCCTCGGTGGCGCGGGAGAACGCCTGTCCATGGCCCACCGCAATACGCACCCCCTCAAAAGGGTCCAGCGGTTCCAGGGCCTGGCGGACCAGGTCAGTGGTGGCATAACGGCTCTTCAGCGGGGCGCCGAGCACCTGCACACCAGGGGAAACCTCCACCGGGGTGGCATCGCCCAGCAGATGCACCCCTTCGATCCCGCTGGTCCGGTAGAAGATCGAGTCCGCGACCAGTGGATCGTGGTTGCCGGGCAACAGGTAGACCGGCACGGGCAGCTGCTTGAGCGCCTCCACCGCCCGCGAGGTGGTCTGGGCGCTCAGCGAATTCGCCTCAAAGACATCGCCGGCCACCACAATGAACTCACAATCATGGACAAGCGCGACCTCACCGATGCGGTTGATCGCCCTGATCCGGGCGTCATTGAACCTGGCTTGGGCATCAGCGTCCAGGAAGGAGCGGGTCATGCCGATCTGCAGGTCAGAGGTGTGCAGGAACTTCAGGGCCTTCACATTCACGGGATTCATGTCCTTAAGTTCTATCAGCGGCGCCGGACACGGCGCCCGGACAGCCACAAAAACACGATGCTACCTGGTCAGATGATCGTACATATCCTCAATATCAGAGACCGCGCGCAACTGGTCCACCGCAGTGTAGGACACCAGCCGCATCGCCCGGTGCAGGGCATCCAGATCGGAATCAGCCAGGGCGGAGGCCGTCTTCGGATCGGGCAGATCCGGCAGCTCCCGGCCATTCCAAAAGCGTTCATCAGAGGAGTAGGCGGATTCCTCACCGATGAGTGCGGCGGCCTCAGCCACCGCCTTCTCCAGCTGCACCAGATCCAGGCTGCGGAGCCGAAAGACCATCATGGGATCGGCATCCATCTTGGTGGCGGCGATATCCGCCACCGCCACGGCATGCTTGCAGGCCACCGCAGAATCAGGGCAGTCGCAGTAGCAGCGGATATCCTCGCCCGGTCCGGTGAGCAGAATCTCCAGCAACTCGCGGTCCACCTCACCGTTCTGGGCCTTCTTGAGCCCATTGGTGGTATCTGCCAGACCGGCGGCGATCTCGGCGATGTCATCGGTGCTGCGGTAGGGCAACTGGAGAGTGACATGGAAGGGTTCATTCTGGGAACCGGCGACATTGGCGTGGATCCGGCCGGACTGGACCTCCAGGCCCAGAACATTGCCGTTGCGGGCGTAGCTCTTGCCGCGGCTGATGCGCCCGGAATCGGACTTCGAGTTCACGGCATTGAGCAGCCAGGTGGCAGCCCGGGACATGCCCAGGGTGCTCACCGCCGCGGGGGTGACTTCATCAACCTGGGTCTTGCGGCCGAAGTTGGCGTAGATGACATTGTCCATCTTGGGGTGTTCGCTCATCGGGAGGCCTCCCTGCCTCGGTAGCTCATCAGTTCTGTCAATTCCTCCGGATTGAGCTCGGTGATCCAGCCCTCGCCCTGGCCGATGACGGCACCAGCCAGGTGCATCTTGCCGTCGAGGATGTCCTGGATGGATTCCTCCATGGTGCCGGCGGTGATCATCTTGAACACCTGGACATTCTTCTGCTGACCGATGCGGAAGGCCCGGTCGGTGGCCTGGTTCTCCACCGCCGGGTTCCACCAGCGGTCCATGTGCACGACGATGGAGGCCGCCGTCAGGTTCAGACCGGTGCCGCCCGCCTTCAGGGAGAGGATCATCGCGGTGGGGCCATTATCTGATTGGAAGCGCTCGACCATGGTATCGCGCCCGGTCTTGGTCACCCCGCCATGCAGGAAGGGGATGTTCTCCCCCAGTCGCTCACTGAGGTAGGGCGCCAGCAGGTCACCGAAGGCACGGTACTGGGTGAAGATCAGCATCTTCTGGCCGGATTCGATGGCGCCGTCGAGCAACCGGATCAATTCCTCGACCTTGCCGGAGCGGTGCCGGCCGCGGGTGGTCACCGCAGAACCATCGCCGAGGTAGTGGGCCGGGTGATTGCAGATCTGCTTGATACGGGTGATCGTCGCCAACACCAGACCGCGCCGGGCGATGCCCTCGCGCTCCTCCAGCTGCTGCTGCACACTGGTGACCAGGGCCTTGTAAAGGGCGGCCTGCTCGGAGGTCATGTTCACGGTGAGGATCTGCTCGGTCTTCTCCGGCAGGTCATCGATGATCGTCGGGTCGGTCTTGAGGCGTCGCAGGATGAAGGGGGCGACCAGGGCGCGCAGCCGGTTGGTCATCTCCTCATCCTCATCGCGCTCGATCGCCTTGGCGAAGTGATTGCGGAAGAAGCTGGCGGAGCCGAGCACACCGGGGTTGCAGAAGTCGAGGATGGAGCGCATCTCGGAGAGCCGGTTCTCCACCGGGGTGCCGGTCAGCGCGACCCGGTGCCGCGAGGGCAGGGAGCGCACCGCCTTCGCGGAGCGGGTGGTGGAGTTCTTGATCTGCTGGGCCTCGTCCAGCACCACGCGTTCCCAGCTGATCTCACCGAGCTCGGCGAAATCCCGGGTGACCACGCCATAGCTGGTGATCACCAGATCATGCTCCTGCGCGGCGTCGATAAGCTCCTCCCCCTTGAGTCGGGTGGTGCCGTGGTGGACGGCGACGCGGAGTGAGGGGACGAATTTCTCGGCCTCGCGGGCCCAGTTGCCCACCACCGAGGTGGGCACCACCACCAGGGTCGGGCCGGTGTCGCGCTCGGCATTTTCCACGGCCAGCAGGGCCAGCAGCTGCAGGGTCTTGCCCAGCCCCATGTCATCGGCCAGGACGGCGCCGAGGTTGTTGCGGGACATCCAGTAGAGCCAGTCCACCCCCCGGCGCTGATAATCACGCAGCTCGGCGGTCACGGTCGGCGGAAGATCAATACGCTCCGGTGCCGGGGTATCCGTGCCACCGAGCAGGGAGGAGAACCAGGTGGAGCCGGTAAATTCCACCGGCTCAGCGGCCACGGCCTCGAGTGCCAGTTGGCGCAGCTCGGCGATGGTGACCTCGCCAAGCCCCTTGAAGGCATTGTTGAACTCCTCCCGTTTGACCTCGAGTTCCTCCATGAGCAGCCCCCAGCCGGGGCGATCCTCGGCTTTGGCCAATTCCACCTGCATGGCGAGCTTGTCCAACTCGGTGCGACGTCGCTTCTGCGAGGTTTTGGAGAGCTGATCCATATAACCGGTGATGCGGCTCAGTGCCTGTGGGTCCGCCATGACCCACTCACCGCGGAGCCGGATCAGACCGGATTTGGAGTTGACCAGCTCAGTCATTTCCGCATCGGTCAGATCCACATCACCGACGGAAAGCCGCCAGTTGTACTCCACCAGCTGATCCAGACCGATATGTGCCTTGGTGGAGCCCACCGCTGGGTCAGTGGCCTCGGAGGTCTCCAGCCGGGCCGTGGTCTCATAGTTTGACCAGGCCTTGGGCAGCATGACGTTGAAGCCCGCGTTCTTGAGCAGGGGGACATCCCGGCTGATGAACTCAATGATTTCAGAGGTGCTCAGCGCGACATCCCAGTCCCCGGAATCCGCTTCGCGGGGGGCCGGACGGATGCCGGGGTCGAGCAGATACGTGACTTCCAGGGCCCTTCGGTGACGCTCACGGAGCTTCTCGATGCTGCCGCGATCCAGATCGGACACCCGGATCGGCACCGGGGAATCCACGCCGGAACGCACCTGCAGCCGGATCGGCCAGGTACTGTCCGCCGGATCCGCCGCCTCGGAATCCGCCGGCGGCTGCTCCACGATGAAGACCAGTTGCAGGTCCACCGAGGTGATGGAATCCTTCCACTCGTTCAGGCGACCCAGCAGGTTAGCCCCGCCGCGACGTAGCGGCTGGGAATGCATGAGTGACTCAGAGAACTCATGCCAGGGATAGGGCCGCGTGGTCTCCGCGAGATCGGCGAGCATGGAATTGGCGATCCAGTGCGGCAGGACCTTCATCAGGTCCTCCACCAGAATCGAATTATTGCGGGTGAGGATCCCCGGTGCCGCGGCCGCCATCTCCGCGACCCAGCCCCGCTCCCCCAACCCGGAGGCCAGCTGCCACTGCGGCCACCACTGATCGTCCTCATAGGCGAGCTTGAAGGTCACCCGACCGGCGCGGACGAAGCGGGTTAGCCCACCGTACAGCCGGATCAGCCAGTAGAGGTCCGGGGCGATGGCCAGGCGCTGGGCCTGGGTGGCTGCCGGTGAGGGCTGGTCCAGGAAGGCCAACTGAGCGAGCACCTGTACCGCCTGCTCGGGGGCGTGGGCGGCGGTCGGGATCACCAGTTCCACCTCCCGCCCCTTGGGGGTGCGCAGGTTAGCGCGGAGCCGGTGGCGGAATTTCTTATCGGAAAGCAGGTGGTCGGCAGCGGCGGGAAAAGTGCCGGCGGGCACGCTGCCGGGCACCACAATACGGTGCCCATTCACCTGTTCGATCCACAAATGGAGTCCGGACCCCCGTATCCAGAGTCCATGCAGCAGGTGAGAGGTCATAAAGACCTTTCTACCAGCCACCCCGAACCCGCTGCCAAAGCGCACGCCACTGCACCCCCTGTTCGAACTCTCTTCGCTTATCGACGCCGCGACCGCGGCCCGCTTCCCGGGGCCCGGATGCAGACCGCCGGATCATGCATGGAAAGAAGGATCGTTACAGTTCCGTGATAAGTGCAGGTGACCAACGGAAACCGCCCCGAAACCTGTGGAAATACTGTCAGAATGAACCTCACCAGCATTTGAGGCCCAGACCACACTCGCCCTAACGTCGAACAGTGCCCTCTTCTACTGAAGCGCTAAACACAGTAGCTTGGAGTGAGTGATTAGGAACACATATCGTTTAAAACCTTCCCATTAAGACGAGTCCAGCAACCCCGGATCAACTACCACTGAGGAGGACCCGGTGTCACAAGCAACCTGGTTCATCATCGCCATCGTCACCTACATGCTGGTGATGTTGGCGATCGGCTTTTGGAGCTACACCAAAACAACTAAATATGATGATTATGTGCTCGCCGACCGCGGCCTGCACCCCTTTGTCGCCGCACTTTCAGCAGGCGCCTCAGACATGTCCGGCTGGCTGCTCATGGGCCTGCCCGGAGCGTTGTTCGTCACCGGCATGTCCGAACTCTGGATCGGTATCGGCCTGTTGATCGGTGCCTGGGCCAACTGGACCTGGGTGGCGCCGAAACTGCGCTCCTACACCGAGGTAGCCAACAACTCGATCACCCTGCCCTCCTTCTTCGAGAACCGGCTCCGTGACAAGTCCCGCGCCCTGCGTTCGGTCTCCGCAATCATCATCATCTTCTTCTTCACCTTCTACGTCTCCTCCGGCATGGTCGCCGGTGGCCGTTACTTCGAGTCGACCTTCGGTGGCGAATACCTGATCGGCCTGCTGGTCGTCGGCGCCGTCACCGTCTGCTACACCTTCGTCGGCGGCTTCCTGGCCGTCTCCTACACCGATGTGGTGCAGGGCCTGATGATGTTCGGCGCCCTGATCATCGTGCCGGTCATGGCCCTGATCACCCTGGACAACCCGAGCGATATCTTCACCTGGGCCACCGAGAACACCTACGGTCCGCACGAGGGCGGCAACCCGACCTACTGGTCCATGATCTCCGGGGTCTCCGCCGCCGCGATCATCGGTAACCTCGCCTGGGGACTGGGCTACTTCGGCCAGCCCCACGTCGTGGTTCGTTTCATGGCGCTGCGCACTCCCGCAGATGCCAAGCAGGGCCGTCTCATCGGCATCGGCTGGATGTTCCTCTGCATTGTCGGAGCTACCGCCACCGCCGTGATCGGTACCGTCTTCTTCTCCCAGAACCCGGATTTCTCCATCGTCGACCAGTCCGCCTTCGAAACCATCTTCCTGGACATGGCCCGCCTCCTCTTCCACCCGCTGATCGCCGGTCTGGTGCTCACCGCCGTGCTGGCGGCCATCATGTCCACCATGTCCTCCCAGCTGCTGGTGGTCTCCTCCTCGCTGATCGAGGATCTCTACAAGATCTTCAAGAAGAATCTGCCCAGCGAAAAGTTCCTCATCAATCTCTCCCGCGCCATGGTCGTCATCGTCGCCCTCCTCGCCGCGGCGCTGGCCATCAACCCCAGTGACTCCATTCTCGGCCTGGTGGGCTTCGCCTGGGCCGGTTTCGGCTCCGCCTTCGGCCCGCTGATGCTGGCCTCGCTCTACTGGAAGCGCCTCAATGTCGCCGGCGCCCTGTCCTCCATGGTCATCGGTGCCATCGTCTCCACCGGTTGGGGCATGACCGGCGGCAGTGACATCATCTACGAACTCGTCCCGGGCTTCCTCGTCTCCACTATCGTCCTGGTCGTGGTCTCATTGCTGACCAGCCCGCCGAAGCCGGAGATCCTCGAGGAATTCGACGAAGCCACCCGACTGTCCAAGATCACGAAGGCCAACCCCGATCTGGACATCTCCACCGCGAAGGAGAAGATCAGCACCGGCGAGGTCACCGACCACAGCTAACCCGCCCGCGACTCCCCAGCCTGACCCCCTCACCGCCCAGCACGTTCGCGGGCGAGGGGGAATAGCGCTACCCACCTGGAACCACCGCGGACTCCCCCGGGGTCCAAGAGGGTATGGATCCCAAGCGTCTATATCTCCGGCTGCTGACTTTGGCCACGGCAGCACTCCTGATTGCCGCCCTGCTCCCCTATCTCTCCGATGGACCCGAGCCGCCCGGCGGGTCGCCGCCACGCTTAGCCGACTCCCTGGCCACCGTCCCGCCGGTCCCCCAACGTGTCCGCATCCTCGGCTATGAGCGCGAGCACTTCGGCTCCGGCTGGGCGCCAGCCCCGGTGCCCCACGCCTTCTGCACCACCCGGGACCTGATCATCGCCACCGCAGTCGCACAGCCCCCGGGGCCGGACTGCTCGGCCAGCGGCGAAACGGTAGATCCCTACACCGGGAAGGAGTTAGACATCAGCCCGGATGCTGAGCCCGTGGAGATCGACCACATCCTGCCGCTGAGCGCCGCCTGGGATCTCGGGGCCCACGCCTGGAGCTTTGAAGAACGCCTGAGTTTTGCCAACGACCCCCGCAACCTGGTGCTCACCTCCCGGAAAGCCAACCAGCAGAAATCCGATCTGCTCCCCGCCACCTGGCTACCGGAGGATTCGAAGGCGCGATGCTGGTACGCCCGTCGACTGGCCCACGTGGCCGCGATCTACGCCCTGCCGCTTCCGGCGGAAGATCTCAGAGCGATGAAGATTCAGTGCCGACTTAGCGAAATCATAGGCGGTTGAATAGGCTGGACCACTGAATCAATGATCACCCAACAGTCCTCTGAAAGGCCCGATTCACTCTATGATGTCCACCATTTTCATCTTCCTGCACGTGCTCACCGCCGTCCTCTTCCTCGGCCCGGTCACCTACGCCACCTCCTCCTTTCATGTCCGCGCAGTAGAAGCCCACAGCGGCTCCGGCAAGGACGCCGATAAGGCCGCCGGCATGGCCAAGCTGCTGCACAAGGTCACCAACACCTATGGCATGCTCTCCCTGCTCATCCCGATCCTCGGTGTCGCCGTGATGTTCACCAACACCGCTTATTGGAAGATGGGCAACTTCCACGCCTCCATCGCCCTGGCCGTGATCGCCTGGGCCCTGCTGCTCTTCCTGATCATCCCGCGCCAGAAGAAAATGGTGGGCGCGCTGGGTCTGCTCGACGCTGAGGACGCAGCAGGCAAGACCTTCGAGATCGCTGACTGGAAGAAGGCCAAGGGCCAGCTCTCCATGTTCGGTGGTATCTTCGCCCTGCTCTGGGTGATCATCCTGGTGCTGATGTTCCTCTAGAATATTCCGTGCCCAAGCCCTCGGTCGAATCCTCTGACCGGGGGCTTTTGCCATGCGCGGGGTGCTGTTTGGATTCGAGTGGTGGCGGTACTGCGCCTGCAGAGAAGATCCTGGGCGGCTGCGCGGCCGCCCTGCTTCCTGCCCCGGCATCAGGTTGTTTGGGACGTGCTTCGCTGGAACGTGCTCCGCTGGGACGTGCAGGATCACCATCTGATAGTCAACTCCACCGCCCTGACTGTTCTATGGTCAATGATGGCCGGCAGCCTGTGGAATTCCGCCACGATGCCTGAGCCATGAATCCGATAACAGAGAAAGTCAGTAGGGAAATAAGGAACTCACCATCATCCGCAGCTATGTCACGGCGAAGTTCGGGAGTGAATCAGCTGAGCAATAAGCAGGATGCCCTGGAACCAGGCGGTGCGGGATGGCCTTGAGAAGTCCTCAGCGCACCGCCCGCCCCCACCCCAAAAGCACAAGAGAGCCCGTCTCCTTGCCCCGCAAGGGGGAAGGAAACGGGCTCTTTTGAAGGCTTGTGATCTCAGAACGAGATCAGACTACGATCTCCGGGGAGATTAGTCGCGCCAGCCGCCACGGCCACCACGATCGTTGTCGCGTCCGCCACGGTATCCACCGCGGTCGCCGCCACGGCCACCACGGTAACCGCCACGGTCGCCGTCGTCGGAACGAGGGGATTGACCATTGTCGGGCTCGATGTTGATCAGCTGCCCCGAGATGCGGGTGTCAGCCAGACGTCCGAGGACATCCTGGCCGAGGCCCTTGGGCAGCTCAACCAAGGTGTGGTCCACGGCGATGGTGATGCGGCCGAAGTCCTTGGAGTTCAGACCACCCTCGTTAGCCAGGGCGCCGACGATGGCACCCGGACGAACCTGCTGACGCTTACCAACGGCAATGCGGTAAACCTGCATGTCGGCGCTGCGCTCGAAGCGAGAGCCACCACGGTCCCCGCCACGATCTCCGCGGTCGCCACGATCCCGGTCACGGCCGCCACGGCGGTCATCACCACGACGATCGTCGCGTTCGAAGCGGTCACGCTTCTGCGGCGGCAGATCCTTGAGGAGGAAGTCCTCACCAGCCTGAGCCTGGGTAGCCAGAGCAGCAGCAACATCCTCCAGCGGGACGTCATGCTCCTCGGCGTAGGCCTTGATCATGGTGCGGAAGACATCGATCTGCTTGTCCTCGAGGGACTTGGTGATCGAGTCGGTGAACTTGACCTTACGGCCCTCGTTCACGTCATCAACGGAAGGCAGTTCCATCTCAATGAGCGTTGCGTTGGTCGCACGCTCGATGGACCGCAGCATCCGGCGCTCACGCGGGGTGACGAAGAGGATTGCCTCGCCGCTACGACCGGCACGGCCGGTACGGCCAATGCGGTGGACGTAGGACTCGGTGTCATTCGGGATATCGAAGTTGAGCACGTGAGAGATGCGCTCAACGTCAAGACCACGGGCAGCGACGTCGGTGGCAACCAGGATGTCCAGGCGGCCGTCCTTGAGCTGGTCCACGGTGCGCTCACGCTGAGCCTGGGCGATATCGCCGTTGATGGCTGCAGCGGAGAATCCGCGGGCGCGGAGCTTCTCGGCAACTTCTTCGGTCTCGTGCTTGGTGCGCACGAACAGAATCATTGCTTCGAACTTGGTGACCTCGAGGATCCGGGTCAGCGCATCGAGCTTGTTGCGGTGTGCAACGTTGAGGTAGCTCTGCTTGATGTTGGTTGCCGTGCGGGTCTCGGACTTGACCGAGATCTCGCGGGGATCATTCAGGTACTGCTTCGAGATCTTGCGGATGCCATTGGGCATCGTTGCAGAGAAGAGAGCGACCTGCTTGTCCTCGGGGGTGTCGGCGAGAATACGCTCGACGTCCTCCTGGAAGCCCATGTTGAGCATCTCATCTGCCTCGTCCAGGACGAGGAAGCGCAGACCGGAGATGTCCAGGGAGCCCTTTTCCAGGTGGTCGATGACACGACCCGGGGTACCGACGACAATCTGTGCACCACGGCGAAGGCCGGAGAGCTGAATGCCATAAGCCTGGCCACCGTAGATCGGCAGCACCTGGATCTTGCCCAGGTGATCGGCGAAGGACTGGAAGGAGTCAGCAACCTGGAGCGCGAGCTCACGGGTAGGTGCCAACACGAGAGCCTGCGGGCTGCGCACAGAAGGATCGATACGGGCGAGGATCGGCAGCGCGAATGCTGCCGTCTTGCCGGTACCGGTCTGCGCGAGACCGACGACATCTTTGCCGTCCATCAGGACCGGAATGGTCTGGGCCTGAATAGGTGAAGGAGTTTCGTAGCCGATCTTCTTGACGGCTGCTAGAACCTCAGGAGGAAGTCCGAGGCTGTTGAACCCGGTGGAATCGTTGTCCGCATCCGCGGAGCCGGTGGCCTCAGAAGTGTTCGCATCCCCGTTATTCTGGTCCGCCTCTACCTCAGCTGCGTCGTCCTGGCCAACAGCCAGAACTTCCTCAACGTTGGTGGGTGCGGATGCAGCGTCAACTGCACTATCCTGCGAAGTTTCCTGAGAGTCCGACGAAATAATGTTGTCCGGTTCTTCTACGCCACCGGCGGCGTTATCGGTAATGCTCATTGCTGAGAAACTTTAGTGCATCTTTCTCGATAAAGCTATTCCTTTAGCAAATTAACCAACATGATCTAGCCCACCCGTTTCTTTTTGCCAACCAACCCAGCGTAAAGTCAAACGCCGTCACATCACCTCGAAGTCCCGACGGAACATCAGCCGACACGGACTCAATTAACGAGCAAAGTAGAGGTTCTACCTGTGGTTTCCCCGACGGGCACAGCTGCCGCCGCACCACCCACCGAATTCAAGCGCCGCGGACTGAAAGCCCGCCACATTCACTTCATCGCCCTTGGTTCAGCGATCGGCACGGGCCTGTTCTACGGTTCCGCCGGCGCGATCCAGGCAGCCGGCCCTTCCGTATTGTTGGTTTATCTGCTCGGCGGCGCGGTCGTGTACTTCATGCTCCGGGCCCTCGGCGAGATGTCCGTGCACCACCCGGTGCGCGGTTCCTTCGCGGTGTACACCCGCGCCCACCTGGGTGGTTGGGCCGGCTATATCACCGGCTGGATGTTCGCCTTCGAGATGTTGATCGTCTGTCTGGCCGACCTCACCGCCATCGGCATCTACATGAAGTTCTGGTTCCCGGACTCCCCACAGTGGATCTGGGTGGCAGCGACCCTGCTGATCGTCGGCGGCGCAAACCTTGCCAGTGTGCGCTGGTTCGGTGAGCTGGAATTCATCTTCACCATCATTAAGGTCACTGCGGTGGTGGCGATGATCCTCGGCGGTGCCGCCATCCTCGCTTTTGGTCTGGGCACCAGCTCCGAGGTATCCGGTATCTCCAACCTCTGGGAACACGGCGGCTTCTTCCCGAACGGGGTCGGGGGCATGATTGCCGCCTTCATCCTGGTGCTCTTCGCCTTCGGCGGCACCGAGATCATCGGCGTCGCCGGCTCCGAGGCGGAAAATCCCGCCAAGGCGATCCCGAAGGCTGTTAACACTGTCCCGGTACGCATCCTCCTCTTCTATGTCGGTGCGATCCTGGTCATCCTGGCGCTGAACCCCTGGCCGAGCATCACCGGCGAGGAATCCCCCTTCGTCCAGATCTTCGACACCCTCGGTGTGAACTGGGCCGCCGCGCTCCTCAACGCCGTGGTGATCACCGCCGCCCTCTCGGCCATCAACGCGGATCTCTTCGGTGCCGGACGCGTGCTCACCGGCCTGGCCAAGGAGAACCTGGCCCCGAAGGCCATGGGTAAAGTCACCAAGTCTGGTGTTCCGGTGATGACCACCGCGATCCTGCTGATCGTCCTGGTTGCCGGCGTCATCCTCAATGCCGTGCTGCCGGAGGAGGTCTTCGTCATCGTCGCCTCGCTGGCCACCTTCGCCACGGTCTACGTCTGGCTGATGATCCTGCTCGCCCAGGTCGCCTCACGCCGCCATATGGATGCGGCCGAGGTGAAGAGCCTGAAGTTCCCGGTCCCCCTCTTTCCTTATGGCCAGTACTTCGCGATCGCCTTCATCATCTTCACCTTCGGCATCATGATGTGGTTCTCGAACTACCACCTCGCCCTCGGTGTGGGTGTCGGCTTCCTGGTGTTGATGACGGTGCTCTACTTCGCCACCGGCCGCCCCAAGGCGATCGCCCCGGTGAATTATGAGGAACTTGATCCGCTGAAGGATTAAAAACCCGCGTTTATCGGCGCGCTGCTTATCGACGCCCCGCCCAGCTCACGCTGGGCGGGGTTTGGCGTTTTTCCTGATCAGCGGACCCCTCGCTGGGTGGGTTCGGGCGACCTGGGGTGAGGCCTTTCCGCATCCGCTGCGACCGGGCACAATAAGACCAGGCAGCCGGAAATCTTCGGTCCCATCGCCCTCTGATAATCCGATCAGGAGCCACCACCATGAAACAGCACCCCGAGGCCGCAGAATTGAGCGGCACGGTCTACGACGCGATCATTATCGGGGTCGGTGCGATGGGCTCCGCCGCCCTCGACCACCTGGCCCGGCGCGGACACCAGGTTCTCGGTATTGAGCAGTTCACCATCGCCCATGCCCTGGGATCCAGCCACGGCGGCTCCCGGCTGATCCGCCAGTCCTATTTCGAACACCCCGACTATGTGCCGCTGCTGCGCCGCGCCTATGAACTCTGGGATGACCTGGACACCTGGCAGCGCGAACGGGGCGGAGCCGGACTGTTCTTCCGCACCGGTGGCCTCTACATGGGACCTGCCGCCTCCCCCACCTTCGCCGGATCGCTGCTGGCCTCCCGGATCCACGGGCTCCCTCACCGGGTGCTCAAGGACGCAGAGGTGACCGCTGAATTTCCGCAGTTCACCCCGGCTGCGGGCGAGGAGGCCCTCGTCGAGGACAACGCCGGCTACGTCATTCCGGAAGCCACGGTGCAGGCCCAGGTGGATCGGGCCCGCGAGCACGGCGCCACCGTCCTGGAGAACACCAGGGTGCTGCGCACCGAGCAGCTACCCGGAGGCGGTATTGCGGTCCACACCAGCACCGGGATATTCACCGGAAACCGGGTCGTGGTCACCGCCGGCGCCTGGGCTCCGGGGATCCTGGCAGAGCTACGCATTCCGATGAAGGTGGAACGCCAGGTGATGTACTGGTTCCGGCCCACCACCCGGCAGGAAGATTTCCGCACCGGACCGGTGTACGTCCACGAGACTGCCGCGGGTGAACAGATCTACGGGTTCCCCTCCATCGACGGCCCCCGGGGCGGCACGAAGGTGGCCTTCTTCCGTCGGGGATCGGCGGCGGATCCGGACCGGCTCAACCGGGAGGTCAGCGAGGATGAGCAGACCGCCATGCGCGAACGACTCTCCCGCACCCTGCCGGACCTGGGTGCCGGTGAGTTCGTCGAGGCCAAGGTCTGTATGTACACCACCACCGCAGACGAGCATTTCGTCATCGGCCGCGATCCGCGCCCCGGTCGGGAGGCCTTCATCCTGGCCTGTGGTTTCTCCGGGCACGGCTTCAAGTTCGTGCCGGTGGTCGGCGAGATGCTCGCCGACCTGGTCGAGGGGGACAGTCCGGACTGCGGGGTCCCGATGTTTGATCCGCTGCGTTTCTCCGAGGTCCGCGCCACCGTGGAACAGTCTGCCTGAGCAGTGCTCATCGATGCCCCGCCCGCAGTGGACAACTAGCTCGCCGGGGCACTCGCCAAGGCCGGGGCCGAGGTCCTAAACTGCCAGCGGCGTCAGCACCGCAATTCGCCACTCCCCTGCATCCTCGATCAGCTGGTAGCAGAACCGCTCCCGGACCTGGCCGTCATAGCTCCAGGCCACGTCGACCCACAGTGATGAGGGAGCTTCCCCCACCACATGGACCTCATTGGTGAGGGATTCAACGCCCTCGTATTGCTCCCAGGAAGCGGCGAAGAACTCCTCGGCTTGTGTTCGCTCGCTGACCGGGACTGAATTTCCCGGGAAGAGGATCAGTGCCGGGACCGCGTAGAGTTCCGCAAGGCCGGCAGCGTCTCTGGCCAGCAGAGCCTCGGCGTATTGGACGAAGAAGTCGTGGACGAAGGCGGGAAGCAGTTCGCTCATGTTTCCAGGGTACGCCAATACTATGAGCTGGCACACCCACAGGAATCCTTCAGGGCGACAGTACGCGCTCCAACCTCATCTCGGTGCACCCCGGCTGCCCCGGGGCGTAGACCTCAGCCACCGCCCGCCGAGGTGTCCCGCTGGCCGCAGTACCTACATGAGGATATGGCCCGGCAGGATGATCAGATCCCGACCGACGGCTGATCCCGAGGCTGGAAGTGGCTAAACATTGGCACCCCCACCGGCACCCCAATAGAAATGCCCCTCACCATCACCTGGAACCAATTCTTATCGGACGTCAAGCCGCCCATAGCGGAGAGGGCACACCACATTAACGTCACACTAGCGGCCACCCAAAAGGCGGCCTACCTGCAAAAATGGCGTAATTTTCATACATTCTCCATCCCATTTGGAGGTGTTCATCGCGCCTGGCGATCATGCTGCCAAGCAGCAAAAATCCTCCCCTTTCACCCATAAAGTTTCCTGGGCAAAAGTTAGGGGTATTCAGAAATTTTGAGCCTCCCCCACCTTGAGATGATGCTACCTCCGAACTTTTCAAATAGCCTCAACGGGTATGACGGTTACCATCCGGGAATTTTCCCCCACTGCCTGGGTCGGCCGCATTGATGGCCCCGGCCCCGAACACGCACGTTGGAACTCAGCCATCTCGCCCGTCGAGGATTTTCCCGGTGCCACACTCATCGGATTCGCCTCTGACGAGGGCGTCCGCCGTAATCATGGTCGCGTCGGTGCCGCTGATGGCCCTGCCGCCATCCGCACCGCACTCGCTTCCTTGGCCATCCACGACGATATCCCGCGTTATGATGCCGGAACCATCGTCGTCCAGGATGGTGCCCTCGAGGATGGCCAACGCGAGCTCTCCAACACAGTCCTGGATCTCATCGAAGATGGTCATCTCGTGGTGGCGCTCGGCGGCGGGCACGAAACCGCCTTCGGTTCCCACCGTGGCCTGCGCGCCGCGGTCGGCTTGTCCACCATCGTCAACCTCGACGCCCATCTCAATCTGCGCAAGTCCTGCCAGGCAAGTTCGGGAACCCCTTTCCAGCAGATCGCTGAATTGGAGGGAGAACACTTCTCCTACAACGTCTTCGGCATCTCCCGGCCCAATAACACCCGCGCGCTTTTCGATGTCGCGGCTAAACTCGGCGTCGGTGTGACCACCGATGACGAGCTCGCCGAGATGACTCCCCGCCAGGCCGCCGAGGCAGCACTTGCCGCCGTCGAAGGCCACGAACACATCCACCTGAGCATCGACCTCGACGTGCTACCCGCCTGCATCGCTCCCGGGGTCAGTGCCCCAGCCGCCGTCGGTGTGGATCTGGCGCGCATCCGGGCCATCGTCAAGGCGCTGGCCTGCACCGGCCGGCTGAAGCTTATCGACGTCGTGGAACTCAACCCCCGCTTCGACATCGACGACCGCACCGCACAGGCCGCCGCCCGACTGATTGAGGATGCGATCTCCTCTTATCGGCAGTAGGTGGCCGTGCCATAGGGACCCCATATCGCACCGGCAGGTGCGCGATCAGGGATCTGCGTTTCCAACCCCCTCGACCCGGAAGTTTCGGCCCCAACAACTAAGCTGAGCGCTGAACGTCAGCGGACAGTCGGTGAAGATCCAGCGCACCGTCATGTTCTGACGCGCCATCGCTGCCGATTCGAAAGGGTTCCTCCCGTGGAGCATCTACCACCCCTGGGCACGCCAGATAACCCAGCGCATTCCGGCCAGGAGATCGCCGAGGTCCTCACCGCCGAGATCCGGCACTTGCAGCCTGGAGCCCAGCTACCCACGGAACATGAGCTGATGTCCCGATTCGGTGCGAAGCGGGCAGCGGTACGCACTGCTCTGGAGAGCCTGGAGGCCCGGCTGCTGATCAAACGCGTTCGCGGTATCGGAACGTTCGTCAATGATCGCTTCGACTATCTTCTCTCCTCAGATGCCGCACTACTCTCACTCCATGAGGTGGTGCAGCCCACCGGAGCCTTGAGCGAAATGCGGGTGATATCCGTGGATCGGGTTCCCCTCCCCGAGCATCAGGCGCAGCGCTTTAATGTGACGGATAATAGCCCGCTGCTGCGACTGACCCGGATCGGCAGCATCAATGGGGTGGAGAGCATCCACACTCAGACTTTGCTGCTCCACCCGCTCTCCAAGAAATCGATGCCGCCCTCCCGGTGTTCAAGTCCCTGACGGAATCAATCCGATCCTATGGTTTTAATCCGAAGCGAAAACAGTCGGTGGTCACCGTGGAGGATATGCCCACTGAGGCCTGGCGGGTTATGAATCTGGAGAAGCCGAGCCTGGGTTCCCACGTCGAGAGCCTGATGATTGACTCAGAATCCGAGGTACCTCTCCTCCTGAGCGATACCTGGTTCCGGCTGGATGCTGTCCGGCTGACCTTTACCTACCGATAAAGCCCAACCCAACACGCCAGGCACAGAGGCCGCCAACAATACCTCGCGGCTATCGGACCAGGTGTTGGCTGAGCAGGGCCGCCGAAGAGTCACCGAGTCCATGGTCTGCCAGGTAGCTGGCGATCCCACCGCGCTGGTTGATCAGCATCTCAGTCAGGTCTAGACAGGACTGCCGGACATCAATCATCACGTTGATTTCAGCACCGGGGAGCCGATTGGCCTCCGGAAGCCGGCCCCGATCCCGGAGGTACCCAGCTCCCAGCATCTCGGAGGATTTCAGGTAGTCAGCGACGATATCCTTCTTGTCTGCGCCCAGGAGAGCAAGCAGCAGGGCGATCACTACCCCGGTCCGGTCTTTTCCGGCCGTGCAGTGCACCAGGATCCCACCGTCCTGCTGGCTTGCCTCGGCGAGGAAGTCCACTGCCTTCCCCAGTTGATGTCCATGGTTTTCCACCATGACGCGGTAGACATCATCGAGCTCGGACCAGGAGGTGTTGGCCAGCTGGTTCTCGAAGACCGGGACCGAGGACACGTTGAAGTGGGTGGCAGGCCAGGCCTGGGTACTGCTTCGCTCAGCATCTTCCCGAAGATCGAGAACCCACCGGATTCCCAGCTCTTCATGGACTCCGAGGAAATCTGTGTCTTTGGCGAGTGGGCCAGCGCTGCGGTAGACCGTCCCCGGTGCAATGGCTCCGCCGTTCACGCGAATCCCCTCGAGGCTCCGCAGGTTATGCAGGTACATAAGTTTTTCATTCCTTTAATCTCAGTCGGGTAGCTCAAGATATAAATGATACCGGTTCATTAATGGGATTTCAGACACAAATCTATGTGAATTATTTTCTTCAAAACCAAACTCAGCTCATTCAATGTGCGCTAACATACCTTGACATAGCGCCTGCTCAATGGCAATAACCTGGGACTTCTTTCGCCAATAAGGAAGAATCGTTCGCCATCTGTTCATGAAGCTTCAAGGGCAAAATTAACATCAGGTTAATGGTGATATCTCATGTCAGACAACCTTTTAAAATGTTAATAGAAACGTTTCATGAACGATCCCTTACCGATGCTTCAGTTTTGTTTACACGGTGAATGATGTCGTTGTTCCATTGAAAGCCATTGCGCTACCTCCCCAGTCCTCTCAGCGCTGCTGGGCCCATCCCACATCGGGTGTCATGCCGGAGGAAGGTACCGCCCAAATTTTTAAGGATGATCATGTTCATCTCCCCCAAGAAGAACGCCCACCGCATTGCCCTGGCAGCCATGTCTGTCGGCGCACTCTTCGCGCTGACCGCCTGCGGCCAGTCTGCCGTCTCATCTGAAGCTTCCAGCGACTCGGAAGGCTCAGACACCCTGGTCTTCGCGGCTGCCCCCGGCGAGGACTCCACCGCAATCTCCGATGACTTCAGCGTGATCATTGAGGTCCTCGAAAAGGAGCTCGGTGTCGATGTTGAGTTTCAGCAGGTCACCAGCTACGCCGCGCTGATCGAGGCGCAGGCGGCCGGCCAGGTCGATATCGGATCCTACGGCCCCTTCTCCTATGTTTCGGCTGTCGATTCCGGAGTCGACGTCACTGCGGTGGCCACCTCCGCCGACTCCGCCACGGACCGCGCGAGCTACCAGTCCTTCGGCATCGTCCCCGCCGACTCTGATATCACTGATATCGCCGGTTTCAAGGACAAGACGGTCTGCTTCGTCGACCCGACCTCCACCTCCGGCTACCTCTACCCCAGCGCTGGTCTTCTGGAAGCCGGCATCGACCCGGAAAATGATGTCGAGCCGGTGTACGCGGGCGGGCATGATGCCTCCGCGATTTCCGTGGCTTCCAACAGCTGTGATGCCGGTTTCGCCCATGATGGCGTGATGGGCAGCCTGATCGAGGACGGCACCCTCCAGGAGGGCGACCTCGAGGTCGTCTGGGAGTCCGAGGGCATCGTCTCTGCTCCGGTGGCGGTGCACAACCAGCTCGGAGAGGAGAAGGTCGCGCAGATCAAGGAGATCTTCACCACCATGATCAACAAGGAAGCGCTCGTCGAGAACGGTTACTGCACCAGCGAGGATGACTGCAGCCTGCCCCAGGACCGTTGGGGCTACATCGACGTGGAGGATTCCAGCTACGACGGTGTCCGACGCGTCTGCGAAGTCACCCAGGCTGAGGCCTGCGCGGCTTAATTTCTTCCCCGCCCACGCGTCCTGACTCAGTTCGAAAGGATCACGCTGATGTCCGAAACCACCCCTCCCCACATTGTGCTGAAGAATGTCTCCAAGGTGTTCAACGGGGATGTCCACGCACTCAATGATGTCAATCTCTCTTTTGGGTCAAAGCAGGTGACCGTGCTGCTCGGGCTCTCCGGTTCCGGCAAGTCCACCCTGCTCCGCCACCTCAACGGGCTGCATAAGCCCACCAGCGGAACCGTCGAGACGCTGGGGGTGCGGGTGGATACCGCCAAGGAGTCCCAGCTGCGCGCCCTGCGTCGCGACGTCGCGATGGTCTTCCAGCACTTCAACCTGGTCGGCCCGACCTCCGTGCTGGAAAATGTCTGCAGCGGCCGGCTCGGCGCGCTCAACGGTCCCCGCCTCGGCCTGTTCATGTACCCGAAGAAGGTCCGGGAGGCAGCGATGGAGCATCTGGCCCGCGTCGGACTGGCCGATAAGGCCTTCCAGCGCGCGGACACCCTCTCCGGTGGGCAGCAGCAGCGGGTGGCCATCGCCCGCGCCCTGATCCAGGAGCCGAAGATCATGCTGGCCGATGAGCCGGTGGCTTCCCTGGACCCGGTCTCCTCCGCCAGCGTGATCGACCTGCTCGCGCAGATCGCGCGGGAGGATGATCTCACCGTCATCTGCAGCCTCCACCAGGTGCAGGTGGCGCTGGGATTCGCCGACCGGATCATCGGTCTGAATTCCGGACAGGTGGTACTCGACGCGGACGCCCAGAGCCTCAGCAAGGAAGCGGCCCTGGGCATCTACGACCGGGTCAGCTCCGCGTCAGTGGAACAGCCGGTCCAGCAGTCCACCGAGCAGTCTGTCGGTGGCCCTGCTGTCGCCGCGATTCGTTGATGGGGCCGCGCACATGACCACTTCCCTTTCGGCTGCCCCGCGCAGTTCCGCCACTCAGGTCCCGACGAAGCCCCGCCCTTCGTTGGAGAGCAACCTGCTGCGCATCGTCCTCCTGGTTATCTTCGCCGCGGCGGCCTGGTCCGTGTGGGACCTGAAGATCAACCTCGCCACGTTCGTCGATTCCTTCAACAACGCCGTGGATTTCATCGCCGATATCTTCCCGCTGGATTTCCCGAGCTTCGGCGAGATCCTGGAAGCCACGCTGACTACCCTGGCCATCGTCTTTTTGGCCACGGTCCTAGCCGTGCTCCTGAGCATCCCGCTCGCGGTATTCGCGGCCTCGAACACCACCACCGGCAATGGAGCGCGCCTGACCTCGCGTGCTCTGATCGTCGTCACGCGTGCGATCCCGGACCTGGTGCTGGCGATCCTGTTCTTCCGTATCTTCGGCCTCGGTGGCCTGCCTGGTGTACTGGCGCTGGGTATCGGTTCCATCGGCATGGTGGCCAAGCTCTATGCCGATGCCATTGAGCAGGTCGATCCGGGTCCCAGTGAGGCGCTGCGGGCCGCTGGAGCGGGGCGGGCCCAGTTCGTCATCACTGCGATCATTCCGCAGTTGATGCCGCAGCTGATCGCCACCGCACTGCACCGCTTCGATGTCAACCTCCGGGCCAGCGTGATCCTCGGCTATGTCGGCGTCACCGGCATCGGCATGGAGATCTCCAACAGCCTGAACACCCGTAACTACTCCGAGGGCATCGCCTGGGCACTGATCGTCCTGGTGCTTTGCCTGATCACGGAGATGGTCTCCGGTTCCGCTCGTGCGGCTCTCCTGGGCAAGGACACGGCCAAGTCCCAGGGCTTCTACGGGGTCTTCTGGAAGTCTGCCGACCGGCTGCGTGGCCGCACCACCGCCTCCGCGGAGAAGTCCGGGAAAATTGTGCTGGGCTACGAGGTGCCCCGCACCCCAGCTGGTGCGATCCAGGTCAGCCCTCATTGGACTGCGGGCCGAATCCGTCGGGTTCTTTACCTGGTCACGCTCGGTGTGCTCGTTGCACTGGCGGCCATCGGTGCCGATATGTTCTCCAATGACCCCTTCTCACGCTTGTCGACGGTCCCGCACACCATCGGTCTGTTCTTCCCGCCCTCCGATGGCGACCTGGGTCCGACGCTGTGGCTGGCCATGCTTGAGACCATCCAGATCGGGCTGGCCGCCACCCTGATGGGTTCAGTCCTCTCCATCCCGATCGGTATTCTGGCAGCCAAGAATGTGTCCGGCAGTGCGCGGGTTCAGGGCTTCTTCCGCGGGGTGATCGTCTGTATCCGCGCGATCCCGGATCTGATCCTGGCCATCATCCTGATCGTGATCACCGGTCTCGGCCCCGTGCCGGGTGCCATCGCCTTGGCCATCGGTTCGATCGGTCTGCTCTCCAAGCTACTGGCCGACTCCATCGAGGAGACCGATACCGACGTGCAGGAGGCGCTGCGTGCCAACGGCGCCAACCGCACCCAGGTGTTCTTCACGGCGACATTCCGGCAGGCGATGCCCTCCTTCGTGGCGCACGTGATTTACCAGCTGGACAACAATATCCGCGCCGCCACCCTCCTGGGCATCGTCGGTGCCGGTGGTATCGGCTTCTATCTGCTCAATGCCTCGAGGGTCATGGCTTTCGACACGGTGACCTACATGCTGATCATGATCATCGCGGTCACCCTCGCCCTTGAGGGCCTGTCCATGTGGGCCCGGCGCGTGGTCCGCTAGACAACGCTTATCGACGCCCGCGAACCACCCGGTGCTGAGCCGCTGAGCCCTGAGACACGAGAACACCGCCCGAAGTGATTCGGGCGGTGTTCTCGTGTCGGTGCCTGGGGCGATAAGGCTGCTCAAGCAGTCTTAGAGCGCGCCGTTCTCCCAGGGGCCGGTGATGGCGTAGGTGATACCCGGGGTCTGGACGTTGAAGAAGAGGATCTTGCCGTCCGGGCTGAAGGTGGCACCGGCGAGCTCGCTGCTGCTATTGGAGTTCAGCTCAGCCAGGTCGAAGATCTTGCCGTCCGGGGTGATGCCGCGCAGGAGGTCCTTGCTGCTGCCGTCCTCGCAGAGCACCAGGCCACCGGTGTTCGGGGAGACACACAGGTTATCCGGGCTTTCCAGAACCTCGGGATCGGTGGACTCGTAGACCAGCTCAAGCTGGCCGCCGGAGTTGCCGCGCGGGGTGTAACGCCAGACCTGGCCCAGGCCGGCGTCGCCACCGCTGGTGGAGTTGATGTAGATCGAGCCCTCGCCGTACCAGGCGCCCTCGAGGCGGTCGAAGACGGCGCCGCCCTGCTCCCAGCCCTGCTTGAACACGGCCAGGCTGTCGGAGCTGTCCGGATCCGGATCGTTGATGTCGACCCACTCGACGGGCAGCGGCTTGGCCACCCGCTGGCTGAAGCGGGTGTCATACTGCGAGCGTGCCTTGATGGCCATCATCTGGAGCTGGCCACCGGCGACCAGGTTGTCGCGGTCATTGGGGATGAAGCGGTAGAAGCCGGAGGTGCCACGGTCCTCAGTCTCGTAGATGATGCCGGTCTCCGGATCCACGGCGATGGCCTCGTGGGTGAAGCGGCCCATCGCCTTGAGCGGGACGGGATCAACCGGCGAGGTGGCGTCCGCCGGCACCTCGAAGATGTAGCCGTGCGGGTGTGCAACATCGAGACCGGTGAAGGTTTCCTCACAGGTCAGCCAGGTGCCGGCCGGGGTCGGGCCACCGGCACAGTTGCGGATGGTGCCGGTCAGGGAGGGGTGGGTGGCCACCAGTTCCATCTTGGAGGGATCGAAGACGAGGTTGGTGGTACCGCCGGCAGCTGCCGGATCGTAGCTGTTTCCACCGAAGGCTGCGCCCTGGGAGTTCTCATGGTTGCGGACCAGGTTGATCATGCCGCCGACACCAGCGAAAGCCGCCATGCCGTCGTGCATACCCGGGGTCGGGGTGCCATCGCTCATCGGGGTGCCGGTGTGACCGATGGCCACGTAGGTGAAACCGGCGGGCAGGAGCAGTTCCCCACCCGGTGCCGGCTGCAGCGGACCATAGCCACCGTTATTCGGAGCCTGCATGGTGTCCTTGCCCTGCAGACGTCCCTCGGCTGCGTGTGCGGTGGTTCCCATCAGTGCGGCCAGCGTGGCGGCAGCAGTTGCCACGCCGGAGGCCTTCAGAAATCCGCGACGGTTGAATCCTTGGTTCATGCTCATCTCGCTTTTGTCCTCACCGAAATCGGCTCCGTGGCCTTCACCCGGAACCAATTTCTACCGATTGATCAATAGGTTTATTGACGCCTTAGGGAGTTGCCCCCAAAACCAGGCATGCATGGTCCACAAAACCTTCATCTGCTAAATAAATAGCACCTTTGTAGAGGGTTTTGAGACGCTGTGAATATTAACCGAGACTTATGTATCCCGCAGTGCGAGTGTTGATGCGTGCAGGTGACCAGCGAAGTTGGTGGAGGCGGCGGAGGTGTTCCGCCCAGTAGAATGACCATCTCCCGCTGCCGTGGTGGAGGGAAACCCAGGTAGCACTCGGGCAGGCGACATTAGGACATTGAGCAGCGGCCAGTCGGCGATCACGTCCGAGCCTTCGAGCTTGGCCTCAGTCTCGCGGTAGGGCGAGGCCACCGAACCGCGGAGTCCAGGTGGTCGCGGCTGATGCCGATCAGAGTCTTGAACTTGCCCTCGGCAACCAGCTAATTGAACAGCTGTCTGGTCTTGGCTTTCTCAATCAGCGGACAAAGAGTTGATGACTTTCATCCGAGCCAGCAGGCCCTCGAACTCCACGTACTCCCCTTCCGCATCGATCCAGCGGTGTGCTGGTGTTCATTCTCGAGAAGGAACTCCTTTATGGCCCCATCGGTGGCGCGAATGCCTTCCGTATCCCCGGGAAGGGGTCCTCGACCCTCGCAGGATAGCGGGTGAATACAGGCGGGACGAAGCTGGCAAACTCAAAGGAGCGGTGATACCTGGTGATCTCGCCGACGTGGTGGCGATTCAGCAGTTCGGGGAAGATTGCGACGACGTTGCCCACTACACCGCTGGACACAGCTTCACCTGTGGCCTTGGCCTGGCCGGCACACTCGATGGTGGGACCCAAGGGAGGGCGCGATCTCATTGAGATATCGCTTGCCGCGGCGGCGCTCGAGGCAGGAAGTATCCACGTCAACCATGATGCAGACGCCACCGTTCAGCGTCACGACCAGCGGCTGGGCATCGCCCACGCCGCCGCAGCTACCGGTCAAGGTGATGGTTCCCCTGAGCGAGCCATTGAATCGCTTGGCAGCGAAGGTTTCGTAGTTGCCCTGGAAGGTGCCCTGGGTAGCGATGTAAATTGAGGAACCCGTGGTCATTTGGTCGTACATCATCAGACCACCGTCCGGCGGAAGGTGTAGGGGCAGCTGGATGAGCAGAACGTGGAGATTCCGGCGCAGCAGATTCATGTTGCTAGACGAAGCTCCCCACCATTAATTGCCCCGCAAAATTCGGCTCACGAAAGTACATAATAGAGCACCTTCAACATACCGAAACTAGGATTCGGATTCCTCAGTATTCTCGATGAACACATAAACACTTTGAGGCTGTGTCTCCGCATTATCGAAGCCAAGAATATCGTCGGTATCCACAGTCTCCGAAATCTCTGTGGGGCGGGTATCTGGAGCGGTGGCGAAGTACTCAACCTCTTCAACGTCCACACTCTGATAGGTCAACTCGGCTTCAGCAGCAGTTCCAACAACGCCACGAGCATCCTGCTTCCGCTCGCAAAGAAATTCCATCTCACTCAAGACGCCGAACTGATTTGGAAAATAGGCGATTCCCGCAAATGAATGAACCACTAACTGGCCGGAGGTAGCCACGCTGATGGCACTTTCTGATTCAGCGACCTGCGCACTAGCGGGGTATTTGGCGTGGCTTAAAACCAGGTCAAAGCAGTTCTCCTGCGCTTCAGTGTGAGCCGCTAGGACTGCCTGGAAGGCTCCTGTGCTGGCCAGGTGACTACCGCTACCCTCTTCCGGAGTCAGAAAGAACGTCCCAAGGAACACTACGGAAGCCAGCACCGAAATCCAGGAGAAGCGCTTCAACCGGCGGCCAGTCTTCGGGATCTTGTACTTGTCAATCACTTCGCAAACGAGAAACCAAACGGCAGGAACCGCGAAGACCAAGCCAAACAAAATGGCAGTAAGTCTCCCACTCTTGGTGGCGGTAAAATTCGAATCACAACCGGAAAATACTAATAAGACCCCGAGTCCTAATGAAATGCACGCCAGGACATATTTGGCAATGAGGAGTACCAAGTTTCGAGGCTTTAAACCTGCACTGGCAGGCATATCCGGAGTCTGCGCAGAAGTTGGGGCCTCGGCCACCTGCCCATAGTTCTCTGATGGATGGACGCCTTCCTTTGCTGCGAAGGTCGCACCGACACTAGGGAAGTCTGCCGATTGTCCCAATCCGGTAAATTCAGAACCTGGGCTATTTTCCCGGTTAGATGTCGGATTCTGAGATCCCTGGGGGCCATCGGGTCGAGGGAGAATGCTCATTAAGGCTCATTTCAATCTCTGTGAATGGTAATATCAGCTAAATATTACTTGACTATTGCTACTGCAATGAATCAGATCATTTCAAGTACCCCAATAGCTGACCCCACCTGAAATGGATCCACGGATCCCCATCGCCTGGACTCGAGGAAACACTCCCCTATTCAACCCCTTTAAATCCTCCGCGACCGCACCGCCACCGAGAAACTGCGGTGCCCATGGCTGACATCTCCACCTCCTCGACGAACCCCTGTTCCTGGATCGCAACCAGCTCCTGCCGGAACTCCCGCCAGATCTCACCGACGGTATCCGCGGTGTCGAACGCCGCCTTGGCCCCCATCTCAGTCAATGCGGCGAACATCGCATTTCCGAAGGCGGTGCGCGGGGATTGCAGCCGCACGCCTACCGGGGTGGACCAGCGAAGGAGTTCCCGACGAACGGTGCTCGTTGAGGTAGCGAATCTTCGAGCCCGTCATCCGGGAGATGTGAGCGGAACCGCCGACCATCTCGGCGGCCTGCCTTGTCCACCAGTTTCGCGCCGAGGCGCTCCACCTGCTGCTGGGTGGTGCATGCATTCAAGAGGGTGTAGGCCACCAACCCCAGGCAAAAGACCTGCCCCTCGGGCAGTCCCACTACGTAGCCAGCGACCTCCATCCCGCCGAGCCAGTGATAGACCGTGGAACACAGCAGTTCAAATTCGGAGCGGATCCGGGCCGCGGAGATCGGCACCCCGAGAGTGCTCAGCAGGTGAAGATGAACAGCGTGTTGCGTGCTTCGGGGATCTGGGGCATGTCTGCTCGCTCCTGTTTGCAATCTGAGCCCGACGGCAGGTCACTGCCCTGCTCGCGAGCCGAATTCCTCGTAACCTATGGAGCATGAACCACCAGTTTCCCCCAGAGCTTCCCCCTGAGATCTGGGCGGGCCCCAACGACGGCCCTGGTCCCGAGCATGCCCGCTGGCATTCGGTCATCCGTCCACTGAACAAGCCCGCCGCACGCTCCCCCGGTATCGCCCTGATCGGCCTTGCTTCCGATGAGGGCGTGCGCCGTGACAGCGGCCGACTGGGCACCAAAGCAGGTCCCGATGCGATCCGCCGGGCGCTGGCCCCCTTCGCTATCCACGACCACATCCCGCGCTACGATGCCGGCACCATTACCGTCAACGGAGAGGATCTGGAGAGCGCTCAGGAAGAGCTAGCAACGGCCGTCGCTGCGCTAATCCAGGCGGGCCACCTCCCCATCGTCCTTGGTGGTGGCCATGAGGCAGCCTTCGGCTCCCACTTGGGCCTTCGCCGCGCGCTGCACAGTGCTTCGATCGTGAACCTGGATGCCCACTTCGACCTTCGTACTGCGGAGGAACCTTCCTCCGATACCCCTTTCAAGCAGATCGCGGACCTGGATCCAGAGGGTTTCGACTACACCGTCATCGGGATCTCCCGCCCCGGCAACACCGAGGCCCTGCACGCCACCGCAATCGCCCTGGATGCGATGGTGATCAATGATGATGAGATCGCTATGCTCTCCCCCCTCAAAGCTGCCGAGGTCGTGTTCAAGACGGTCCCTGCGTTCAAAAACCTCCACCTGAGCATCGATCTCGATGTCCTCCCCGCCCACGAGGCCCCGGGAGTCAGCTCGCCCGCCACCCTCGGCGTGCCCATGTCACACATCCGCGCAATCGCCATGGCCTTGGCCGCTACCGGCCATCTGAAACTTATCGACGTCGTGGAGCTCAACCCTTCCTTCGACCTCGACGCTCGCACAGCGAAAGCCGCGGCACGGCTTATCGACGACGCGATCTCCACCCACGTGGTCAGCTCACTGTCCCGCTAAGAACACGTTCACACTCGAACCGATCTACAGCTCCAACTTTCGCTGCGATCGACTCAAATATTGATTATCACAGCCAGTAGGATATCCCCTACGTGTTAGCCTGAACAGGAGTTTTCTACTGAGATTTGGGAGCATAAATGAAAAAGCGCATTAACGTGACCGGAGCTGTACTTACCGACGGCAATAAGATTCTTGCTGCTCGTCGCGGTCCCGGTAAAGCGCTGGCAGGCTACTGGGAGTTTCCCGGCGGCAAGATCGAAGCCGGTGAAACTCCTGAGGAATCACTAGCCCGTGAGCTCCAAGAAGAGCTCCTTATTGATGCTTCAATTGGGGAATTCATCACCACCACAGAGCATGAATATGACTTCGGCATCGTTGTGCTCTCCACGTATTACTGCACTGTTCAAAACGGCGAACCACAGCTCACTGAGCACGAGGAAGTTCGCTGGTTATCCGCCGATGAGTTGCACTCCTTGGAGTGGGCTCCGGCTGATATTCCAGCAGTAGAACTGATTGCTAAGCAGCTCGGCTAAATGATGGCAGATAGCTCTTCTTTGAGAAGAGATACAGAATTCGGCTTTCTCAATGCTGCAGTTAGATCTGACCAGATTCTGAATCCTCTGCTCATTGCAAATAGCGATGAGCACAAGATGCTCCACGCCATTCGTCAGGAATTGTCTCGAGCGAAGCAATTTATTTTCTCGGTGGCCTTCATCAGTCCCCGAGGTATTGCGCTGCTCAAAGAAGCACTCCTTGAGTTTCCGGGGACCGGCGAGATCATCACTTCCAACTACTTGGATTTCAATGATCCAGCAGCTTTTAGAGAATTGCTACTGCTGGAAAATATCAACGTCTACATTCATGAGGATGCTGACCGCGGCTTCCATGCAAAGGGCTATATTTTTCACCGCGAGGAGGGAATTACTGCCATCATCGGCAGCTCAAACCTAACCGACAACGCTCTTCTGGTTAATCAGGAATGGAACCTGCGTTTCTCAGCTCTCCCCGACGGAGATATCGCCTACCAACTCAATGACGCAATACAGCGACAAAAGGACCGCTCCCTTCCGCTTAGCGAAGAGTGGATTATCAACTACGAGCGCAATCGCACTTTCCGCCCAGTGCGTGTTGCTGGCGGTGATAGCACCCTCGATATGCCAGTCGACGGCAAAATCGTTCCTAATGAAATGCAATCCAAAGCACTGGAAGCACTTCGAGAGTTACGTGATCAGGGCGAAAGCAAAGCTGTCGTCATTTCTGCAACTGGTACCGGTAAAACTATTCTCGCTGCGCTAGCGGTGCGCGCCGTCCAGCCGAAGAAGATGCTGTTCATTGTCCATCGCGAACAGATACTCAACAAAGCAATCTCCGAATTCCAACGAGTTCTCGAAGAACCCGCAGAGAAATTCGGCAAGCTGGTCGGCAACCTTCGCCAAATCGATCGCAAATATGTCTTCGCAATGGTCCAGACACTTTCCCGCGAAGCCACCCTTAATTCTCTCGATCCCGAGGAATTCGACTACATAATCATTGATGAGGTTCACCGGTCAGGCGCCGAAAGCTACCGTCAGATTATCGATCATTTCTCCCCGAAGTACCTGCTTGGGTTGACTGGAACTCCCGAGCGCACCGATGGATTCAACGTATTCGAACTCTTTGATTACAACGTGCCCTATGAGATTCGACTTCATGAGGCTCTCGAAGCAAAAATGCTTGTCCCCTTCCACTACTACGGCGTCACCGATTTCACCAGTGAAGATAACGAGACCATTGATGATGTTGCTCAGTTATCTCGATTGGTCTCTGAAGAGCGCGTAGTTCATATCCTCCGCACCCTGCGTAAATACGGACATCCCACTAGCGTCAAGGGACTGATGTTCTGCAGCAAGAAGAGCGAGGCCTATGAGCTTTCCCGCCTCCTCAATGAGTCCACGCTGAACGGACAGAAGCTTCGCACTAAGGTCCTCACCGGTGATGACTCCAATGATGTGCGTGAAGCAGTCGTAAGAGAACTTGAAGGCGGCCAGCTCGACTACATCCTGTCTGTCGATATCTTCAACGAAGGCATCGACATCCCACCCGTCAATCAGGTGGTTATGCTTCGAGGCACTCAGTCCAGCATCATCTTTACCCAGCAGCTTGGTCGCGGACTGCGCAAGGCAGCCGGCAAGGACCATCTCCGAGTTATCGACTTCATCGGCAACTATCAAAATAACTACCTCATCCCCGTCGCATTATTCGGAGATAACTCAAGAAACAAGGATTCAATTCGCAAGAATCTTTTGGACAATAACTCCACCAACACTATTGCTGGAGTGTCCAGCGTGAACTTTGATCAGATCGCACAAGCGCGAATTCTGGAGTCGCTCAGCAAGGCAAAACTCACTGGGAAGCAGGTCTTTAAAGGCGACATCGTCCAGTTACAGCAGCGCTTAGGTCGGGTTCCCAAGCTATTCGACTTTGCTCGCTTTGACACTGTTGATCCAGTTCTATTGGCCGCAGAGTATGAGACGGGACCTGCGTTAAGAAACTATTGGCAACTGCTCAAGTCTCTCAACTTTGTTGACAATGGGCCGACTCCAGAAGAATCTGCTGTGCTGACATTCCTGTCCACCGAGCTGCTTTCGGGTAAGCGTCCTCATGAACTTCTCCTCATCAAGGAGCTCATTGAGCAATCCTCGGTCAGAGTGTTCACTTATATCGAGTTGTTGGATTCTAAGGGGACCACGCGATCGGAACACACGCTGAGCTCGATCGAGCGCATACTCTCTTTAGAGTTCTATACCAAGGCACAGTCTAAGAAGTATGGAAACCAGCCCTTGATAGTGAAATCCGGCAACACCTTTGAGCTCAGTCCGGCATTTCGCGATCTCTACTTCGCTCCTCCAAGAACAAGCCACAGCTCGGCTGAAACATTTAGCAGTCACGTCGATGACATCATCGAAACAGGGCTTTTCCTTTCTCGAGAACGTGGCTTTTGGTCTGGGGAACTCAAGCCCGGAGCGATGTACTCCCGGAAGGAAGTTTGCTGGCTCCTAAACTGGCCAAGTGATCACCAAAGCACGCTATTTGGATATAAGAAAGATTCCACTACGGCGACCATGCCGATCTTTGTGACGTACCACAAGGATGAGGAAGTCTCTGAAAGCACCAAGTACGGAGACGAATTTACCGACCCTCAAACAATGCACTGGTATACCAAGAGCAAACGAACTTTGAAGAGTGCTGAACTCCAGCCCATCTTCAATAATGAGCTAGATCTCCACCTTTTCGTTAAGAAGGATGATGCGGAGGGTAAAGACTTCTATTACATAGGTCAGGTGGATTCCCAGAATCAGGAACAGAAGAAAATGCCCGGAAACGATGGCACCCAGCTTGATGTCGTAACCATGGACCTCAAACTGGCTTCGCCTGTAGAACAGGGGCTCTATGAGTATTTGACCAATTCTCACAACTCTTAACCCGTTCTTTTCACGGGAATAGGGCCTTACCCGCCCTATTCCCGGGAAAACAACGGGTTAGTGGAACGCCATAAGGCGTTGGCCGGGATCAAGGGGCACGAGTGGTAGAGCGCTTGATTCATACGAGTAACGCACGCATCCCGGATAGCCAGAATGCCGGTACCCAGTACCATCTACCCGCCCGCAGCATGCCATCCAGTGAGTCATGCGCTGACCAGAAACTAGCCCAATAGTTCGGCAACAGACTTCTGATGTTCGCTTGCTTGGCCTTCGAGTCATGATGAAGTTCACAAAGATTGGTTATACCACTTCTGAGACATCAACGGACACACGATCGACATTGTGATAACTCACCTCCCCAATTTTAGCTGCAGGAAGATTGAAGAGAGCAAGGTTGATGACGCGCGCAGGTAAATGGTACTGGTTTTCTGGGTATCCGCTTCACCATAACTCCGGTTCCCGAAATAAGCGCGGGTCAATTGGATTACCGAATACAGCGAGATGTCAGAAGGCAACCTTGCGCAATGGAACTCCTACGCCACCGACGTTAAGTCAAAGACTCGGAAGCTGCGTCTGCACGGTCAAGGCGACCATAAGCTCTTCTATCTCGGGTACACCACGCTCGAGTATGTGAAGAAGAAAGCTAATGGTCAAGAACAGCTAGTTGCTGCCTTTGAGCGCTTTCGCGGCAAGTTTAGGGATGAAGCTCGACGCATCTCAGAAAACCTCGGACAACCTGAGGTCGAGCACCTGCTCGGGCATGTTCCGCACATGCATTCCATGCCCGCAACGGCGCAGGACGTTCACTCTCCGATTGCCGGCCTAGAATCTGCTGACGGCCTCAAAGGCACTCAGCATAAGCAACGTGATGGTTATGTCGAGAAAATCTACGAAGTCGCTGCGAATGTTCATGCTCGGTTGCTCGCAGCAACTAATTAAGAATAGGACTCCCCAGATCTACGGCCTCGGCTGGATCAAGATCTTCTACAACCGGCAGCGCCGGCACACTTGCTGCTTAACCGTTTCTTTAACAATTCCACCCAGCGCCAAGCTCAAAGCCTGGGCGCTGCCGCATCGCACTGCTACCGCGTCGTCGATAAGCACTCACCACCCCCTCGCTGCCAGCGCATGTAGAATCCCCTCAGTCAGCGACGGCTCGCCGACAGTCTCCCCTAAGAGATCGCGTCTCCATAGTCTTGTGGAACTCTACCCAGGCCGACTGAATATAGATCTATACCAGTTTCACAACTAGAAAATTAAATATAGTCCTCGAACAGCTAAACTAGCCTAAGTCGACTGCTTTCCCCACTACCAGTTCGTTTAGTAACAGATTCTTGAAGCTCCCTCGGGGAACCTGTTGCACCCCCTTCAAATACAAGGGGCAGCAATCCATTTAGCCAAGTTGCCACTTCTTTTCTCGGTAGCTTGAGCTGCGCAGCGATCTCTGACAATCCAAGCTTGGTCGACTTCCCATACAGCACTTGTGGAAGCATTACGGAACGCTCTGGAACAATTCCCCCTGGTTCAGCACTCCTATATCCCGCTCGAGAGAGTTGAACCATAGCGTTTCTATACTGCCATTCTGAAAGTAAACCGAGTTCACCAAGACGGTGCGTCATCGCCATTGCCGAAACCTTCCAATAAGACTTCGCCTCGTGAATGTCATCAATGGTTGCGGCCCTCAGATTCTGAGCGAATACTCGTGCCGCAGGCATTAAGAAGGCGGCGGCAAATTCATTGGCTTCTTTTTCCCTTTCTTTTGACTCCGAAGTCGATAGGTCATCCTTTGAATGAAGAATAAAATGACCTAACTCATGAGCGAGATCAAAACGTTGTCGCTCACCAGACTTCCCAGTATTCAAAAGAATAAATTTCTCGCCATCTCGCTCAAAACAAAATGCATCAATTTCTCTTTGCCCTGGAAGAATGGCAGCAACTCTAATACCTTTAGACTCAAGAAGGGCAAGAAGATTGCTAATTGGCCGTTCTCCAAGTCCCCATTCGGCCCTCAAACGGTAAGCAGCATCTGAAGGTCGAACATTTTCAAACGTTGGCAACTCAGCGTGGGGAAGAACAAACCGCTCACTTATCAAACGAAATAGCTCTATGACGAGAGTTGAATTAGCCAATGCAGCGTCCCGCTGCTTTGCACTTGTCTTAGTGAGTTTTCGGAAGCTAACTGCGCCAATAGTTGGCACTTCTAAAGGTTCACCATTAAAAAAATCTGGCTGAACCTCTAAAGCTACTGCAAGGCTAGATATCGTCTTCGGACTTGGGGGCGCACCCTGGCCCTTCTCAAAATTGCTGAGCGAGCGGATACTGACTCCAGAGTCCTCACTGAAAGCCTTCATCGTTTTGCCATTTCTTAAACGAGCAACACGAAGCCTTGAAGGTTCAAAGCCCTCAGCGAGGTTCAATCCCAAATCCGAATTCATAATCGTCCTCATCCCCAAATGACGTCGTAATACCCGCCCTACTAACCGTTGGAAGAATAATTCGGCGCGCCCATTGATCAACAATTCCAGAATCGCTTACATTCAACGGCTCCCCGAGTTCCAGTCGAACGCTATTCTCGTCCACACACTCAATCATGAGATACACGTGTCGTATGGGGGCAGCGAGCGATTCCTTCTTCGTCACCCCTTCCAAAGGAAGCGCACCTTGCAATTCTGAATCTGAATTTGCATTTAGCGCTTGCGCTGCGAGCGAACTAATACGCAGATCCAATCTTGGCGGGCCGAACTGAGGGGCCGCTACCCCAGTTGCACTCTTAGGTGAAAAGTAGAAATCCTTTTCAGGGGACAACATCTTGCAATGCTTAGAATTGACAATCCACCCACTGGGAGCAAGCTGATTATTGAGCACTCCAAACATCGTGTGATAAATCAGCGTGCCACGGGTAGAAGGTAAAGCGTTCAAGAAGCTGTCGCCCCCTCGTTCAAGCGCTTCCACAACAGCATTCTGGACAATCTCCCAGGTAAGTCCGTATCTCGCCAATTCCTCATCAATGTCAGGTTCCCTTTGGGGACTTACAACAGCTTTTGCCGGGGACATTTGACCTCCATGGGATAAATTCAACTACTTCCACTTTTTATACCACACTTGAGGTTGAAAAACCAGCAATGGGGATTGCTGTTAACCCCTCAACTCGTGCCCCAACGCATCCAGCTCTCCCCCACCAGCCATCTGCAGGGTCAGCTCATCGAGAGTGACCTCAGCGCGGGAGGCATCGAGCACCCGCTCCCCCAGGTTCAAGATGATGAAGTGGTTGCCCACCAGGTAGGCGTGGTGCGGGTTGTGGGTGATGAAGATGACCCCGATCCCCCGGTCCCGGGCCGCGGCAATGAACTTGAGCACCATCCCGGACTGCTTCACACCCAGTGCGGCCGTCGGCTCATCCAGGATCAACACTCGGGCACCGAAGTAGATGGCTCGGGCAATGGCCACCACCTGGCGCTGACCACCGGAGAGCGAAGCCACGGGGACATCCACATTGCGCAGTTCAATGCCCATCTCGCGTAGCTGCTCATCGGCGATCTGCTTCATCTCCGCCTCACGGAGCTTGCCCAGAAATCCGGTGAGCTCCTGGCCGAGGAAGAAGTTGCGCCACACGCTCATCTGGCCGACTACGGCCAGATCCTGGTAGACGGTGGCGATGCCGGCGTCGATGGCCTGGCGGGGCGTCGTAAAGCGGACTTCTTCCCCACCCACTGTCATCGTGCCCGCCGAGGCCGGGTGCAGCCCGGAGAGGATCTTGATCAGGGTGGACTTGCCGGCACCGTTGTCGCCGAGCACGCAGGTCACCTCACCCTCTGCGACGGAGAGGTTGATGTCCGAGAGCGCGCGGAAGGCGCCGTAGTCCTTGGAGATTCCCTCCAGCTGGATCAATGCCGTCATGACCTCTCCTTGTTGAACTTCTCGAAGCTGTTGTTGGACAGCACCGCAAAGAGCAGCATGCCGCCGAGGAAGAACATGAACCAGTCCGGGTTCCAGCCGGCGTAGACGATGCCCTGGTTGACCATGCCGAAGATCAGGGCTCCGATGGCGGTACCGATCACGGTGCCACGGCCACCGGTCATCGAACAACCGCCGATCACGGCGGCGATGATGTAGAGGAACTCATTGCCCACGCCCTGGCCGGCCTGGATGGAATCGAACATGAACAGGTTGTGCATGCCGAGGAACCAGGCGGCGAAACCGACGAACATAAACAGGGTGATCTTCACCCGCTTGACAGGCACACCCACCGCGCGGGAGGCCTCCTCATCGCCGCCGACCGCGAAGATCCAGTTGCCGAACTTGGTCTTGTAGAGCAGGTAGCTGCCCAAGGCCACGAAGAGGATCCACCAGAAAACGGTGATCTGGACGTTCACACCGAAGATGCTGACGCTACTGGCGAACACGGCCTTCGCGGAGCCGAAGCCCTCCATGTCCGAGATGATCGGGGTGGCTACCGCCCCGGTGATCATCTTGGTGATCGCGAGGTTCAGCCCCTGGAGCATGAGGAAGGCAGCCAGGGTGATCAGGAAGGAGGCGATCTTGGTCTTGGTCACCAGGTAGCCGTTGAAGAAACCGATGGCCAGCGAGATCAACAGCGAGATCAACGCACCGACCCAGGAGTTCAGCCAGAGGTTGTAGTTGAGCATTGTCGCGGCCAGCGCCGCGGTGGTCACGGCGACACCGGTGGAGAGGTCAAACTCATCACCGATCATCAGCAAGCCCACGGCAATGGCCATGATGCCGATGGTGGAGCTGGCATAGAGCACGGTGGCAAAGGCATCAAAGGAGCGGAAGGCCGGGGCCACCACCATGAAGAGCACGAAAATGATGACCGCGCCGAGCAGGCTGGTCAGCTCCGGGCGCTTGGCAAGGTTCTTGAGTTGGGTCACCGCAGGCCCTCCTTCGCGGCCTCGGCAATGGTGTCCACGTTAGTGGCATCGACAAAGCTCGGCCCGGTGAAGACGGGGCGGCCGCCACCGACGGTGCTGCCGTTGCGGTGGGCGAGCCAGATGGCGTCGATGGCCAGATAGCCCTGCAGGTAGGGCTGCTGGTCGATCGCCCACTCGATCTGCTCATTCTTGATCGCATCCACCAGCTGGGCATTAGTGTCGAAGGTGGAGATCTTCGCCGGGGAATTCGCACCCTCAACCGAGTTCACGGCGGTCATCGCAACCGGGGCGACCAGGCCCATGACCCAGTCGATCGAGGGGTCCTGGGAGAGCTTCGCCTGCAGGGTGGACTGCACCGAAGTCAGGTCCATGCCGTTGACGTAGATGGTCTCCACCTCAGTGCTACTGCCTGCACCCTCAGCGACACCGGCACAGCGATCCTCCTGGGAAGAGTTGCCCTGCTCGTGGATCACGCAAAGGACGTGACTCGCACCATCGGTGGCCAATCGCTCCCCCGCACGGGTGCCGGCGACCTTCTCCTCCTGGCCGAAGAAACCACTCAACCCGAAGTCCTGATAGCGCTCCATCCCGGCGTTGAGACCGACCACGGGGATGCCGGCATCGACAGCCCGCTGGGCTGCGGGCCCCAGGGCATCCGCGTTCGGCATGGTCACCGCCAGGCCATCCACATCGGCATCAATGGCCGACTGGATCAGGTTCGCCTGGTTGGGGACCTGCGGATCAGCCGAATAGAGCAGCTCAATATTGTTCTTCCGCGCGGCATCCTCCGCACCCTTGCGCACCAGATCCCAGAAGGTATCCCCCGGCGCGCCATGGCTGACCATGGACACCGTCAACCGCGGCGTATCCACAGTCCCGCCACCCTCACCGCCGCCAGTGTTACGCGGGGCCCCACCGGTGGCGGAACAACCGGTGAGGACAAGGGCGGTGGCTACTAGGGTGGCGGCGACTGCCTTGACACTGAGTCGCTTCGGCGAGCCTGGGTGCTGGGTACGGGAGGAACGCGGATTGATCTTCACAATAACGAGTTTGCGCAGGTCAACGCATCAAGTCAAACGGTGTTCTGGTGGCTGCCGGGCTTTCGTGATCGATTCAGAGGGGTTGTGCTGGGGATACCTGGGCCGGGTATGTGGCGGTATATGGCGCGGTGCCTGGTGGTGCGGTTAGCCCTGATGACCCTTGAGGCTGATTCCGACGATCTCCACTACGGTCACGGTGGCCAAGGCGAGATGCTGGCGTTCGCGGTGGGCCAGGTCGCGGAGGGTGAGGGTGCCGCGGTAAGCATCCGGAGCCCGGCTGCTCTAGGTGACAGGCCTGACCGATGTGGATCTGTCGCTGGTTCTGCTGTGTGCTCATCCGAGTGCTACCGGATCATCAGAACCCTGCTACCAAAAGCACGTCCCTAACAATGGAGCACCTGCGGCCCTTACCGCCAATAACTAGCATCCCTTATCTATCCCCGCGCATCTGATATTTTTTTACTTCGACAAAACTTGAAGGGCCTACTCGAACATTCCTCGAACTAAGGATGCTTCGCGTTCTAACTGACCATCTTCATCTTGGTTAATAATCTTCCTGGATTCAAGAAGCTCGACTAAAGTTCGCCCTTCATCTTTTGATACGGCCCTGTCCAACATATTCTGTTCTTGCCATTCGCTAAAGTCGTCGCAAAGTTGGTCTAGGGCAATGAAATCACTGGAATACCCTAAGAGGCTGAGTGAGCGCTGGAAATCAGAGACATAATCGCTAATCTCTTGAACGTCTCCAAAGTTCTCCCAGTTGTCCCTGATCATATCAACGAACGTTTCTTCAGAACCAGAAATGAATTCCATCAAATCCACTTGCACTACTATCGCATTGTTGAGAGTTTCGAACCAATTCCGAAATTCATCGAGCTCATCGGGGCTTCCACATTTCTCCAGTATCTCTAGAATTAGGCGCGATAACATAACTCCTTCATCGACAGGCCAAGCATCACCGTCAAAGATAGATTCAAATATTATCTTGAATTCTTCGATGTCGAACTCATATCGAAATAATGTGTGCGGGTCTAAAGCCTGTTTTCGGAGTTGTTGTTTGATCCGCCTTGTCGACTCTGAGTCTTGATCGCTCCGAGCAAGCCAGAGAATCAGAGCACGAAAGCCAGGGGTGGCCCAGAGATTAAGCTCATTGTTTTCCATCTCGTCGAGGCAGCGATCGAGAAACACCCAAATCGCAAAACAGTCAAATTCCCCTAGAGGCCTGTCAGTATCTTGAACCGCTTGGGCAAGACCAGCGTAAGCACCTAATCTACGGCCGATATCGAATGAGTAGTTGATCTCGGCTTCTGTTGAAAGGAAGCGCTCGGCTAGAAACTCTTTCACTGTAGGGTTGGCAAGACTGACGGTTGGGTCTTTAACCCTGTTCGATCTGCCCAACCAAGAGTAGTGATCGGAAGCAATATTCACCCAAATCCCATCGAGGGCTCTAAGCAGTTCACGATAATCTATGTTCCGGCTGAAGTGTAATTTACGCAAGCTCTCAACTGTCAAACTTTCAGAGACAAACACTGCCCGCAGAACAAGGAACGTATCTTCGGTCAGGCTTTTCGTAGCGGACTTAATCGCGGTAAGAGGATTTCCTACTTCTTCTTTCAATCGATTCAGCGATGTGCCGTCGAGTCTTTCTTCGTTCCCCAGTGCCGTGTACAAAGCTCGAGGATTAAAGAACTCCAATATTAATAACTGCTCGTACTCTCGGTTATTTATCATCGCCGTCTTGAAGGAGTCAGTTACGTACTCTGGGGAAATCTGGCGGAGTTCGCGAATTCTTTGAGACGTAAGCGATGCAAAGACTTCGAGGCGACTTTGACGGTCAGCGAGCGCGAGCTGGTGAATGCGGTCAAATAGCGCACCATCTTTCTCATCTTCACGAGCAGCTTGAAGATCTTTCAGGATGTAATCACGCGAAATATAAACCAGGCGATCTAGTTTGGATTGCAGTATTTTGTCAATTGCATCCACGAACTGACGGAAATTTCCGTTAGGAATCTGGGGATTAAGAGTGATATCTCCTAAAAAATCATCGAAGATAAATATCACACCACTCAATCGGGGTGACACTTTATAGATATCTTTGATGTCTTGTACGAAGCAGATTTGCGAGTACTCGACAAGTCCGCTGGTCTTCTCTTTTTCAATGATGCGTTGTGCTGCGAGAAAGGTGCTAACTGTCTTACCTATACCCGCTGGGCCTGCGACCACGCAGACTTTTTCCTCGACCAACCGTTGGGCGATCTCGCGTGATGCCTGGGTTTCCACAAGTTGTGGGGATTGTGATTCCAGTGCGTTGATCTTGTTTTGGGAGTACTCCCAAATTTCACGGTGGATGATGTGGTCGAGATCCATTAAAGAATTGAGAAAGAGTTTCGGAAAACTTTCGAGAATGCCCTTATTTTCTCGCTCTTTTAAGACCTGTTCAATGGTTTGCTGCCCTAGCACTGTGATGGGTGCGTCACCGTATAATTCCTGAAATCGGTGTTGAATGCGATCCACTGCATTTTCTGACAGGCTTGCTGCATGTGCCAGAACGTATTCATCGAACTCATCTGGTCGGAATTTTTCAAGGTCTGGAAGAACATCTGAACTGTTGTATTTACGATGATTTTTCGCTTGAATCATCACCCGCTTTCCTGAACCGTCCGCTGTGTTTAGTGTGACTACCCCATCTATGCCACGATCAGGACCAACTTGGAAAAGCTGGAATCGTTCGCTGTCGCGCATCCGACAAAAAACTCGTGTCGCTAGCGCTTCAAATTCATGCGAGCCTAATTCGCTATATTGATATGCCATTGTTCACTCAGCCTTTGCGTTGCTGCAGCACACAAGAAATAGTGGCCGTTCATTCTATCCACCTGCAGTTTAATCTAGGAGCATTTCGGGGCGAACTCGCTCGATGTTAAAGCTGTGTGGAGCTAACCCGGATTTTTCACGTGAATTCGTGAGGTGACTGGGACTCGGGGGTGGCTGAGTCCAGGGTCGGCGAGGTGCCGGCGGGTGCTGTTGCCAGGTGACGGCGTGGTCGTGGGTGGCGTGGTCTTGAGTGCTCAGCGGGTCTCGGGTGCTCACCCGGAGAATCAACGCCCCGGGCAGGGCTTCGTCTATGACGGCGAGATTGTGTCGCTGCCAAGGGAACAGGGAGGACATGAAACTGAGGTTAGCCGGCGGGGATGGTTATGGCTGGACTGGAATGCGCGATGAGGTTCTCGAGATTAGTGCATGCTCTTGTGTACCGCGAATGCCAGCAGTCGAAGCATAGAGCCATGCAGCGAAGTTATCGCAACCTGAGCGATTGCTGCGGGAGAGTTATCCCGAGCAATCCGCCTCAACACGCCTGTGAACACTGGGACAACGAAGCTGGCGGCATTCCCCCAGGGCGTTGCTGGATTGATGACCAACTTCGTCAGGAAGAACTCCAATTGGAGGTGAGTTATATGAACGATCTTCGCCACCATCTCAGGAGTCACAGCATTATTGGCTAGCTCAGTCGTCTTGACCGCCATGGAAAGCTTCTTGGCCTGCTTCTTCCGCTTTTGCGGATCGTCAACGGGTATCTCCCGGAGCACTGCCAGTGACATGGCATAGAGCGCAGTGAGATCCAGAAGATCCGCCGAAGGGATCTCCCTATCAATAACCTGACCAGAGGCTTCACTCTGGAATAGCCGCCTCAATCGAGTTTCAGTCCCCGAAATACCATCGTGAGGGTATTTCTCCCGTAATTCAGCAACTCGCTCAATGGCATACTTGAGCATCTTCTCGAAGCGCTCACCGAAAACCGCGGCGAGCGCCTCCTCATTGAAATCCTCAACTATCGTGGCCTCAGACTCTTCAGGGACTTCCGCCGGGATATCATCACTAGCACTGCCTCGCCGCATTTCCTTGAAAGCAGAAGACAGCTCAAGTATCTCGTTAAGGCGGTGAAGGGTCCGTGTGTTCTTGAGCTTCTCTAAAAGGTTAGGGTCATACGCCTCGAGTCGCAGATGAAGATCCTCCAAACTGCTCGCAAGCTGGAGATCCAGATGCCGATTCCCGAGCATAAAGGCGAGGAATTCCGAATCCGATTCCGTACCCAATCCCCTACTGGCACGAACCTTGGCCAGAGTATCTATCGCCAGGCACTCCTCCGCAGCCACCAACAAAGCAATCTGGTGTGCCCAACCATCAGCTTGCAAGGCCTTCTTTGAAATCTCCGGCAACGCATCTGGTTCAGCTGCGGTCAAGCCCGCCGCACCAAAGGAAATCTTTTCCCTGAGCGACTTCACGACCTCACCCAGCTGAGAAATCTCACTTTCCTCGGTACTTGATTCGCGACGGCGCCTTGCGTGTAACTCATTGAGCAAGGGTTCACCACTGAAGTTGAACCGTCCAAGTTCATTGACAGCAGGCAGGTGTAGTCCGTCGGTCGCATCCGAAATATCCTGCATCCGCAGCTTCCAAAACACTGCGCTCGCCTCTGCGATCAAATTGCTCACTGCGGGATCGAGTTCTGCTGATTTTTTGGATCGAGAAGCGGAGTCATTTACGGATAGTGAAACCACGGTTTCCGCGAGATTGTTGAATTCGAAATTAAGATGACTCAAGCTAGCTTCAAGCTCGCCGAGCGGAATCCGTTCGGCAAAGGGATGTCCGATAATTTCCCAGGTTGTGACGTCATCCTCACGTCCGATTGCCAAGTGAACAGGACCCTCAGAGAAGTAACGCGGTCCGGGTACTGAGAGCTCTGTTGTCATGGGTCAGTTTTACCATCTAAACAGTCCACATTCCCTCAGTTTTTCAAACAACCGCACACGCCATTGAAATTTATCAGTCACCGCAGATGGCTCAGTTTCATTTGTGCTGGTGGGGTTGGGATAGTGCGTTGCGCTGATGAGTTCTTCTCACAGGGACCTGCCCCTCAGTGAGAAGACGGCGCAATAGTCAGCATCCTGTCCCTGTGCAACATTTAAGGAGAGCGGACATGGGCTAGATTCCCTCTCCTTTAGTCGCCCAGCGAGATTTGCGCATACAACTACTGAACGCTATTTACGCCATGTTGTGCTTGTTCGGGAGTGAATCCTTCATAGATGAGCTGGTCATAAAGACCAGAAGCAGAGAACGCCGAGTAGTCCGTATAGCTCTCTGCTGCCTCAACTGCTTCAGCAAGCCAATCTGCATTCACATTATCGATGCCATACTGCGCCTGTTCGGGAGTGAATTCCTCATAGATGAGCTGGTCATAGAGGCTTGTCGCTGAAAAGCCCGAGTAGTCCAGGTAGTCACTGGCGGACCCGAGCGCTTGTTCATTCCAATCGGCCGCTACATTATCAACTCCATACTGAGCCTCCTCCGGCAGATAACCCTCGTAGATAAGCTGATCATAGAGACCGGGGGCTGAGAAGCTGGAATAATTGAGATAGCTTTCCGCCTGACGTAAAGCGTTCCTGTTCCCCGATGAAATATTGTCTACTGCGGATTGCTCTCGGGTCGTTTGTTCAGCCGATGCTTCAGTCTGTGGCTGTTCTATCACTTGGGTTGCCTGTGGGGATACATCAGCAGAAGTTTCTATTGGCGTTTCCCCTTCAGATGTACCTTCCTCTTCTGATGGAGTTTCAGAGGTACTGGATGCCGCCCGAGTTTCAGAGGTACTGGATGCCGCCCGAGTTACCTCGGGCGATGAAGTCTGTGCAGTGTTTGTGGTCTCCGAGCTTTCTGAATTGCAACTACCTACCAGCCCGACGACGAGGAGTACTGCTATAACTCCGGCGATACTTTTGCCTTTCTTATACCAGGGCTTCCTCAACTGCAGAGTCCCTCCATCTAGAGGGCCTACCTGATTGGGGTTTATGCCACCGCTTTGAGGTGATGGATTGCCGTATTGCTGCTGTGCGCCGTACAGCGGCTGATCACCATGATCCCCTTGATCATCACTTTTCCTGTTCATCTCTATTCCTCAGATCTATTAGTGGGATATGTGAAAATACTCCCAATAAGAATATCATTAGATGAACAAATGCTGTTGATTCAATAAGGATCTGTGTGGAGTAGTGAGAGATATAAGGAACACCTCGGAGCACCTTCTGCCAGGCCAGGGTTATCGGGTCGACCAGCTCGGCATACCCGCTATTCAACCGAGCAATACCAGCGGCATGAAAAACGCAGTTCAGAGCTGTCAGTCAGTAACGTCAAGCCCGGACCCCAACGCTCCCCCCAGAATTAACGCGTGTGAAACATAGCCCACCTCGACCTCTATATTGTCTCGATTCTGGGCGACAATCACCGGTCGTCCCCCTAAGAAAGGGATCACTGCAATGTCCATACCGTCAGCGAAGATCCCTCGAGCGTGGCTTTTATCGAGATCCATCTCGATGAGAAGATAGTCACCGCTGTTGGGGTACTGGAACGGGCCGCCGGGCGCGAGACGCCCTGGCCGGCGTCCACCCGGAACGTTGCTACTCCCACAGGGCTCCTTTGGTGAGTTGGCGCCCTACCCCACCAACCTCTCAAATCTTCATGCATTCAGTTCAGCAGGCTTCCCGCCCCGACACCCCAGCTTCTGCCCATTCAGGACCTCAGCGTGAGGTCTTCGACGGCCTGGTGCTCGGCCAGCAGCGCAATTAGGGCCTTCTTCAATCCGGGGCCATACGTCGGGTGCGCCAGTCCGAAATCAACCACCGCAGAAATGTAGCCGGCTGGATTTCCCAGGTCATGGCGCTTGCCCTCATGGACCACGACATGCACCGGATGGCCTTCGCGGATCATCTGCTCGATGGCATCGGTCAGCTGGATCTCGCCACCCTTACCTGGCTTGGTCTGCTTCAGCGCCTCAAAGATCCCGCGGTCCAACAGGTACCTGCCGGTGGCCACGTAGTTCGAGGGAGCTTCGGCGGGGTCCGGTTTCTCCACCATGCCCACCACCCGCTTAACCCGGTCGGTCTGCAGCCCATCAGTCGACTCGATGTCCTCGACTTGGAATACTCCGTAGCTGCTGACCTCATCGGACTCCACCACGCACGCGCACAACACCGAACCACCTAGTTCAGCTCGCACCCGTGCCATCTTCTCCATCACACCCATCGGCAGCACCAGATCATCCGGCAGCATGACCGCGAAGACTTCCTCATCCGGATCCATCACGGACTCAGCCAGTCCGACCGCATGGCCCAGTCCCAGTGGGTGTTCCTGTACCACTGCGACGGGGCTGATCAGTTTGCCGGCGCGCTGGACCTTGTCCACCTGCTCGGTCTTGCCACGTTCGGTGAGGATCTCCACCAGCTCCGGGAAGTCCCCGAAATGGGCCAGCAGTGCGGGTTTTCCTGGGGACGTGATGATCACCATGCGTGATGCCCCCAGGCAGGAGGCTTCCTCAGCAATGAGTTCAATGCCGGGTGTATCGACGACGGGTAGTAATTCCTTAGGAACAGTCTTGGTCGCCGGCAGAAACCTGGTTCCCATGCCAGCAGAGGGAACAACGACGGTCTTGACCCCGAAAGGGTGTTCATAAGTGGTCATACTGTCACGGTACTGAGAGAAATTATTGAATTCCGTGTTATGCACCTGGAAAATGGATATGTAAATAGTGTCCCCCAGGCTATGGTCAGCACAGGCTGGAGGCATGCAAAATGGCTTCTAGATTTAATCTAAAGTCTTTCTAATGTTCATTCAATTAAGTCTCACCTATGTTGAGCTAAAGGTTTCCCACCACGGAACTCCGCTACCTAACCAGCACGACGCTTATCGACGCCCCGAAATCCCGGCGAGGAGCACAGCTCCCGCAGGCCAGGAGGCAGATCTCGCACGTTGCCCGCGATACTCCACTGAAACCCCTCTCGAAACCATCGTTCGCTGATATACTTTTGCCAACAAACCCACTCGCTCCATACCGCCACCACCAGCCCTCCCATTGAGGTTTCGGGCTCCTGGACCACCCCACCCGTCATAACTTCATCAGCCGCTTGCTTGGAGATGTGTCATGGAACAGTCGCGACGCCTACCCATCATCTACGTGCGGGGATTCGCTGATCCGGGCACTGTGGATAAGTCAGTGGAGGACCCCTTCTACGGGTTCAACACCGGGTCCACCTACGTCCGCGCCGGAGTGGAGGGAAAGATCCGCTTCTACCAGTTCGAAAGTCCCCTGCTCCGGTTGATGATCGACCATGACTATCGGCTTTTCGTCTATGGCAACCAGACAAGCTGGCTGCAGGGGCAGCAGGATGGCTCCGTCGAGGCTCCCACCATCTGGATCTACCGCTTCTATGACACCGCCTCCGAATTCGGTGGTAACCAGCGTGAGCCCTTCAATATCGAGGCTGCCGCCCAGGGGTTGCTGGAGTTGATTGATACTATCCGTGCCAAAACTGGTGCTCCACGAGTTCACCTGGTGGCACATTCCATGGGTGGCTTGATCTGCCGGTGTCTGATCCAGAAGATCATTCCAGACAAGTCAGGCCACGCCACCGACTATGTCGACCGACTGTTCACCTATGCCACCCCACACGGCGGGATCAATTTCGATGTCGGTTTCGGCTTGATTGAAAGACTCCGCGACCTGACAGGTATCCGAGGTACCGATATCTTCGGCCCGGACCGAATGTGGGAGTATCTCAACCCCTCCCCGGCCGGGCCCCGGCCCCGAGACTGGAAACCTCAGCTCATGGACGATGAGGACTTCCCCAAGGACCGGATCTTCACGCTGGTAGGCACCAACCACGGGGACTTCGAGATGGGGGTCTCTTCCTGGGCCGTCGGCCCCAAAAGCGATGGCCTGGTCCAGACGGAAAGCGCCTATATTCCGGGTGCCAGATTTGCCTTCGTACACCGCAGCCACAGCGGACGCTACGGCATCGTCAATTCGGAAGCGGGATATCAGAACCTCCGCCGGTTTCTCTTCGGTGATTTAGAGGCCACCGCTGATCTGGTGGGACTACGTCTTCCCGGCGGTCCGGAGCGTAGCTGGCAGGCTGATGTAGAAGCTTCGGTTCGCGGTCAGAGTATCCTCATGCACGAGCAGGTAGCCCGCCATCTTTGCCCGGTGATCCTCACATCCCCCAGCGACGATGGCGACCAACCCAACCCTCTCGTCACTACATTCCTGATCTCTGATTCCACCCTTCGACCGTCCGGCCACAATGAAAACCGCTACATTCTGAAGTTGCGGATCTTCTCCCTCGTGGAGCGCGAGGGACTTGGCCGGATCTTCGACTTCGTCAATCACCAGGAGCAGATTGCTGATTTCGACGATGACCTGCTCATCGATATCGCGCTACACAACGGAAAAACAGCGGCCTGGGCCACCTGGGTCTCACAGATCACCACCCGCCTTGAGGATTACCGACCCACCGGAGAACCCCTGCAGGGCAAGTCACCTCAACCCGGGCTGTGGACCACGTACTTCAGCCTGCCGGCCAAGGGAAAAGCACTCTTCGGTGCACATGCCCAGATCAGGCTCACAGTTCGGGTGCGATAACCTGCACCAGCACAGTGCCCACTCACGGACATCCGCTGATGAGGAGCAACTTCCCCAGGGCGGCACGACCTGATCGCGGACCTGGTCATTGTGGAGTCGGTGTGGTGTGATCGGTGCAGTCGAACCGGGGATGATACCGGCGTCACCAAGTTCTGTGACGCGGTCGCGGATGTTGTAGAACGTTTGCCGGCTGATCTGTTGGTCCTTGCAGAACTGGCTGATCGTTGTCCCGGCAGTGAGGGGATCGAATTCGGCGATGCGTCTATGCATCGAAGAGGAAAGAGCCATAGCTCACACAATGAACCGTTGCTGTCCATCATGTCATGAGACATGCTGTCCATAAACTGCTGAGACATCGTGTCCAGGAACTCGTGAGACTCCCTGTCCATTAAGTCCTAAGACCCACTGTCAAAAACTACCGAGACAGCACAAAAACCCGGGGCCTGACAAGGCACCATCCCTAGCCAAGGCAATATCCGAGTTGAAGGCGGAAGCAATCTGTCCTCCCACAGAGGAACACCGGCAGATGAAATACCTTGGGCAACGTCATTGAAGGGGGTCATGACTGGCTGAAACGGATCCTCGGGCCGGAAGGGATCATTCAAGAACAGGACGTCCGCGTGACCTGCCGCTCAAAGGGGATGGAGGCGATGCACTCATTGCGGAAGGGGCAGGGCACGATGTTCGCCTATGGGCAACTGAACCCGGATGCCGTGATCGTCAGCCGAGTGTTCGAGACAGCCTGACAACGCAGGCACATAGCGCTGATCACGCGATAAAAAGGGAGCCTTCTCGGCTCCCCTCTCGAAGTTTGTAACAGCACCCAATCGAGGGTGTGGCGAGCGTGAGGACAGGCAAGGGCACGTCGGCCCCCACACGGGCATCGACGTGCCGCCCCGCGCTACATCGTCATCTGCAATGGTCTCTCAAACTCGCCGCTCCAGACCGAAGAATCGTCCTTCGTGCATGCGGACTCTCGAGGATGCCGCTGGCGCCGCCCAGTCGTATTTCAGAATGTAGTGGCCACCGTGCCCCTGATAGTGCAGAACTTCTTCACGGCTGACCTGTTCGCCGTTCCAACGATGCTGCTCGGATTCGATGACCGCATTCACCTGCTGAGGCGGGAACATCTCATCGCCCTTCCAGTGGTTGTAGACGAAGTTCGCGGCTTCCCCTGCCTTCTCGAGGTAGCGAATCCAGTTCATCTTCTGTTCGATCTCGCTCTCAGGTTCAGCGTCGGCAGCCATGTCTGTTTTCAGCTCTTTCGAGAGCCCTTCGAACTTTTCGCAGAGTTTCTGGTACGCCTTCTTGATGTCATCTCCGCCGTCACGCTCTGCGAGGAAGAGAATCATCATAATTCCCTTTGGGAAGACGCTGGAGCCGAGCCCGAAGTCCGCCAGTTCGCGTGGAGGACTGTATGTTTTCCGGTCGCCGTCGTCGAACGATCCCACCTTGAAGGGCTCAATCTTATGTACCCACGGGTTGGCAGTTCCTCTGAGTTCCAGGCCGGCACCGCCGACGTAAATCTCGTCGGAACCCCATTCCGTGCCAAGCGTGTTTGTTTCGTCCTTGGCGTAGACCTCACGCAGACGCAATTTGAATCCCATGTTGCCCATCTCCTTTTCTGGATGTCGTTGGGAAATACTCTTTTGGGGAAAAGATTTTGCAGAAGAAGAACAGAACAAAGTTAAGGAAGTATTCTCTGAGCTTTAAAGCCCCATGTTTGCGAAAATATTTCTTTAAGCTTTCGCTTTTCCGATCCCCACAGGAATTAAGGAGATAATAGCAACATGATTTATTTTGTGGAGCTAACTATAGGCAGCATCCCGCATGCGGACCACTAGTGTCAATCCCGAAAAGACTTTTGGACTGTTTCGTAATCGAATAGGGTTTGAAACGTTTCCCAGGACGCGACTTCCATAGTGTTTTTGCAAACTCGGGATTTCACATCAATGTCTTAGAATCCCAAGTTTGCAACAGCACCTATAAAGTTATAGGAGCGAAAAATTAACGGAGAGAATTCAGTCCCCCTTTAACGGTTCACTTTCTGCAGCTGACCGCCCAAGCGATGGGTGGGGGGATGGGAACCGGAACAGCCTGGCCTGAGTCGATGATCTCTCGGAAGGGTTGGCTACGAGCGTCCCATTTCCCGGGAACTGGGGCCTTAAAGTCCGCCGGCTTTGCAACAAGATTATGGCTCCTTCGCAAGTATCGGAGAAAGATATTCCTACATCGGCATGGGCCAGGCATAGCTTCAAAAGTATCTAAATGCGTAATTATTGAATAATGAAGATCGTGAAGGCTGCCGAAATCGTGCTGGATATCGCCTCCCCACCAGTGGGGCCTGGTGGCCACCGCCCAGGCATAACCGCCGGTGTGCCCGCAGTTATGCGGTGCTGTTGCAAATAGAGGTTTCGGATTACTCTCTATTCATTAGCATGTAGCGCACGATAGGTGGCGGTTCCACCAATTTGGCCCCAAAAGCGGGTTTGCAACGGCAACTCAAAAGTTCAGAATTCTCCTCCACTCAAAGACAGACGCCCATACGTGAAAGGGCACCCTTTCCGGCCGGATCGGTGACAAGCCAGTAAGAAAACTGAGTCATGCGGAAAATCGTGTCACATTAATGTGTGACTCGCAGCTTCGTTTGGGGGCTTTCCCGCAGCTTCATATGGCGTCGCTACCCGGGTGGGTCCGTTATGCGGTCTTGGTAGATGTTTGCTTCCGTGTCGGCAGCGCCCCGGATTCTCGGCGCAGCGCGCGGTAGACGGTGATTCGACTCACTCCCAAGACCTCACCGATCTGGGCGACGGTCATGTCCTTTTGCTCGTAGAGTTGCCGCGCGGTGCGCAGCTTGTCTCCGCTCAGTAGTGGTGGCCGGTCCCTCGCCCGCGCTGCTTCAAGACCAGCGTTGGTCCGCTCCCGAATGAGATCGCGCTCAAATTCGGCCAGGGAGGCGAAGACCTCCGCGACGAAAGTGCGCAGGTCATCTGGGGTGTGGAGGGTGGTTGTCGTGCCCATAATCGGACATTACGCCGATGGGCCCCACCCACAAAAGCTAACGAAGTACTACTGGCTTCCATCCCATATCCGCCAGGGTCGATCTGAGGCAGCCGGAACCCGCGGCCCTCCCCGGGGTGGCGCGGGCGTCGATAAGCGCCCTCTCTGGACCTGCGGTTCTAAAGAAACCTGCGGCGTCGGAGTCCAGCATCGTAGACACGCTGATAGACCTTGGTCAGCCCACCCACGGCGAAGGCCGCGAAGACGGTGCCTTCGCGCACCCCAGCCAGCTCCCCGACGAACATCAGGGAGATGATGATCGCGATGACCACCAGCGACCAGTCGAAACACTGCTTGACGGTACCGAAGCGCCAGCCCGAGGCCAGCGCGATTGCCACGACGATCCCCTCCCCTGGGGCGTACAGAATCCGGGGAAGGATCTGCAGGAAGACGCCCACCGATACCAGCACCGCACCGAGAATCACCACGACCCACTGCAGCAGATAATTGCCCGGCTGAATAAATGAGGTCATGGCCAGCGAGAGATCGCAGAGCGCACCGAAGATGAACGCCACCAGGAGCTGCCAGAACTGGAACAGCGCAAATCGCCGCCGCAGGATGAGCACCTGAGCCAGGATAAAGACCAGACTCAACAGGATGGTGATCACCCCGAAGGACAACGGTGTGGCAGCGGCGATGGCAGCCGGGACCGTGGAGATCGGGGTGGTACCCAGCTCCGCGTGGACCGTCAGGGCGATGCCGACCGTCATCACCCACACCCCGAGAAAGAACAGCACCCACCTGGTTGAGGTGCTGTAGCGCTGGGCGGGATCCATCGAAGTTTCGTCTGCGGGCATAGAGTTTAGTTCTACCTTACGAGGGAAGATTTGGGGCTGAGGTGAGGAGGTAGGACGTCCCGAGCGCTTGCGACCCACGCCTGGATGCCGGGAGCGTCGATAAGCGCCCGGAAGTTCAACCCGCGCTCACCACTGGGCCACCTGAAGATCCCCTAAGTGACACCATTGCCGGGCACTCTCGGTTCCATGAACCTGAACCGCCGCATCGGCACCGCCCTGATCCTGACCGCCACCGCACTTCCGCTTGCTGCCGGCCCCGCCGCCGCTCTCAGCTCGGAGCTGCTCCACTCCTCAAGCTCCCTGCAGTTCCCCGGCAGCTCCACTGACGCTGCGCCCGTCACCGAATACCTCGGGTACCTGGATCTGAGCGAAGCCACCTGGGAGACAGACCTCGACGAGCGCCTGGCCGCCGCACCCCTGGGCGGTCTCTCCGGCATCGAGCACGTGGCAGGATCTCACTACATCGCCATCTCCGACGACCCGGCCCAGCGTGGCCCGGCGCGCGCCTACCACCTCGACATCACTTTCGATGAGCAGGGAGCGGTTTCCGCTGCCACCATCACCGACATCATTGAGCTGACCGATGCCCAGGGCCAGCCCTTCGCCGAGCTTGCGGTGGACCCCGAGTCCCTGCGTGTGCTCCCCGACGGCAACCTGCTCTGGACCACCGAGGGTTTCGCCCGCGAGGGCGACTTCCGGGCACCCCAGGTGGTCATCTCCGACCCCACTGGCCGGGCCATCGATGAGTTGGCAGTTCCGGCGCACCACACCCCGGATGCCGAGCTGACCACCGGTATCCGCCACAATAACGCCAATGAGGGTCTGACCCTGTCCGCCGATGGTCTGACTGCCATCACCCTGAACGAGGGCGCCCTCCAGCAGGATGGCCCCGCCAACACCGAGGAAGAAGGCGCGACGGTCCGCCTGACCACCTTTGACCTGGCCACCGGAAACCCCACCGCCGAGTACGCGGTGGAGGTGGGACCGAAGTACCCCGGCGCCACCGACCGCGGCATGGCCGAGATCCTCGCGGTCGGGGACGGCAGCTTCATCGTCCTGGAACGCGGCTTCATCCCGGAGGAGGGCAACCGCGCCGAGCTCTACCGGATCACCCTGGACGGTGCCACCGACATCCTGGACACCCCGGCACTGACCGGGGAGGAGACCCCCGCCACCAAGGAGCTGCTCTTCAGTTTCGATGACAACGCCGAGCACCCCGAGAACGTCGAGGGCCTGGCCTGGGGACCGCAGCTTGAGGACGGCCGCCGCTCCCTGCTGGTGATCAGCGATGACAACTTCAACGCCACCCAGCGCACCCTCCTGCACACGGTGGCCGTGGACCTAAGGTAGCCCGGGTAGCCCCGGAGACCCTGGATGGCTGGAGTGATTCAGCCGCTCAGGGTCTTAGTTTTGCTCTGCTTGTTGGTAGCGTTGATGAGGAATTGCTTAGCCTAAGCAATGTTTTTCCTCTGAAAATACCTTCTCCAAGGAGCACCATGCCTCGCACCACCATCGGCCTCGGCGTCATCCTCATCGCACTCGGGGTCATCGCGTACATCGCCACCTCTTTTGTCAGCTGGACCGCGCTGATCCCGGCGATCCTCGGCGCCGTCGTCCTGATCTGCGGATTGATCGGCCTGAAGAACCCGAAGATCGGCATCCACATTGCCCTGGTCGTCGCGATTCTGGGCATCCTCGGGACCTTCATGAACGTGATCCAGTTGGGTGATGTCTTCGCTGGCACTGCGGAACGTCCAGCTGCCGTGATCGTCAGCGCCATCACTTTCGTACTGCTGATCATCTATGTCATCGTCGGGGTACGGTCCTTCATCACCGCACGCCGGTGGAAGGATGCCGCAGCGGCCGAAGCCGCCGCCTGACCCCAGTCCTCGGACGGCACGGCCGTCGATAAGCGCCCTACTTGAACCGCGAAACCGCGATCAGACCTGCCACCAGGAACACCACCGGCAGGAGTAGGGCGTTTCCCATCGCCGCACCGAAGCTGATCGAGTTCACGCCCATCTGCATCACCGCGCCGAGGGCCGCCGCGCCGAGTACCGCACCGACCTGGCGGGAGGTGTTGTAGACACCGGAGCCCGCACCGACGAGATCCGGCGGCAGGTCACGCATGGAGATCGTCGAGTTCGGCGCCCAGCACATGGAGTTGGCGAAGCCGAGCAGCAGGATCGAGACCAGCAGCCAGGCGGGTGAGACCTCCAGGTGCATCATGATGCCGAAAATGCTCATCGCCGCGATCATCGCACCGAAGCCGATCTGGGAGATCAGGCCCGGCGCAACCTTGTCGGTGATACGGCCGATGATCGGGGCCATGAACACGGAGATCACCCCCATGGGCACGAGCATGAGGCCGGCATATTCCGCGGACATGCCCTGGCCGACCTGGAGGTAGAGCATGATGGGCAGGTTCACGGAGTAGACGGTGAAGCCGAGCATCGCGACGGCGAAGACACCGAGGCTGAAGTTGCGGTTACGGAAGAGCTCGAGCGGGACGAGCGCGTCCTTGCCCTTGCGCTTCTGGAGACGGATGAAGAAGACGATGGCGAGGATGCCGATCGCGAGAATCACCCAGAGCCACCAGCTCCAGCCCACCTCAGGGCCCTGCTGGAGGGAGAAGACGACCGCCAGCACGGCGATCAGGGAGACCAGGCCGCTGAGCAGATCGATCTTTCCGGTGCCGGTGGGCAGTTTCGGGACGTAGCGGGCGACCATGATCAGCGAGATCAGGCCGAGCGGGACATAGACGAAAAAGACCCAGCGCCAGCCGACCGTTCCCACCAGCACACCGCCGATAACCGGCCCGAACAGTCCCGCCGAGCTGGCCACCGCGCTCCACACCCCGGTGGCGGTGCCACGGCGGTGATGGGCGAAGATCCGGTGGATGATGCTCAGTGGCTGCGGGTTGATCAATGAGCCACCGAGCCCCTGTAGCGCGCGGAGCATGATCAGGACCTCAATGCTGGGTGCCTGGGAGCAGGCGAAGGCCGCGAGGGTGAAGATCGCCATGCCCACCAGGTAGACATTGCGCTGGCCGAAGCGGTCCCCCAGTCGGCCGGTGATCAGCAGCGGGACCGCGAAGGTCAACAGGTAGATCGCGGAAACCCAGACCACCTGGTTGATGCTGGCGTCGAACTCCTCGCGGATCCGGGGCAGGGAAACCGCCACCAGGGACTGATCCAGCAGCGTGACAAAGAGACCGATGCAGAGCGCGGCAAGCGCCCGCCAGGCCTGTTTCTCCGGAATCGGGGTGGTACTGATCTTGCCGGTCATTTAATCAACCCTTTCCGGATTATGCATCTCTTTCCGGTCCACGGTTTCACGGCCGAAGGCCCAGAACGCCGCAGCCAGCAGGCCGATGACGCCACAGAGCAGGAAGCCGTATTTGAAGCCCATGGTCTCTGCGATCATGCCGACCAGAATCGGGCCGGTGATCGCGCCGAAGTCCTGCGCCATCTGGAAATTGGCCAGCACCTTGCCGCCGGAGCGCTTGGAACCGATGACATCGGCCAGGCTGGCCTGCTGCGCCGGGTTGAGCATGCCGGCACCGAAACCGGCGGCCGCCGAGATGATCAACAACGGCCAGAAGCCGGTGGCGAAGCCCATGGCACCGGTGAAGATCGCATTGATCACCAAGCCCGAGATGATCAGCGGTTTGCGCCCGATCTTGTCTGACAATGTGCCGGCGAACTGCAGCGAGATTGCATTACCGACGGCGAAGGTGGCCATGGCTAAACCAGCGGTGGCACCACCATGTTCGAAGATGGCCGCGGCGAAGAGCGGCAGCGTGGCCACCCGGACACCGAAGTTCGACCAACCATTGGCGAAGGCCCCGACCAGGGCACTGCGGTAGGCCGAGTCCCGGAAGGCCTCCATGAAGCGCAGCGGGGGTTCAGTGTCCCCCTTGCGCTCGGTAGCGGCGTCCATCTTGGGCATCTTCCACCAGACGACGAAGGCCGCCAGAGCCACCGAAGCGCCGTAGATGGCGAAGGGGATGCGCATGCCCAGCATCGACAGGGCGGCGCCGACCACCGGGCCGATGATATTGCCGAGGAGGAAGGCCGAGGCATAGGCGCTCGAGGCCTTGCCACGGATGGCCGGCGGGGACATCCGCACCACCAGGCCCATGGCGGAGACGGTGAACATCGTCGAACCAATACCGCCGAGACCGCGTAGCAGCAGAATATGCCAGTACTCCTGGGCGAAGGCCACCAGGCCGGTGGTCACCGCGACCGTCATCAAGCCGGTGAGGTAGACCTTCCGGGAGCCGAGCTTGTCGATGAGCTGGCCGGAGACTGGAGCGAAAAGCAGTCGACTCAAAGCGAAGATGGATACCACTGCGCCGGCGGCAGCCATGCCGACATCAAAGGTCTGGGCGAACTGCGGGATAATCGGGGCGACCAGGCCATAGCCGATCGCGATAATGAAAGCAGCGGAAATCAGTACCCAGATCTCAGTGGGAATCTTGGGCACGGGGGCCACGCGCTCACCGGTACCCGGCTGCGTATTTAGTTGATCCTTCATCATGTTACTAATTAGGCTAGCCCGTTGCCCCGCAAGTGGCCATTGCTGCGGCTCCCGCCCACTTGAATGATTCGAACAGTTGTTCTATCATTTGTTCGTATGCATGTTCGCACGAGCTTCTAGGATTCAGGCCATGTTGAAAGTACCGAACTCCCGCAAGCGCTCCTTCTCCCGCTTCTCCGCTTCCCTCCATTCCTCCCGGGCCCCGCTCACTCCGGCCGACCTGGCTCAGCAGATCCGGCAGGATGAGGCCCCGACACTCCAGGCGCTTCACTCGATCCTGCACCACCCGCGTTCCCTGGCCAGACCCCTGCCCACCTGGCGACCACCGTCCAAACACCTGCCGGCGGTGCACGGTGGTGATGATCTCACCGCCACGCTGACCCGGCACCGGGTGGGGCCACGCGCCAAAGCCCGGGTCCGTAGCTTCGGGGAAACCCGGGAGCCGGCCTACGTCATCTCGGCCCGGCTCACCGATCCCAAGGGAGGTGCTCCCGAACGGCGTATTGCAGAAGCCTGGATCCGGGCACTCGTCTCAGAAGAGCTGATCGATGCCGTCCATGAGATCGAGGGTGGGCCGGCACCGACCTACTGCTGGCTGGTGGACAGTCACTACCAGCCGGTGAACTCCCCGTCCTCGCTGTTCGCGGGAATGGCGGATGCGGCTTAGCTGCCCCAGAAAACGCGTCCCAGGAAAGCACAAAGCTGCCGCGCCTCCAGGGCGCGACAGCTTCAGCAGACTAGCGGAAGGTTCTACTTCTTGGCTTCGGCAGTCTCCACTGCCACCACCTCGGAGTCTTCAGCATCCTCATCAGCGTCTTCGAAGGAATCGTCCTCATCCTCGTCGAAGTCATCATCATCGTCTTCGTCTTCATCGTCGAGGTCGTCCTCGCCGAAGATATCGTAGACCTCGGGCTCGTCGAACTCCTCATCTTCGAAGGGGACCAACTGCTGCTCCCAGTCCTCGGCCTGATCGGCGGCCAGGGAGAGGATGTCGAAGAGTCGGTCGAAGTCGATGAAGGTACCCAGGTCGAGGATCTCGTCGGTCTCCAGCTCGATGTCATTGGAGAGCTCGGCGAACATCTTCTGACGGTCCTCGTCGGTGAGCATCGCCTCGCCATCGGACTCCCAGAGCTCGGAGATGGCCTGGTCGACCAGGTCCTCAAAGCTCTCACCGATGGCGACGAAGGTGACCTCGGCGGTGGGGACACCGTCGAGTACCTCAATCAGCACCTGGAGCTCGGAGTTCGAGCCAACCTCCGCGCGGACCAGGTTGGCGTTGAGGGCGTCCTGGTAGAATTCCAGCTCGCCGATCCGCTCATCAGTGCCTTCCAGCAGATCACGCAGAACGGTGATCACCTGGTCGGTAGCCACGTGTCGGGCGACGGTCTCCACTGCGCCTTCGACGCTGAACACGACGGAGACCAGCACGGCCTCAAAGTCCTCGTCGTCCTCATCCACATCCGCTGCGGCGATGTAGACATTTGCAGCCGGAAGAAGGGCGTCGATCTCTACGAACTGGATCTCCAGGTCAGAGGTGATCGGAACAAACATGGTGTCGTCATTGACGCGGGACTCGATGCCATCGGCATCCAGGGCCGCCGCGATGTCCTCGAAAAAGCTCATGTCCGGCAAACCTTCCAACGAAACGTGATGAGTGCTCGCCACAGACTGTGACGATCCGTCCCAAGCCTAGCGGGGTCAGCCGCTCGCTGCCCAGCAATTCTGGCTTAAGCCGGCGGAAATTTTGCACCGGGGCCCGGAGCTACTCCCAGGGGGACTCATCCACCAAGCCCAGTTCCTGCAGTAATTCGGGCCTGCCATTACCCCATTCGAGCATGTCGTAGTCTCGCCAGGCCCGGCGTTGCGTGGCCTTGGGATCGAACTCCAGCTGAGGGTTGATGTCGAAAATCTTGGTCGCCCGCCCGGGGTCCTCGGAGGCACTGGTGTGATAGTCCTGCCAGTCCTCCCCGGGGTTGCCGTGGTGGATGAAATGCGCCCAGTGGTCCTGCATCGTCTCGGTCAGCTCATCCAGTCCGTCGAGCCCACCCCACCGCGAGAGACCACGGGTGCGGGAGGAGGCGGGGTCGCCGTAGATGGCCGAGAGCTCCAGCGAGTGCATGGCGCCGAGTCCCAGCCAACGCAGCGCGGGCGGGGCGTAGTCGAAGCGGTACATCCAGGTGTGGTTGGCCCGGGAGTGGTCCCCCGCGAGCCGGACCGCGGGCGCCCAGAAGATGGCGTCGGCAAGCAATTCCGCGAAGTCGGGGCGGGCGACGGCGCCACCGTAGGCGTCCAGGACCTGGCCGGCGTTGACCGGATCGAAGGCGGAGAGTAGCCGCAGCGCCGCGCGGCTCCGCGCCGAGCTGCGGAGGTAGAAGAACTTGCCGAAACTGGTTTCATCATGGTTGGTGCCGATCAGCAGCGGCACCTGCCCCTGCTCCCCGATGTCGAACACGCTCAGCGGATGCGCGGGCAGGGTGTCGCCGTCAACGGTCGGACTGAAGCAGGGATTGAGGTGGATCAGCTCCCCCGTGCCCCACATCATGGATTGCCCGGCGCGCACCAGGTCGGCGGCCGATTCCTGGCGCAGCGAGTTAAGGGTGGTCTGCCGCGGGTGGGCCATATTGAACACCAGTTCCCGGGCCCAGAGGGTGGATTGCGCGGTGGAGTGCAGCATGGCGATCGGCGGGGACTGGGCGATCGCCCGGTGGTAGAGGCCCTTCGCCGCGGGCACGCACATCAGCGTGATCACCGAGGCGCCGCCGGCGGATTCACCCATGATGGTGACATTGTCCGGATCCCCGCCGAAGCTGTCGATGTTCTCATGCACCCACTGCAGGGAGAGTAGTTGGTCGCGCAGTGCCGGGGTGGCCACGCAGTCATCACCGATGCTGCGCATGTCCAGGTAGCCGAGTGTGCCGAGGCGGAAATTCACGGACACGTAGACCACGTTCATTCTGGTGGCCAGGTGAAAACCGCGGAGCATCTGCTCATGGGAAGAACCCATGATGAAGGAGCCACCGTGGAAGTAGACCACCACGGGGAGTTCCTCCTCGGTATCAGGGCGGACGATGTCGAGGTGGAGACAGTCTTCACTGCCGATGATCCGGTCGGTCCAGGAGTAGACGGGTTGAGGTGCGGGTGGGCCGTAGCTGGTGCAGTCACGTACGCCGTACCAGCCGGGGGCTGGGCGCGGGGCGCGAAATCGGTTGTTGCCGGAGGTGTCCTCACCGAAGGGAACTCCCTTCCAGGTGCGGATCCCCAATTCCCGGTCAACAGCGCCGCGCACGTATCCGGAGGTCGTCGCAGCGACCGGAGCCGTGGAAAAAGACCTGTCGTTCATACCATCTACGGTAGTTGTGTTTAGGGTGGTAGTCATGGTCAATTTTGTCGATCGCGAAACCACCCTCTGTATTTCCCTGGCTGCGAGGCCCGGAAACCACGGGGTGCGCTTCCACAACTGGCTCTACGCCAAGTACGAGCTGAACTTCCTCTATAAGGCGGTCGCCCCGCTGGACATCACCGCCGCGGTGGCGGGTATCCGTGGGCTCGATATCCGTGGTGCCGGGGTCTCCATGCCTTTCAAGGAGCAGGTCATCCCGCTTCTCGACGCCCTCGATCCCTCCGCCGAGCGCATCCGCTCGGTCAATACCATCGTCAATGAGGGGGGCAATCTCACCGGCTACAACACCGATTACACCGCCGTGGCGGAACTGATCCGCGAGGTCCCGGCCGAGCTGTCGGTGACGGTGCGGGGCTCGGGTGGGATGGCCAATGCGGTGGTCGCCGCACTGAGTGATCACGGCATGTCCGGCACCGTTGTGGCCCGCAACCATGTCACCGGCGCCTCCCTGGCGCGTCGTTTCGGCTGGGAATTCTCCACCGAGGTTCCGGCGGACGCGCAGCTGCTGGTCAATGTGACCCCGATCGGCATGGCGGCGGGCAATGAACACGAACGCTCCTTCAGCGATGCGGAAATTTCTCGGGCCGCCCTGGTGTTTGATGTGGTGGCTGACCCGGTCAGCACTCCCTTGATCGAGAGCGCACGCCGGCTGGGCATCCCGACCATCACCGGCGAGCAGGTCCTCGCGTTGCAGGCTGCCGCACAGTTTGAGCTCTACACCGGGGTCCGCCCCTCCTCCGCAGATATTGCGGCGGCGGAGGAATATGCCACTGCAAGCTACGTCACCAACGAATAGAGGTTTGCCATGCCCCTCAAAAACAATGTGATCATCACCGATGGAATCAGTTCGGATCCGCAGGCGCTGGAACGCAGCGCTGGTGCAGGTGGCCGCGCCCTGATCAAGGTCATGGACCGCGCAGTGAGCATGCAGACCTCGGTCATCGAACGCTATGTGAACTACCTGCGCTCCCAGAAGCCGGAGGCCACCCCGGCGCAGATCCAGCAGCTGATGGATAAGCATTTCCGCAACCTGGCCACCGGCAGCGGCGCCGGGGTGGGTGCCACCGCCATGGTTCCGGGCATCGGTTTCCTCACCGGTGCGGTGGCCATCAGCGCGGAGTCTGTGGTCTTCCTCGATGCGGCCGCCTTCTACACCGTCTCTTCGGCTTATCTGCGCGGGGTGGACATCACTGAGCCGGAACGTCGCCGCGCCCTGATCCTGGTGGTGCTGCTGGGTTCCAAGGGCAATGCGCTGACCGATATCTTCGCCGGTGACATGAAGGAGGGCTCCGTTGGACTGCCTTCGGTCTCCACGATCTCCCGCTTCTCCGTGGCCCGGCTGGGAGAGGTCAACAACCGGCTGATGCGCATAGCGCTGCGGCAGGTGACCAAGAAGATGGGGGCGTCCTGGCTGGGCAAGATCATGCCTTTCGGGATCGGCGCGGTCATCGGCAGCATCGCCAACCGTAAATTGGCGGGAAAGGTGATCAATAACGCCGCGGAGTCCCTGGGCGCCCCGCCGGCACAGTTTTCCGCCCCGGCGCCGGCGAAGAATTCGATCAAGGCACCGAAGATCGCCTTCCTCCGGCGCTTCCGAAAGTAATATCGCTCAGCGTGAGTGAAGGACTGAGGCAGCTGGGGCGCGCGCTGCAACGAAAGCGCGCCGTCGCGGCCCTCGCTCTGGCGACCACGCTGGGGGTGGTCGGCTTCGAGCTGGCCATCCCGCTGCTGACCCGCGACGCCGTTGATGTGGCGGTGGGATCCTCTGATGGTGGCGTGGCTGCCGCCCTGCTGCCCGGTCTCAGTCCACTGCGCGCGATCATCATCGTGCTGGTGATCGTCGCCCTGTCCCGCTTCGCTTTTCAGTTCGGCCGTCGCATGACCGCCGGCAAGCTCTCCATCGATATCCAGCACCTGTTGCGGCTGGATGTCCTGGGGTCCCTGCAGCGGCTCGACGGCCCCGCGCAGGACCGGCTCAGCACCGGCCAGGTGGTTTCCCGCTCCATCAGTGATCTCGGGCAGGTCCAGGGACTGCTGGCCATGCTCCCTCTGGCGGTGGGCAGTCTGGTCAAGCTGGTGTTCATCGTGGTGATCATGGGCACCATCTCCCCCTGGCTGACCCTCATGGCACTGGCCTTCCTCCCGGTGATCGCGATGGTCTCCGCCCGGGCCCGCGGTCGGCTCTACGCCGCCTCCTGGGATTCCCAGCAGGCGACCGCTGATCTGGCGAGCCAGGTGGAACAGAATGTCTCCGGCGTCCGGGTGGTCAAGGCCTTCGCCCAGGAGGAGCGGGAGACCGACCGGTTGGAGCAGCACAGCCGCAATCTCTATGCCCGGCGGATGCGGCTGGCCCGCCTCAACGCCCGTTTCCAGCCACTCCTGGAGGAACTCCCCCAGATCGCCTTGGTGGTCAACATCATCCTCGGCGGCTGGCTGGCCATCCAGGGTGAGATCACCGTGGGCACCTTCTTCGCCTTCTCCATCTACCTCACCCAGCTGACCGCGATCACCCGCATGCTCTCGGGAATGGTGGTGCGTTTCCAGATCGGCCTGGCCTCCGTCGACCGCATCAGCGAATTGATCGCCGCCGGCCCCGAGCACCGGGATCCGGATCAGCCCGGGGAGCTCCCCGCCGGCCCGCTGGGTCTGCGGCTCGAGCAGGTGGAGTTCGCCACCCCGGACCGCCCGGTCCTCCAGGGACTTGATTTCCAGGTCGCACCCGGGGAAACCCTCGGGGTGGTGGGCCCGACGGGGGCCGGGAAATCCCTGGCGGTACAACTGCTCGGCGGTTTCCACGAACCGGATGCCGGCCGGATCCTGCTGGTTGACCGCGACGGCCAGGAGACCGACTACAACGAGATCACCCGCGATGCGCTCCGCAAGGCCGTGATCTGCGTCTTTGATGAGCCCTTCCTCTACTCCGCGAGTATCCACGACAATATCGCGATGGGTGCCGCCGCCACCGCGGAAGAGGTCGCCGAGGCTGCCCGACTGGCCTGTGCCGCGGAGTTCATCGAGGACTTGGCGGAGGGCTACGCCACCGTCATCGGGGAGCGCGGGCTGACCCTCTCCGGCGGCCAGCGACAACGCATCGCCCTGGCCCGGGCACTGTTCGCGCAACCCCGGGTGATCATTCTCGATGATGCCACCTCCGCCATCGATGCCCGCACCGAAGCTGAGATCACCGCCAATCTGCGCCGCGCCCTGGCGGATGTCACGGTCATCGCCATCGCCCACCGGCAATCCACCCTGCGGCTGGCGGAACGGGTGATCGTCATCGATGAGGGCCGCACCGTCGCTGAGGGAACGCTGGCGTCCCTGGCGGATAACCATCGTTTCGCCCGGCTCTTTGATCCGGCTACCCGCACCGATGACCCGGAAAGCCGCACGGAACTTTTCCCCGGGGTCACCTGGGAGGACCCGGAGGCCCCGAGTGAGTTGGTGGCGCGCCGGATCGCCGCCCTGCCCCCGGCCACCGAACAACCCGCGATCGACGCCGAACACATCCGCCGGGAAACCGGCGCTTTCCGGGTCTCCGCGCTGTTCCGGGAGGTGAAGTGGCTGCTGGTGGCGGTGGTGGCCTTGCTCGCCCTGGGAGTGCTCACCGGCTTGGCCTTCCCCACCCTGATGCGCCTGGCGGTGGACCGCGGTGTCGGTGAGCAGGATCCCGCCGCCCTGTGGCCGGTGGCGGGAGCAGGTCTGGCGGTGGTGGCGGTAGGGTGGCTCTCCGCCTGGCTGCGCACCATCCTGACCGCGCGCACCGGTGAGCGGCTGCTCTTCGGTCTGCGACTGCGCAGCTTCGCACACCTGCAGCGACTCTCGATGAGCTACTACGAATCAACCATGTCCGGGCGCATCCTGACCCGGATGACCACCGACATCGACAATCTCAGTGCCTTCCTGCAGACCGGACTCGCCGAGGCCATCGTCGCGCTGGCCACCCTGGCCGGCATCATCGCGATGCTGCTCTACACCGATGCCCCACTGGCACTGGTGGCCTTCGCCGCGATCCCGGTGATCCTGCTGGCCACGCTGATCTTCCGGCGGATCTCCTCCCAGCTCTACAGCCAGGCCCGGGAACAGGTCAGCCAGGTCAACGCGACCTTCGCCGAAGCGGTCAACGGACTACGTACCTCCCAGATGCACGGCATGACCGATGCCACCTTCGCCCGGCTCACTGCGGAATCAGACCACTACCGGAAGCTGCGGGTCCGCTCCCAGACCGCGGTCTCGATCTACTTCCCCGGTATCGGTGCGGTCTCCGAACTGGCACAGGCGGCGGTGTTGGGGGTCGGTGCCGCCCATGTCACCGATGGCCAGATCAGCACGGGCGTGCTGATCGCCTTCGTGATGTATCTCAGCCAGCTCTTCGGCCCACTGCAGCAGCTCGGTCAGATCTTCGACAGCTACCAGCAGGCTGCGGTCGGTTTGGGCCGCATCCGCGGTCTGCTCGCCGAGGAAACCGAGGTCCCCGACCGGGGAACCAACCCCAACGCTCACCGGGCGGCCACCGGGATCATCGAGCTTTCGGACGTCACCTTCGCCTACACCGATGAGGGCGCTGAAGTGACGAGGGGCCTGGATGTGCGCATCGAGCCCGGCACCACCGTGGCGCTGGTGGGACCCACCGGCGCGGGTAAATCGACCGTCGTCAAGCTGTTGTCCCGCTTTTATGATCCGGTCTCGGGTGCCGTGCGGGCCAGCGGCACGGACCTGCGGGAGTTCCCGCTACGGGACTGGCGCGCCGCGATCGGTTCCGTCCCCCAGGAATCCCATCTCTTCCCCGGCACCGTCGCCGCGAACATCGCCTATGGCAAACCCGATGCCACCGAGGCTGAGATCATCGCCGTGATCCGCCGGGTCGGTGCCCTCGAGGCGCTCTCCCGGCTTCCTGACGGCCTGCACCACCGCGTGGGCGAAGGCGGCCAGGGGTTGTCCTCCGGCCAGCGCCAACTCATCGCCCTCGCCCGGGCCGAACTGATTGAACCAGGTGTACTACTGCTCGATGAGGCCACCGCCACCCTGGACCCGGCGACCGAAGCCACCGTCCTCGATGCCTCGGCAGCCGTCACCCGGGGACGCACCTCGGTCATCGTCGCGCACCGGCTGGCCACCGCGGCCCGGGCCGACCGTATCCTGGTGATCGACCGTGGGCGTATCATCGAGGACGGTTCTCACCTGAAGCTTCTTCACGCTGGCGGACTGTATGCCGCGATGTGGAATTCTCAATAAGTAGGATTCGCTACAGTCGGGGGTGGTAAATGACCCCCTAGGCGTGTTCGCCCTTGGGAGCAGACCGGTTACCCTGTTAAGGGAATACGACAACAAAAGATTTTGAATAGAATTCATCAAGGAAATGAGGCGAGATCCTGCCGTGAGCAGCGCTAGTACTTTCGGCCAGAACCAGTGGCTGGTAGACGAGATGTTCCAGCAGTTCCAGAAGGACCCGGGGGCAGTTGACCGGGAATGGCGGGAGCTCTTCGAAACCAAGGGTGCGCCGAGTACGGCCATCCAGAAGGGTGCGCCTCAGAAAACAGTCGCCCCGGCCAAGGGTCTCGGCGTAGAAGCAGAAAAACAGAAGGAACCGGCGAAGGTGGCCACCAAGGCCCGCGAATCCGGTCAAACCATTAAGCAGGCAGTGGAGAAGAAGAAGGCCGTGGCCAAGGATTCCATCAGCAAGTCACCGCTGGCCAATATCAAGAGCGCTCCGGAGTCCGGCTCCGCTCCGCTCAAGGGTGCCTTCCGGGCAATCGCCAAGAACATGGAAGCCTCCCTCGAGATTCCGACCGCCACCTCGGTGCGCGATATGCCGGCCCGCCTGATGTTCGAGAACCGCTCGATGGTCAATGACCAGCTCAAGCGGACCCGCGGCGGCAAGATCTCCTTCACCCACATCATCGGTTATGCCATGGTCAAGGCAGTCATGGCCCACCCGGCCATGAATGTCTCCTATGACGTCATCGAGGGCAAGCCCTCTGCCGTTCAGCCGGAGCACATCAATGTCGGTCTGGCCATTGACCTGCCGCAGAAGGATGGCTCCCGTTCCCTGGTGTCTGCCGCCATCAAGGAAACCGAGTCAATGGGCTTCGCCCAGTTCATCGAGGCCTACGAGGACATCGTCAACCGTGCCCGTATCGGCAAGCTGAAGATGGACGATTTCCAGGGTGTCACCATCTCCCTGACCAACCCGGGTGGCATCGGTACCCGCCACTCCATGGCGCGACTGACCAAGGGCCAGGGCGCCATCATCGCCGTCGGTTCCATGGACTACCCGGCTGAGTTCCAGGGTGCTTCCGCAGACCGCCTGGCAGAGCTGGGTGTGGGCAAGCTCGTCACCATGACCGCCACCTACGATCACCGCGTGATCCAGGGCGCCGAGTCCGGCGAGTTCCTCCGCACCCTCAGCCAGCTGCTGGTCGACAATGCCTTCTGGGACCACATCTTCGATGAGATGCACATCCCCTACACCCCGATCCGCTGGGCGCAGGACCTGCCCAACACCGGCATCGACAAGAACACCCGGGTCATGCAGCTGATCGAGGCCTACCGCAGCCGCGGCCACCTCATCGCCGACACCAACCCGCTGCTCTGGCACCAGCCCGGCATGCCGGTTCCGGACCACCGTGACCTGGAGATGGAGACCCACGGGCTGACCCTCTGGGACCTCGACCGCCGCTTCCACGTCGGTGGCTTCGGTGGCAAGGAGACCATGACCCTGCGCGAGGTGCTCTCCACCCTGCGTCAGGCCTACACCCTCAAGGTCGGCTCCGAGTACACCCACATCCTCGACCGCGATGAGCGCCTCTGGCTGCAGGACCGCATCGAGGCCGGCATCCCGAAGCCCACCGGTGCCGAGCAGAAGTACATCCTGCAGAAGCTCAATGCCGCTGAGGCCTTCGAGAACTTCCTGCAGACCAAGTACGTCGGCCAGAAGCGCTTCTCCCTCGAGGGTGCTGAGGCACTGATCCCGCTGATGGATGCCGCCATCGACACCGCTGCCGGCCAGGGCCTGGACGAGGTCGTCATCGGTATGCCGCACCGTGGTCGCCTGAACGTGCTCTTCAACATCGTCGGCAAGCCCCTCGCGAATATCTTCAACGAGTTCGAGGGCAACATGGAACAGGGCCAGATCGGTGGCTCCGGTGACGTGAAGTACCACCTCGGTTCCGAGGGCACCCACCTGCAGATGTTCGGCGACGGCGAGATCAAGGTCTCCCTGACCGCCAACCCTTCCCACCTCGAGGCCGTCAACCCGGTCATGGAGGGCATCGCACGTGCCAAGCAGGACCTGCTGGACAAGGGCGAGGACGGCTTCACCGTCGTTCCGCTGCTGATCCACGGCGACGCCGCCTTCTCCGGCCTGGGTATCGTGCCCGAGACCATCAACCTGGCTCAGCTGCGTGGCTTCACCGTCGGCGGCACCATCCACATCGTGGTCAACAACCAGATCGGTTTCACCACCACCCCGGATTCTGGCCGTTCCTCGCACTACTCCACCGACATCGCCAAGGGCTTCGGTTGCCCGGTCTTCCACGTCAACGGCGATGACCCGGAGGCTGTGGTCTGGGTTGGCCAGCTGGCCACCGAATATCGTCGTCGCTTCGGCAAGGATGTCTTCATCGACATGATCTGCTACCGTCGCCGCGGTCACAACGAGGCTGATGACCCCTCCATGACCCAGCCGAAGATGTACGAGATCATCAACAACAAGGAAACCGTTCGCGCCCACTACACCGAGGATCTCATCGGCCGTGGCGATCTTTCCGTGGAGGACGCCGAGAAGGTGGCCCTGGACTTCCACGACCAGATGGAGTCCGTCTTCAACGAGGTCAAGGAATCCGAGAAGCGGGCCGTCCAGGAGCAGACCGGCATCACCGGTTCCCAGGAACTGCCGCTGGGCATGGAAACCAACATCACCCGCGAGGAGCTCCTGGAGATCGGTCAGGCCTACGCCAACGTTCCCGATGACTTCGAGCTGCACTCCCGCGTCGCCCCGGTGGCCAAGAAGCGCGCCGAGGCTGTCCGCGAGGGTGGCATCGACTGGGGCTGGGGCGAACTCATCGCCTTCGGTTCCCTGGCCAACGCCGGCCGGCTCGTCCGCCTGGCCGGTGAGGATTCCCGTCGTGGTACCTTCACCCAGCGCCACGCCGTGGTCTTCGACCCGAACAACGGCAACGAGTACAACGGTCTGAACGAGCTCGCCTACCAGAAGGGCAACGGCGGCAAGTTCCTGGTCTACAACTCCGCGCTGACCGAGTACGCCGGCATGGGCTTCGAGTACGGCTACTCCGTGGCCAACGAGGATGCCCTCGTGGCCTGGGAGGCACAGTTCGGCGACTTCGCCAACGGCGCCCAGACCATCATCGACGAGTACGTCTCCTCCGGTGAAGCCAAGTGGGGCCAAACCTCCAAGCTCGTGCTGCTGCTGCCGCACGGCTACGAGGGGCAGGGTCCGGACCACTCCTCCGCACGCATCGAGCGCTTCCTGCAGCTCTGTGCCGAGGGTTCCATGACCGTGGCTCAGCCCTCCACCCCGGCCAACCACTTCCACCTGCTGCGTCGCCACGCGATGTCGGATCTGAAGCGCCCGCTGATCGTCTTCACCCCGAAGTCCATGCTGCGTATGAAGGCGGCTGCTTCCGCAGTGGAAGACTTCACCGAGGTCACCAAGTTCCAGTCCGTCATCAATGACCCGAACCAGGTCGACCGTGACGGCAAGATCATCGGTAACCCGGAGAAGGTCAAGACCATCCAGTTGGTCTCCGGCAAGCTGTACTGGGAGCTGGAGAAGCGTCGCGAGAAGGACGGCCGCGATGATGTCGCTATCGTCCGCATCGAGATGCTGCATCCGATCCCCTTCAACCGGCTGCGCGAGGCTTTCGAGACCTACCCGAACGCCGAGCAGATCCGCTTCGTCCAGGACGAGCCGGCCAACCAGGGTCCGTGGCCCTTCTACCAGGAGCACCTGCGCGACCTCATCCCGGATATGCCCAAGATGGTCCGCGTCTCCCGCCGTGCCCAGTCCTCCACCGCCACCGGCGTGTCGAAGGTTCACCAGGCCGAGCAGAAGAAGCTGCTTGACGAGGCTTTCGAGAAGTAATTCTCTTCAGCCATAAGACATGGCCCTCAACTTCCCAGGAAGTTGAGGGCCATTTCTTCATGCCATCGTTCTTTATGCCTTGCTTTTCGACGCCGCCGAGAGATTCAGGTTTTCAGGCTTCCTGCTGCTCCTGGCGCGCATCTCCGCCACCGGTGAAGGAACCCCTGCCGGAGAAGTAGTCATCCACCGCCCCGGAGACCGAACCCCGTTCCCGGGCCTCATCGACGATCATCCTGATGGCCTCGGTGGACAGGGACCGCCCCAGTTGGTTCAGTGCCTCCAGATCCGATCTGGCGATCGAGTCCTTCTCAAACACCGGCACAATATTCTCCGGCAGACCATTATGCCGCTTCGTCCCACCACACCCCTCAGCGGGCGAGGGATCCGGGGCATCAAAATGCGCGGGCAGCGCACCGATCAGCGCCTCATAGGTGGCCTGGCGGAAATCCTGTTCCGGATGCGCCTTAATTTCCGCCGCAATCTCGCGGGCCCGATCAGGGTGGAAGGCGGTCAGCAGGTCGCCGGTGCAGCCGATGGTCAGATCAGAGAAGGTGTCCCCCAGCCGGGAGATCCCGTGCTCGCTCTCGTTGGCCGCTATGACATCGATGACCACGTCCCGCTCCGATTCCTCCAGCGCCCGCTGATAGAGCTCACCGAGCACCATTTGCTCGGTGGAGTCCGGGGTATCAGTGATCACCGCAATGACCAGGGTGTTTGCGCTGGCCTGCTGCGCAGTTCCCGGTTCCGCAGCGGCACAACCACCCAGGAGCAGGGCGAGCGTACCGCTGGCTGCGAGCACCCCGATCTTCCGGTGTTTCAGCATGTGGTTCCTCCTGGAAAAGCCGGTGTTTCTTACCCCGGATAGATTACTCACTCCGGGAGCTGATCGGCTGGACCGGCCCAGCGATCCCGGACTCCGCGATGACATCGCGGGCTTCCTTGGCATTGCCAGGAGCACAGAGCACATCATATCGGCTGGCGACGATCTGGGTCTGGGAGGTGAAGTCCCGACGACCACCGCTGAAGCCGTAGGGGACGGCGGTGAGCACGATGCCGAAGACGGCACCCATCACCACACCGATAATCATCGGGGTCAGGAAACCACCGCCGAGAATACCCATGAGCAGTCCGAAGAAAACACCGAGCCACGCACCGCTGGCGGCACCGCCGAGAATGACCTTTCCCCAGGTGAGTCTGCCGGTGACCCGCTCGACCTCCATGAGATTGAGGCCGACGATGGTCAGCTCATCCACCGGGAACTCCCGGTCGCTGAGCAGATCCACTGCCCGCTGGGCCTGCTCATAGGACTCGAAGCTTCCTACCGGCCAGCCCTCGGGGCGACGGCGCGTGGCGCGATCACTATTTACCCGCTTGTTACGGCCGGTGTTCGTCGACATTTCTCTTGACTCACTTTCCCTATCATTGGCCATGTTCAATGTGGCTTTCCTAGTGACAACGTGGCAGGTAGGTGGATAGTTCCACCGGCGGTAGAATACGACACCATGAGTACCGTCACCCGTGTCTACGCTGGTCGACTTCGCGGCATGCAGGTCCGCGGCCCCGACACCGATGTGATCGGCCGGGTCCGTGACGTCGTCGTCAGCATCCGCCCCGATGGCCGTTCCTCCCGTGCGCTGGGAGTGGTGGTCGAGTTGGTCAACAACCGCCGGATTTTCCTGCCCATGCTGCGCATCGCCGCGATCGAACCCGGGGACATCCATCTGGTCTCCGGTTCCGTCTCCTTGCGCGCCTTCCATTCCAGGGCCGGTGAGCTCTCCATCATGGAGGACATGGTGGGCACCAAAGTCCATACCGATGATCCTGAGTTCACCCAGCTCCATGATCGCCCGGTGGAGATCGCCGATGTGGAGCTGGAACGGACCCGCACCCGGGACTGGGTGATCTCCCGGGTCGCGGTCTTCGGCGAGCGCCCCAAGTTCGGCCGCAGCCCCAAACTCTTCACCATTCCCTGGTCCCATATCCACGGTGTCACCGCCGGAGGTGTCGGGGTCACCGACTCCACCGCCGAAATCATCGCCGGCTTCACTGACATGCGTCCGGCGGACGTGGCCAAGTCCCTCGGTGATCTCCCCCGCCGACAGCGTGAGCAGGTCGCCGCCGAGCTCAATGATGAGCGGCTGGCAGATATTCTCCAGGAGCTGCCCGATGATGACCAGGCCGAGCTGATTGAGGCCCTGGGCATTGAACGTGCCGCGGACGTGCTCGAGGAGATGGACCCGGATGATGCCGCCGATCTGCTCGGTGAGCTACCGGACACCAAGGCTGAGGTACTGCTGGATCTGATGGATCCGCAGGAGTCCGCCCCGGTGCGTCGCCTGATGAGCTTCAGCCCCGATACCGTCGGTGCGTTGATGACCCCGGAGCCACTGATTCTCTCCCCACAAACCACGGTCGCTGAGGCTCTGGCTCATGCCCGAAATCCCGATCTGCCCACCTCGCTGGCTTCCCTGATCTTCGTGGTTCGTCCGCCGACCGCCACACCGACGGGTAAGTATCTGGGGTGCGTACATCTGCAGAAGCTGCTGCGGGAACCCCCTTCGACCCTGATCGCCGGTATCCTCGACCCGGATCTGCCACCGCTCTACGCCGATGATGACCAGGAGACCGCCGCGCGCTACTTCGCCACCTACAACCTGGTGTGCGGACCGGTTCTCGACGCGGACAACCACCTCATCGGGGCAGTTGCCGTGGATGACCTGCTCGACCACATGCTGCCGGAGGACTGGCGCGAGACCGGCTTTCGCCAGGAGGTGAACCATGGCTGACTACAACCGCTATGAACTGGGTACCCCGATCGCCGCCAAGCGAAAGCGGCTCTTCTCCTTCGACGATGATGCAGTGGGCGCGGCGGCGGAACGGGTCGCCCGATTCTTCGGTACCGGCCAGTACCTGATGTGGCAGACCGTGATGGTGATCGTCTGGATCGCACTGAACATCGGCGGCTTCTGGTGGAGCTGGGACGTTTATCCCTTCATTCTGCTCAACCTGGCGTTCTCCACCCAGGCCGCCTACGCCGCCCCGCTGATCCTGCTGGCCCAGAACCGTCAGGAGGACCGGGACAAGGTCACCATCTCCGCTGATCGCCGCCGTTCAGAGGAGACCAAGGCCGACACCGAATTCCTCGCCCGGGAACTCGCCGGTGTCCGGCTGGCCATCGGGGACACCGTCTCCCGTGACTACCTGCGCCGCGAACTGGATGACCTGCGCAATCTGATGGAGCGCATCGAAGCCAAGCTCGATGATGAGTCCGCGGACCGGATGGGCTCCCCCGCTGATCTCCATGACCCCACTCAGGGTGAGCTAGCCGAGGATGACTTCAAGAAACGAAGTACTAGAATGGATCAGTGATGTCTCAAGTAACTGAATCCGCTGTCCGCAGCGCGCTGTCCCGCGTAGAGGATCCAGAAATCGGCAAGCCCATCACCGAACTCGGCATGGTCAAATCCATCGCCGTCAACGGTTCCGATGTCGCGGTGGAAATCTATCTCACCATCGCCGCCTGCCCGATGAAAACCACCCTGACCACCAATACGCAGTCCGCGGTCGAGGATCTCGAAGGCATCGGCACCGTCACGGTAACCACCGATGTCATGAGCGACGAACAGCGACGCGAGCTCCGCACCTCCTTGCGCGGCGATGCCGCCCAGCCCGAGATCCCCTTCGCCCGCCCTGATTCCACCACCCGCGTCTACGCGGTGGCCTCAGGTAAGGGCGGCGTCGGTAAGTCCTCGATGACCGTCAACCTGGCCACCGCCATGGCCGCCAGTGGTCTGCGCGTGGGCATTCTCGATGCCGACATCTACGGCCACAGTATCCCCGACATGCTCGGCAACACCGATAACCCGCATCAGGTCGATGACATGATCATGCCGCCGATGGCCCATGGCGTGAAGATCATCTCCATCGCCCATTTCGTCGAGGGCAATGCCCCCGTTGTCTGGCGTGGACCGATGCTGCACCGTGCGATCCAGCAGTTCCTGGCTGATGTCTTCTGGGGCGACCTGGATGTCCTCTTCATGGACCTGCCCCCGGGAACCGGCGATGTCGCCATCTCGGTGGCACAGCTGGTCCCCAGCGCTGAACTCCTGATCGTGACCACCCCGCAGTCTGCCGCGGCCACCGTCGCTGAGCGCGCCGGTACGATCACCCAGCAGACCCGCCAGCGCGTGGCCGGTGTCATCGAGAATATGAGTGCCATGATCATGCCGGACGGCTCCACCATGGAGATCTTCGGTAGCGGTGGCGGCGAGGTCGTCGCTGAGCGGCTCTCCGTCCTGACCGGTGGTGAGGTTCCACTACTCGGCCAGGTGCCGTTGGATCCGAAGCTGCGCGAGCACGGTGATGAGGGCACCCCGATCGTCCTCTCCGAACCGGACTCCCCCACCGCACAGGCGATTAAGGTCATCACCGATAAATTGGTGGTGCGTCGCAGTTCCCTCGCGGGCAAGCCACTGGGGCTGGGTGTCACCCGCCACTAGTGGGCAGGAAAGGGCCGGGATGAGAAGTTCTCATCCCGGCCCTTTCTCGGCTTCCAGCTCAGTCAGATCTGCTAGGTCACATCTGCCCAGGAGAAACCGCCGGTGGACTGCGGCGGGTTCTGCTGATCATGCGGTGGCGCGGGAATCTCCTCGGGCCTCGGCACCTGCCGGGTCTGCTTCGGATTCTCAGCGGCGCGGGCCGCGGAACCAGCAGTCTCCTCGCTGGCCATGATCTTCTTCGGATCAAAGGAATCGAGGAATTGACCGTCGCCATCAAAAAGTGCCTTGGTGATCGCCGCTTTGGGCCCCATCCGACCGTATTCAGCGACCTTGTTGATGGGCTCACGGAACTCGTCAAACTCCGAACCGAACTCACCGTCGAGCTCGGCGCGGGCGTTGGTGATGGCCCGCCGAGCCGCGAAAACGGCGGCGCGGACGTCCTTGATCACGCCTGGAAGTTTCTCCGGGCCAATGATGATCAAACCAATGACGACGATGGTGAAGATCTCGGCCCAACCGATATTGTCAAACACACATTCACCTTAGTATCGGGAGCACAAATGTGCGCGTCCGGAGTCCTGAACTGTGAGCAAAGCGTCAGCCCTGGCGACGCCGTACAAGGCGGACCATGATGTCAATCTTGTCCAGCAGGGACTCCGGATACTGTTCCGGGGTTTCCTCGGCACAGGGCCCCTTCGGGCAGGAGGTCTCGATGCCGGCCAGTTTCGCCAGCAGATCACTGGGGGCACGCAGCTCGTGAACGCCGTTGGACTCACGCAGGACCTCGGCAGCGCCCTGCTGTCGTTTGACCTCAGCCCGGCACTCCTGGCAGTGCACCAAGTGGACCCTGGCCCGGTGGGTGGCTACCGCGCTCAGTTCCGCATCAACATATGCGGCAAGGGCCTCGGGCCCCAGATGCTCCACCGATGCGAAATTCTTCACTTTCACACGGACTCGCGACTTGGACTCCATCATGTCTAGCTGCCAACCTCCCTCTCAAAATCTCTCCACGCCAGAATACGCCGAACTTTTCTAGCGGGTCGGAAGCAGCAGCTGAACTTCCTCATTGTTTTCGGCGGCAGCCTCGAGGCTGGCACGCAGCTGGCTCCGCCCACGGTGGATGCGACTGCGCACCGTACCCATCTTCACACCCAGGGTGTCGGCGATCTCGTCATAGCTCATGCCGACAACATCACAGAGCACCACGGCGACGCGGAACTCGGGGCTAAGGCGATCCAGTGCAGACTGCAGCTCCGGGTCCAGGTGGGCGATATTGAAGGCTTGTTCCGGAGTGACCTCATTGCCGGGGACCCGCTCATAATCCTCCGGCAGGGCCTCCATGCGGATCTTGTTGCGGTGGCGGACCATATCGAGGAAGAGGTTGGTGGTGATGCGGTGCAGCCAACCCTCAAAGGTGCCGGCCTGGTAGCTCTTGAGCGAGCGGAACACCCGCATAAAGGTTTCCTGGGTGAGGTCCTCGGCATCGTGTTGATTACCGGAAAGGCGGAAAGCTAGTCGGTAGACACTGTCGGCATGTTCCTGGACCAGGGCTGACCAGGTGGGCATATCGCCCTGTCCAGCATCGAAGGCAGCGGTTCCGTCCAGCAGTTCTTCACCATCCCCTTGCGGGGCAGCGGGAGGCTGTACGTCTTCGTTTCCTGCTTTTCGAGCCATCTTCTTCATGTCTTCTATTCTGCACGTTCACGCTGGATAACTCCATATTAAGTTCTGAAAATTCGCTGTGAGCTTTGGGGACTCCCGGGCAGCTCCCGGAAGTGCCCGCTAAACCCCAATATCCACTCCAGTCACAACCTGTCCCCGTTCCAGCGAGCCCCTGCTCGCCGGGGAAAAGAACCTGGCTAAACTCGGAGGAGTGACTGACACGGCATTTGACGCATTGCGCACCTACATCGAATCCACCACTCCTGCCGATGAGGTCCTCGACACCGCCCGCCGCGACGCCGAGGAATTCGGCCTGACGACCCCTGATGAGGTCACCGGCCAACTGCTCCGCACGCTGACCGCTGCTGCCTCATCCGAAAAGTCCACCGGCGCCATCGCCGTGACCCCGGCAGCCAGCGTGGTGGGCCTCTACCTCCTCCGCGGGCTCGGCGACAATGGCTCACTGACCTGTATTGACCCCGAGGTCGAACACCAGCGCCAGGCCAAGCAGACCTTCCGAGAGGCAGGCTACTCCCCCTCCCGGGTCCGCTTCCTCCCCTCCCGCCCGCTGGACGTGATGGGACGTCTTGCCCACGGCTCCTACCAGCTGGTCTACGGTGAGGTCTCACCGCTTGATCTCAGCGCCCTGGTGAAGACCGCCTGGCCATTGCTTTCCCCCGGCGGCGTGCTGGTGCTTCCCGACGTCCTGCTCGATGGCACCCTCGCCGATGAGTCCCGCAAGGACCGGCTGACTGTCGCCGCCCGAGAGGCCCAGGAGTACATCGCCTCGATTGAAGGGGCCCTGATCGCCCGGTTACCGCTCGGGGCCGGCCTGATGCTGGTGACCAAGGCTCTGTAGTCCGGCAGGCCCCTCACACCGGCAGTACCACCAGGTCCTGGCGGGACCCTGCCCGGATGATCTCCACTTCAAGTCCGAACACCTCCGAGATCAGTGCCGCATCGACGATCGCCTCCGGTGACCCCGCCGCGACCACCCCACCATCCTTCATGACGATGAGATGATCGGCGAAGCGCACCGCCTGCTGCAGATCATGGAGCACCGTGACCATCGTTCGGCCCTGGTCCCGGACCAGCTCCTGGACCAGTTCCAACAGCTGGTGCTGATGCCCGATGTCGAGGTAGGTGGTCGGCTCATCGAGGAGCATGACTGGGGTGTCCTGGGCCAGCACCAGCGCCAGCCACACCCGTTGCCGTTGACCACCGGAGAGGTCCACCACCCGGCGCCCCGCGAGATCGGTCGTCCGGGTGATGTCCAGCGCGCGAGCGACCATCTCCTCATCCTGACGCGACCACTGGCTGAACATGCCCTGGTGGGGAAACCTCCCCCGAGCCACCAGGTCCGCCACCGTGACCCCGTCCGGGGCCACTGCCCCCTGCGCCATCAGGGAGATCCGTCTGGACAGCTCCTTGCGTCCGAGACCGGCGGTGTTGGTGCCAGCCAGGTGAATCGTCCCGGTGGTGGGACTGATCACCCTTGCCAGGGCGCGCAGCAGCGTGGACTTGCCGCACCCATTGGGCCCGATGATGGCGGTGACCTGCCGCTCCGGAATGTTCAGGTTCACGTCAGGGATGATCACGTGCCCGTCGATCTCGATACGCAGACCGGAGATGGTGATGGCAGGGAGGTTCATGACTGTGTTCTCCAGGTGATTCGATTCGCGTCGGCCATCAGCCACAGGAGGTAGAGGCCTCCGACGGTGACCGTGACCAGTCCGACGGGCAGTTGGGTGGGATGGAACAGCCGCTGGGCCAGCACATCGGACAAGACCAGCAGCACAGCACCGATCAGGGCGGTCAGCAGCAACGGGACCCGCGGTGAACGGCTCACCCGGGCTGCAATGTGCGGGGCGGCGAGCGCTACGAAGGAGATCGGTCCGGCCAGGGCGGTGGCCACCGCGGTGAGCACTGCACCGAGGATGACCATGATGGCCCGGTCCCGGTTCAGTCGTGCCCCCAGCGACACCGCCGTGTCATCGCCCAGCCGCAGCAGGTCCACCGATCGGGAGAATCCCAGGGCGGCCAGCGTGAGCAGGGCCAGGATCAGGCAGGCCGGGGCGACCTCGGCCCAGCGCAATCCGTTGAGGGTGCCCGCTCCCCAGCTCGCCGCAGACAGTGCGGTCTCCATGTCACCCCGTAGGATCAACCAACGGTTGAAGGAGGAGAGCATCATCGACACCCCGATGCCCACCAGGATCAAGCGCAGACCACTGACCTGCCGACGCAGCGAGAAGAGCAGCACCACCGCAGCCGTGGCGAGACCGCCGAGGAAAGCACCTGAGGCCACCGCCGCAAAACCACTGAACCCGGCAAGCATCACCAGGATCACCCCGGTGTAGGCACCAGTGTTGAATCCGATGATGTCCGGGGAGCCGAGCGGATTCCGGGTCACATTCTGGAAGAGTGCCCCGGAGACCGCCAGGGCGGCACCGACCACGACGGCCGCGAGGACCCTGGGCAACCGCCACTCCAAGACGACGGTGGGGGCCAGCCCCTCCCCGGAGCCGCGCAGCACCGCCCAGGCGGCCGCGGCGTCGATACCCGCGCCGGGGAAGGTCAACGCCAGCGCGATCAACCCGAGCAGGAGGAGCAGGCCAGCCAGTCCGGTCCAGAGGGTGCGCGGGTGCACCAGCAATGAGAACTGCAGTGCGCGAATCACGATCCGACGGTCGGTGAAGGTAATCATGCCCGCACCCCCGACCGCTGTGCCAGCCCGATGAGGAAGGGTGCACCGAGGAAAGCCACCACCACCCCAGCCGGCATCTCGCCGGGCAGGAGCACCCGGCCGAGGATGTCGGCGGCCAGGAGCAGACAAGGACCCACCAGCAGTGAATAGCCGACGATGGCACGCTCACTGGTGCATCCCATCCGGCGGATCAGGTGCGGCACCATCAGCCCAAGGAAGGTCATCACCCCCACCGCGGCCGTGGCGGTGGCCGCCAACACGGTCACCGCCCCCAGCAGGAGGAACCGAACCCGGGCGAGGTCAACCCCCAGGGCTCGGGCGGAGTCATCACCGAGGGCCAACAGATTCAGGCTGCCGAGCCCCGGGAGCACCAGCATCATCGCTACCCCCAGGCCGGCCGCGATGATGAGTGCCGGCTGCAAGCTGGCGGTGTCGACGTTACCGACCATCCAGCTCCGCAGCCGATCGAAAGCCTGCGGGTCCACCAGTGCCATGCCTTCCCCGATACCCTCCAGGACCGCGGCGAGGGCCACCCCGGCGAGCACCAGCCGCAGCGGGTCTACCCCGCCGCCGGCCGCACGCCCCAACCGGGTCACCAGCAGCATCGTCAGGAGCGCACCACCGAAGGCGAATCCGACGAAAGCCGCCGGGGAGGTCAGCCCGAGGACGCTGAGTGCGACGACCGCGGCGAAGGCTGCGCCAGCGTTAATTCCCAGGACTCCGGTGTCAGCCAGCGGATTGCGAGTCAGTGCTTGCAGGAGGGCCCCCGCCACCCCCATGGCAGCCCCTGCCAGCACGGCAGCCAAAGTGCGCGGAATTCGCCGGTCATGGATGACCGCATGGTCTGGGTCGCCCGGAACATGTGAGGTAAAGGCGGAGACGACCTCCGTTAACGGGATCGACCGGGCCCCCACTGCAAAGCTGAGCAGGACCAGCACCCCCAGCAGCAACATCAGGGCCACCACGGCCGTGGATCGTCGACGGAAAAAGATCATGAGAAACACTTTACCCAAACATTAAGCCTAGGCTAACCTTTGATGCATGACAATAAATGCACTGCGCCCGTCACGCACATCTTTGCTGGTGGTGGCACTCATCGCGGCCATCGCCCTCCTCCTGGCCGGATGTTCCCCGACGGAAGAACCGAGCACGGGTTCCGGTTCCACCGCTGGAAATGACGATGTGGCCGTCGGCGGCGAACGCTTCTCCACCGCGGACACCGAAACCGCGAAACTGGGCAGCGATGCCGCCCCCGGAGAATTCCCCCGAACCCTCAACCACGCCGCCGGCACCACCGAGATCACGGAGAAACCGGAACGCATCGTCGTCCTGGACACCGGTGAACTCGATGACCTCATCTCCCTCGGCATCACCCCGGTCGGCATGGTCACCACCAAGGGCGCGAACCCGGTGCCCAGCTACCTGGCTGACAAGGTCAAGGATGTCGAGACCGTGGGCACCATCAATGAACTCAATGTCGAGGCCATCGCCGCTCTCGAGCCTGATCTGATCCTGGGCAGCCAGCTGCGCGCCGACAAGCTGTACCCGCAGCTCTCCGAGATCGCCCCGACGGTCTTCTCGATCCGCCCGGGGTACCCCTGGAAAGAGAACTTCCTGCTCGTCGGCGAGGCGCTCGGCGAGGAAGAACGCGCCACCGAGGTCCTCAACGAGTACGCCGACGCCGTCGCCGGGATCAGGGACTCAATCGAGCCGGGCACCACTGTCTCGATGGTTCGCTTCCTACCCGACCGACTGCGCCTCTACGCGCACAGTTCCCTGATCGGGGTGATCCTCCAGGATGCTGGCATCGAGCGCCCTGCATCCCAGGACATCGATGACCTCGCCGCCGAAATCTCTCCGGAGAACATCGCCGAGGCCGAGGCCGACCACATCTTCTGGTCCAGCTACGGAGCCCCGGACGCCACCGGCGAGACCGAGATCATCAACTCCACCGCCTGGCAGAACCTCACGGCGGTGAAGGAAGGCCGGGCCCAGCGGGTCAATGACGATGTCTGGTTCCTCGGCCTCGGCCCGACAGGGGCAATGATCATCGTCGAGGAACTCGGCGTAGCCCTGACCCAGAAGTAAGTCACCCACCCACATAACAGTGGCCGGTACCCGATCCGGGTACCGGCCACTAATCTGTTCGGGAGAGCTACTCGCCGACCACAACGTTCTTAGCCACAACGACCACGCCACCGGCGCTGATCTTGAAGCGGGATTCATCGCGGACCCGGTCCACGCCGATGATCTCGCCTTCCTTGACCACGACATTCTTGTCGAGGATTGCATGGCGGACTACAGCACCACGGCCGATACGCACTCCCGGCAGCAGCACGGAACCTTCAACCGTGGCACCTTCCTCGACGTAGACGTCAGAGGAGAGCACGGAGTTGCGGACGGTACCACCGGAAATGATGGAGCCAGCCGAGACCATGGAGGACTGTGCGATACCGCCCTGGACAAACTTCGCCGGAGGCAGGTTATTGGTATCGGTGGAGTGGATCGGCCACTTCGCGTTATAGAGGTTGAAGATCGGATGGACACTAATCAGGTCCATATGAGCTTCATAGTAGGAATCGATGGTACCCACGTCACGCCAGTAACCACGGTCCCGATCCGTGTCACCGATGACGGTGTTGGCCGAGAAATCGTAGACATTGGCCTCGTTGCGGTCCACGAAATAAGGGATGATATCTCCACCCATATCGTGCGAGGAGTCCGGGTTCTCCTCATCCTTCTTCAGCGCCTCGATCAGCGCATCAGTGGTGAAGATGTAGTTACCCATCGAGGCGAAGGTCGCCTCCGGATCATCGGGAGTGCCGGGCGGATCGGCCGGCTTCTCCAGGAACTCGGTGATCGTGCCATCCGCCTCCGCCTGGATGCAACCGAAAGCGGTGGCTTCCGCACGCGGCACCCGGATGCCGGCCACGGTGGCGGCTTTCCCGGAGGCGATGTGATCATCGAGCATCTGGCCCGGATCCATCCGGTACACGTGGTCCGCACCGAAGACGATGACGTACTCGGGCTTCTCGTCGTAGATCAGGTTAAGGGACTGCAGCAGGGCATCTGCGGAACCCATGTACCAGCGCTTGCCCAGGCGCTGCTGCGCCGGGACGGAGGCAATGTATTGGCTTGTGGGTCCGGAGAGCTGCCATGACTGCGAAATGTGCCGGTCAAGAGAGTGCGACTTGTACTGGGTCAGCACCGCAATTTTGAGGAATCCGGCGTTAGCCAGATTCGACAGCACAAAATCGATGAGCCGATAGGCGCCGCCGAATGGGACCGCGGGCTTGGCACGGTCGGCAGTCAGCGGGAAGAGGCGTTTACCCTCTCCACCGGCAAGAACAATGGCTAGAACATTCGAATGGCTTCTCACACCCAACAACCTATTAGGTTTAAGGCTCACCTGCGCTCGGAAGTCACAGATTTGCCCACAAAAGAGACCCCCCTCACCCCCGATTCCGCCAGCGCCACCCCTGCGCGCGGGATAGTCTCAGAGGCATGAGAGTCGCGATGATGACCAGAGAATATCCGCCGGAGGTCTACGGAGGCGCCGGTGTCCATGTCACCGAACTAACCCGGTTCATGCGGGAGATTACTGCGGTGGAGGTTCACTGCATGGGTGCCCCCAGAGATGCCGAGGGGGTATACGTGCACGGCGTGGATCCGGCCTTGGAAACCGCGAACCCCGCGATCAAGACCCTGTCCACTGGTTTGCGGATGGCTGAAGCCACCGCCGGAGCCAGCGTCGTACACTCCCACACCTGGTACGCAGGTCTCGGTGGGCACCTGGCCGCCCGGCTCCACGGTATTCCGCACATTGCCACCGCCCATTCCCTGGAACCCCACCGTCCCTGGAAGCGTGAGCAGCTCGGCGGCGGCTATGAAGTGTCCTCCTGGTCCGAGCGCAACGCCATGGAGTACGCGGACGCTGTTGTCGCGGTTTCTGCCCGAATGAAGGACTCCATCCTCGAGGCTTACCCCCGCATTGAGCCGGAGCGGGTGCATGTGGTGCTCAACGGCATCGACACCGAACTGTGGACTCCCCGGCCGACCTTCGAGGCGGCGGAGGACTCTGTTCTTAGCCGCCTCGGCGTAGATCCGAACCGCCCGATCGTGGCTTTTGTCGGTCGCATCACCCGCCAGAAGGGGGTGGAGCACCTGGTTAAAGCCGCCGCTCACTTTGATGAGGGCGTGCAGCTGGTGCTCTGTGCCGGTGCCCCGGATACCCCGGAGATCGGTGCCCGCACCAAGGCCCTGGTTGATGAGCTGCAATCGCAGCGCGAGGGTATCTACTGGGTGCAGGAGATGCTGGACAAGACCAAGATCCAGGAGATTCTCACCGCTGCGGACACCTTTGTCTGCCCCTCGATCTACGAGCCACTGGGCATCGTGAACCTGGAGGCCATGGCCTGCGGCACCGCCGTGGTCGCCTCTGATGTGGGCGGCATTCCGGAGGTTGTCGTCGACGGCACCACCGGCACCCTGGTCCACTATGAGGAATCTGATCCGGAGACCTTTGAGCGCGACATCGCCGCCGGCGTTAACGCCATGGTCGCGGACAAGGCCCGCGCCAAGGCCTTCGGTGAGGCTGGCCGTCAGCGCGCCGTCAATGATTTCTCCTGGGCCACCATCGCCCAGCAGACAGTGGATATCTACAGCTCACTGATCTGATTGATCCCACTGATCACCCCGGGGCGCGCAGGTTTCTGCACCCCCGGGGTTTTCTCATTACGCTCGGTATCAAACGTCGACAGAACAGAAGGATCAGTAGAAGTAATGGCGACAATTTCCCCCCGTCCGGAACTCCATCTCACGCCGGAAGTCGGCGTCCTGGATGCCCCTGCCGGAGCCCTGCGTGATGGTGACAACTGGCACCTCTTCCACCAGTACCGTCCCACCCCGGATGCCCCAGCCCGTTGGGCCCACCAGGTTTCCGAGGGCAACCCCTTTGAATGGGATGTCTGTGAGGATGTCATCGCCGCAGAAGGTGATGAGACGCTGGTACGCGCCGGTGCAGTGGTGGCAGTCGACGGTGGTGTCAACCTCTATTTCACCTCGGTCACCGAAGACGGCACCTCAGTGCATCTGGCCCGGATCGATGATCTGGACGCCACCAGCCAGGAGGTTTCCGAGGATCCGCTCGCGTTGGATCCACATGTCCGCCGCATCGGCGAAGTTGTCGGCGACCGGGATGGTTTCAACCGTTTCCGCTCCCCCTGCGTCGTGCCGGACTGGATCACCGAAGAGGTCCGGGCGGATGGCCACCGAGGTTGGCTGATGCTGGCGGTCGCCGGAGATCAGTCGCTGCCCAACCTGGTTATGCTGACCTCTCCTGACGGCCGGGACTGGAACACCCTCGGCCCGTTGACCTTCAATGGCCACACCGGCCTGGATCCGGATCTTCCACTGGTCAGCCCACGGCTGATCCGATTGGCAGATGAGGTCGATGGGGAGATCTACGACATCCTCATGGTCACCATCGAGCATGAGGGCATCGACATCTCCGGCTACCTGGTCGGTCGACTGCGCGGCGCGGAATTCCAGGTGCGCACCCCCTTCAGCCGGATCGACTTCGGCCATGACTTCACCCGCCCGCGGGTCACCAACCGCACTCCGGGCACGGTGCCGGAGGCTGAGCGCTACCTCAGCACCTCCCTTTTTGGTCTGATGAACGGTGTCGGCCGTTTCGATGACGCCACCACCCACCCCAGTCTGCAGCAGGAGGGTTGGGCCAATTGTCTCTCCCTGCCCCGCATTCTGAGCCTGCAGAATGGCCTGATCTACCAGACCCCGCCGAATGGTCTGCCGGATCAGATCCCGGACTCCGTCTCCGCCGCTTCCTGGATCGGGCTCTGCGAGATCCCCTCGGGTAGCTCGCTGCGGGTGGAGCTTATCGACGCCGCGGGCAACATTGCCGCGGTGGTCACCCACCAGGGTGATCTGCTGGTGCTGGACCGTTCCATGAACCCGCATCATGCGGGCGATCACATGGCCCAGGCTCCGCTGGCCGAGGGCGACTCTGATTCCCTGTCCATCTTCGTGGATGGTTCCACGGTGGAGGTCTTCGCCGACGGCGGTGCCATCGCCATGGCCAGCCGGGTCTATATCGAGGGCGGCTGCCGGGAATTCAACGCCCGCATCGAGGGGGCGGGCGAGATCATCCGCTCTTATGAGCGTTTCCCCCGCTCCTTCGACTCCTCTGAGCTGCCGGATTATGAATACGAGAACAACTTCGGGACAGATGAGGAAGAGGAAGGCCCAGTCCGTTAGGCCTTACGGAAGCGGGTGATCATCGCCCGCGCCGTCACCGTCATTGACTCCGGCAGCGCGGCGATCCGCTCCTTGAGATCCTCGGCCCCGATATGCCGGGCCGAGGGACTCATCCCGATCTGGGCGGCGATGGAATTCTGGTCCAGGATCATTTCGAACGCCACCGGCCGGGATTCTCCCACCGGCACCAGATGGCCCTCGGCCTGCTCGACCATGCGGGTGACCTTGCCCTGCTCGACGTCGATGATGCCCAATGGTTCACGCAGCTCAGCCAGATGGCCGGTGTCCCCGGTCAGCACAATGACCTCGCCACCGGGTTTGAGCACGCGGGCGAACTCGGCGGGGTTACGTGGGGCGAAGATGACGGTGATGGCATCCACCGACTCATCGCGCAGCGGCAGGCGGGCCCAGGCATCCGCCACCACAGCGCCGATCCTGGAGTGGCTCTTCGCCAGATGCTTGACCGCGGGGACCGAGACATCGATACCGACGCCGCGAGAGCCGTGGACGTCATCAAGTGTATGCGCGAGGTAGTAGCCGGTACCGGCACCGATCTCGCAGATCACAGGCTGGGCATCATCGGGGACGCCGGCATCCTCAAGAGCATCATTGACTGCCACGGAGATCGCTTCCACAAAGGGGGCGAAATGGCCCCCCGCGAGGAAGGTTTCCCGGGAATTTATCATCGACATATCATCACCGGTATAGCGCAGTCCCGCTCCCGCCGCCAGCGTGACATAGCCCTGTCGGGCGACATCATAGCTGTGTCCGGATTCGGAGATGAGACGGGCGAAGTCATCGGCACCGGACAGCGGGGAGCCATCGATCGGGTCGGCGAGGACGTCAATGATGTCGGCGAGCATTCAAGCACCACTTCCTGACGGTGGGGGCAATAACCTCCCCATGGTAGCGCAGAAGACGCCGAGCCTAAGGGTTCGACGTCTTCTACTGTGTTCGGTTATGTGGGTTTTACTCGGAAACCTCGCTGAGTAGGGTACCCAGTTCAGCGGCCTCTTCCTTGGTTAGCTCTACAACCAGGCGGCCACCGCCGTCCGAGGGGATCCGCATGACGATCTTGCGGCTTTCTAGTACCGCTTCCATCGGACCGCTGCCGGTCCGGGGCTTCATCGCTGCCATAAAGATCCTAGCTCCTTACCTTCACTTAAATGACTACTCCACACAGTTTAGTCGCTTTTTGAGATTGATAGGTCATGACTCTGAACACCAACCCCCTTGAGCTGGGCTTTTAGGTCTGCGAGCGCCGCCTCAACCTGCTCTGGGTGGTAACCCCGGGGCACGACATCGAAACTGAGCGACTCAAGATCACCGACATTGATGCTCTCCCGATTCCGTTGAATCACGTCCTCATCCTCATCCAACGGCGGCAGGATTTCCCCGCGCCCGAAGAGCTGGCCGAAGAGCCAGGTGAACAGCACTGTCAGAACGATCAGCGCGAGAATGAGGAGAATCCAGGTGAGCACGCGGAGCCTTTCGGTACTGAACTACGTCGACAAATTGAGAATAGCGGAGAGCGCGGCCCGCTCAGCAACCTCACCCTGGCCGGCCCGGGACAAAATGGTGGCGGCCACGACATCGGCCATCGGGCCGAGCTGGGCGAGGGGGCGATTACGGTGGCGCCGCACCCCCAGATCCACCTGGGCGATGGCCGCCGCACCGAAGCGGGTGGCGACGTCGATAAGCAGCCCGGACTCCACCCCGTAGCCGCCAACGAAGGGCAGCTCGAGTGCCGTCGAGCGGCGCAGCGCGTACTCCCCCGCCAAGGGCTGATTGATACCGGACAAGGCGGGAAAAAGCAGCCGCAGCAGAGGTTTGGCGGTCAGCTCTGTCACCCGTCCGCCGCCGGTGGGCTGCCCCTTGAAGCTGCGGATGTAGTCCGCCTTGACCAGATGCACTGCAGGATCCACGAAGGGGGCGACCAGGGCGGCGACCATGCCCGGTTCCGGATGAGTGAGATCAGCATCAATGAAGACCACCACCTCCCCGGTGCTCGCGGCCACCCCGCGCCACAGGGATTCGCCCTTGCCTGGAACCGGAGGTACCGCCGGCAGGATATCCCGCCAGTTCAGCACCGTGGCACCTGCCGCCGCAGCCGCCGCAGCCGTACGGTCCACGGAGTCGGCATCAATGACGAGCACCTCAGCCGGGGCATCAGCCAGCACCGCGCGCACCACCGCGGCGACGGTGGCCTCCTCATTCAGCGCCGGGATAACCACGGAAACACTCATGCCAGACCCCGCACGGTGTGGATCGGCGCAATGCTGCCCTCAATGGCAGCGGTCATCCGCAGCACGTCCACGGTGTCCGCGACCTCATGTACCCGGAAGGCAGCCACCCCCCGGGAAGCCGCCCAGGCGGTGGCAGCCAGCGTGCCGGCGACCCGCTCTCGAACTGGCCGGCCCACGGTCTCACCGACGAAATCCTTATTGGACAGGGCCATCAACACCGGCCAGCCGGTGGCGACCAGCTCATCCACCCGACGCAGCAGCTCCAGGCCGTGAAAGGTGTTCTTACCGAAGTCGTGCGTGGGGTCAATGAAGATCTGCTCCTCCGGCACTCCGCAGGCCACCGCACGTTCCGCCAGCGCGGTGGTCTCCCGGATGACATCGGCGACCACATCATCGAAATGAACCCGGTGCGGCCGGGTGCGCGGGGTGATCCCCCCGGTGTGAGAACAGACATAGCCCACCCCATGCGCCCCGGCGACCTCCATCAACTCTGGATCGAAACCCGCCCAGGTGTCATTGATCAGCCCGGCGCCGGCCTTGATCGCCGCCGCCGCGACTGGGGCACGCCAGGTGTCCACCGAGATGGTTACCCCGGGGTGGCGTTCATGGACCGCAGCGATGATCGGGAGCACCCGGTCGATCTCCTCAGCGGCGTCAACAGTATCACCGGGACCGGCCTTGACCCCACCGATATCGATGATGCTGGCCCCCTGCTCGATAATTTCATCCACCCGCAGCAGCGCGGCGGTGTCGGTGAAGGTGGCTCCCTGGTCATAGAACGAATCCGGGGTGCGGTTGAGGATCGCCATCACCGCTGGAAGTCGGAAAGTATCAGACAAGGACTGGTTCTACTCCGTGTTCGTTGCTTGGGTGGCCCGCAGGTGCAGGTTCTTGTGGTGCTCCACGATGTGGGAAACAGCCTCATCCACCGAGTCGGTGACCAGGAAGAGGTCCGGGTCCGTCGGCGAGATCATGCCGTCGGCGACCAGTCTGCCACGGATCCATTCGACCAGACCGGACCAGAACTCGGTGCCCAGCAACACCAACGGGAAGTTGGAGACTTTCTTGGTCTGCACCATGACCAGCATCTCGAAGAGTTCATCCAGGGTGCCGAAACCACCCGGAAGGCAGACAAAAGCCTCGGAGTACTTCAGGAACATGGTCTTGCGGGCGAAGAAATAGCGGAAGTTCAGACCAAGATCCACCCAGTCATTCAGCCCCTGCTCATGCGGCAGTTCAATCCCGAGTCCGACCGAGAGCCCGCCGGCCTCGCTGGCACCCCGGTTCGGGGCCTCCATCAGACCCGGCCCGCCACCGGTGATGACGGCATAGTCTGCCTCCACGAGCTTCTTGCCGAGCTCGACCCCGGTGTCGTACCAGGGCTGGCCTTCCTTGATCCGGGCGGAGCCGAAAACACAGACCGCTTTGGGCATGCCCGCGAGTGCATCGAAACCGGCGACGAACTCACCCTGGATCCGCAGAATCCGCCAAGGATCAGCATGCATCCAGTCATGATCGCTGCCGAGCTCGAAGAGCCGCTGGTCATAGGTCGATTCTTGTTCGCCCGCAGTGCGCAGCAGAATCGGACCACGCAATGTCCGCTTTTCAGGGGAGGGGGTGATATTGGGAGCCATAGTGTCGAAGTTATCCCTTTTCCCGTGGTTTCGCTCAGGAGTGCCTGGTACGGGTGTACCAGATCAATTGAGCCAGTTCCGCAATATCTGTGCCACCTCGGTGATCATCGCCACCGGACATTGTTCATCTTTCTTGTGCGCGAAGTTCGGCTCACCCGGTCCGAAGTTCAGCGCCGGGATCCCCAACGCAGAAAAGCGGGCGACATCTGTCCAGCCGTACTTCGCCCGGAACCGGCCGCCCACTGCGGCGAGCAGCTCCTGCGCGGCGGGGGCACCGAGCCCGGGCAGCGCCCCGGCGGCGGCGTCGTCAATCTCGAAACTCAGGTCCTCCTCGAGCTGCAGTACTTCAGCCAGATGTGCCAGCGCCTGCGCGATGCTGCGGTCGGGGGCGAAGCGGAAGTTAAGGAACATCCAGGCCTGATCGGGGATGGTGTTGGTGGCCACCCCGGATTCCAGCTGCACGATATTGAGGCCCTCACGGTACTCGCAGCCGTCGATGAGCACATTCCGGGGACGGTAGGCCGCGATCCGCTGCATCAACGGTGCCAACTTGTGGGCGGCATTCGCCCCCAGCCAGGCCCGCGCCGAGTGCGCACGCTCACCGTGGGCGGTGATCCGCAGCCGGATCGAGCCCTGGCATCCGGCCTCGATCATGGCCCCACTGGGCTCCCCCAGCAGCGCGATATCGCCCCGGAGCCATTCCGGGAGATCCCGCTCGATATGTCCGAGCCCGTTGAACTCCGTGGACACCTCTTCCCCCTCGTAGGCGATGAGGGTGAGATCCCGCTTCAACCCCGGCGCGCCCGCCAGGGTGGCGAAGGTGTGCAGGTAGACCGCCAGGCCGGACTTCATGTCCACGGCACCACACCCGAACAGGGTGTCCCGGCCCTGCTTATCGACGCCCCGGTGGTGCGGGACGTTCCCGGCGATGGGCACGGTGTCCAGATGCCCGGCGAGGATCACCCGCTCCCCCAGGCCGCGCCGGGTGCGTGCCAGCACGGTGTTACCGTGCCGGATGACCTCTACCGCAGGGATCTCACGTAGGGCGGATTCCACGGCGTCGGCAAGCGCCGCCTCATGGTGGGAGGGGCTGGGGATATCCATCAGAGAGGCCGTCAATGTGACGGGATCCGCCAGCAGGTCCAGGATTGTCGATTCGCTCACCTGATCAGGGTACAAAATGACCTGGACATGCCACCACCGTAGACTCAGAAATATGAGCACATTGGGAGCCCATGCAATTGGCATCGCAAATATTTCCCTCGACGGCACCGTCCTGGACACCTGGTTTCCGGCACCCGAACTAACTGAGGATGAAAACCTCACCTCCCGCACTGAGCGGCTGGGTGCCCAGCACCTGAGCCATCAGATGCTCTCCTTGGTCACCCTCGACGAAGACCGCATGGTCGAGCAGGTCGCAGTGCACACGACCATCGCGGACCTGGCGCAACCGCCGATCAGTGCCCATGATGTCTACCTCCGGCTGCACCTGCTCAGTCACCGGCTGGTGCTCCCGCAGAGCATCAACATGGAAGGGGTAACCAAGCATCTGACGAATGTGGTGTGGACCAACAAGGGGCCGGCGACACCGGAGAACTTCGAGTTCGTGCGCACCTCGCTGCGCTCCCGTGGCCTGATCCATGTCTACGGTATTGACCACCTTCCCCGCATGGTCGATTACGCCCTACCCAATGGCATCCGCATCGCCGAGGCCGAGCGCGTGCGACTCGGCGCCTACCTGGCCCCTGGTACGACTGTGCTACGTGAGGGATTCGTCTCCTATAATGCCGGTTCGCTGGGCCCCTCAAGGATTGAAGGACGACTCTCCTCCGGGGTGACCATCGGCAGCGGTTGCAATGTGGGTCTCTCCGCCACCCTGATGGCCAACCGCAACGCCAGTGGTTCCCGCGACCCGATCACCATCGGTGAGAACTGCATCTTCGATGTCTCCTCCGGCCTGATCGGACTGAGCATCGGCGATAACTGCCACATCGGCGTGAATATCGTCATCGAACGTGATTCCCCGATCTTCGATGCCGCCTCTGGCGCGCTGATCACCGGTGTGGAATTAGAGCATCGCTCAGACTGGACGCTGCGCACCGAGGCCGGCCACTCAGAGCCGGTGCTCCGGGCGGTTTAAACCGCGCCTTGAAGCCGGGATAAGGTTTCAGGCATGACAACTCAGGAGACCTCCCCAGCCGGAAACACCGGCCTGGGCAAAGGACTTAAGCCCAGACATTTGACCATGATGGGGTTGGGGTCCGCCATCGGTGCGGGTCTTTTCCTCGGTACCGGCGTGGGTATCCGTGCCGCCGGACCCGCCATCCTGATCGCCTACATCATCGCCGGCGCCATCGTCGTGCTGGTGATGCAGATGCTCGGTGAGATGGCTGCAGCCCACCCTTCATCCGGTTCCTTCGCCACCTACTCCCGCCGGGCTTTCGGCCATTGGGCGGGATTCACCGTCGGGTGGCTCTACTGGTTCATGCTGATCATGGTGCTCGGCGCGGAGATGACCGGTGCGGCGGCGATCATGGGTAGCTGGTTCGGGGTGGACCCCTGGATCCCGGCGCTGGTGGCGGTGCTCTTCTTCGTGGTGGTCAACCTGGCCAAGGTCGGCGGCTTCGGGGAATTCGAGTACTGGTTCGCCTTCATCAAGGTCGCGGTGATCATCGTCTTCCTGATCATCGGTGTGCTGCTGGTCTTCGGTCTGCTTCCGGGCAGCACCTTCGTGGGCACTGCCAACTTCACCGGGGAGCACGGCTTCATGCCCAATGGCATCGCCGGTGTCGCCGCCGGTCTGTTGGCGGTGGCCTTCGCCTTCGGTGGCATCGAGATCGTCACCATCGCCGCCGCCGAGTCCGAGCAGCCGGAGCGTTCCATCGCCACCGCGGTGCGCGCCGTGATCTGGCGGATCGCCCTGTTCTACCTGGGTTCTGTCCTGGTGATGACCTTCTTGCTCCCCTACTCCCAGATCGACAACGCCGAGACTGCGGCCGAGTCCCCCTTCACCGCGGTGCTCGACCTGGCGAACCTCCCCGGTGTGGTCGGTTTCATGGAGGCCGTGATCGTGCTGGCATTGCTCTCCGCCTTCAATGCCCAGATCTTCGCCACCTCCCGTCTGGTCCACGATCTGGCGCTCGAGCGTGACGCACCGCAGCTGTTCAAGACGCTGAGTTCCGCCCGTGTCCCGATCAACGCTGTGATCCTCTCGATGATCTTCGCCTTTGTCTCGGTCGGCCTGCAGTGGTGGAATCCGACCGGTCTCCTGGACTTCCTGCTCAATGCCGTCGGTGGCTGCCTGATCGTCATCTGGGTGATGATCGTGCTCAGTTACCTCAAACTCCACCCCATGTTGGTCCGTGAGAACAAGATCACCACTGTCCGCATGTGGGGCTGGCCCTGGTTGCCCTGGGCCACCCTGGTCGCGCTGGTGGGACTCGTGATCCTCATGCTCTTCGATGAGGGTGCCCGCGGCCAGATCTACGCCGTGGCGGTCATGGTGATCGGGCTCTTCGCGCTCTCCTTCACCACACGCCGCAACTCGAATCGGGTAACTTCTAACGCATGACCGCTGCAATCGCTCAAGGCCTCGCCACCATCTTCCGGGACGGCACCGTCCTCGATGTCTGGTTCCCCTCCCCGACGCTTATCGACGACCCCCTCGAGGCGGGCACTGCCCGCATCACCGCGCCTGAGCACCTGGCTGCACTGGAGCACGTCGACGAGGACCGCCAGGTCGAGCGGGTGGCCGTCGAGACGCGCATCGCCTCCTTGGATGATGCCCCGGTGGACACCTACGACGCCTACCTGCGTCTTCACCTCCTCTCCCACCGTCTGGTCAAGCCCCATGGCCTGAACCTCGAGGGGATTTTCAACCAGCTGAGCAACGTCGTCTGGACCAACTGGGGCCCCTGCTCCCTGGCGGACTTCGAGGTCGTCCGCGGCAAGCTCGCCCAGCGCGGCCCCGTCTCCATCCAGTCCGTGGACAAGTTCCCCCGCATGGTGGACTACGTCATCCCCAGTGGAGTGCGCATCGCCGACGCCGACCGCGTCCGCCTCGGTGCCTACCTGGCAGCTGGCACCACCGTCATGCACGAGGGATTCATCAACTTCAACGCCGGCACCCTGGGCACCTCCATGGTCGAGGGCCGGATCTCCGCCGGTGTGGTGATCGGTGACGGCACTGACATCGGTGGCGGCGCCTCCATCATGGGCACGCTCTCCGGGGGTGGCAATGAAGTCGTCTCGCTGGGCAAGCGCTGCCTGCTCGGCGCCAACTCCGGTGTCGGCTTCCCACTCGGTGATGATTGCACCATCGAAGCCGGTCTCTACGTCACCGCCGGCACCCGCGTCATGGTCTTCGATGACCTGGCCAAGAAGCTCGAGGTCTTCCACGGCAGTTCGATCCGAGCCTCGAAGCTCTCCGGGTTCTCCCGGCTGCTCTTCCGCCGCAACTCGGTCTCCGGTGCGGTTGAGGCCAGCACCCGCGAAACCTCAGTCACCCTGAATCAGACCTTGCACGCCAACTAATTCTCGGTTGTTTCTCCGCTATGTTCTCAGGGCCCGGCCATGTGGCCGGGCCCTTTTCTCTTAACCCCTCTCCTCGCCGTGGCGGGCGGTTTGAGGTTGGCGTGATGCGGTCCAAAGTGGTGGCCCGAGGCGAGTGCGCGCCGAGCTGCGCGCGACCGTCGATAAGCACCCCGGGTCCGGCATTCTCCACCCAGAGGGGCCGCCTAGCTCGGCGGCTGTTCCGCGACCACCTTGACCTTGGGGCGGCGGAAGGTCCAAAACTTGTTGATCAGGAAATTTACGGGCATGGAGACCAAGATCGAGATGGCGCTGGCCCAGTAGAACTTGGTTCGGAAGCCCGTGGAATCATCGAAAATATCCGGGGACAGAGCGAGGGGTGAAGAGGTATTCATCAACAGGGTGGCCACCACTTGGCTGATGAGGAAGGCGCCCAGGCCAGTCAACAAGAAGGGGAAGAAACCGCGGAACCAGCTCTTGGTACTGATTCCCTTGAAGGTCCACATCCGGTTGAGCTGGTAGTTCCAGGTGTTGGCGACTAGGAAGGCAATCGTCATGAAGACGTGGTACCAGCGGATATTCCACTCGGTGCCGAGGAGATTGATCAGGGCATCATGTTCGGTGATACCGGCAGTCCACCCGGCGATCTTCTTCACCAGCACGATCACTGCGAGGTTCACCACAACTCCGGAACCACCAACGATCCCGAACTTGATGAACTGACTCAGTCCGGCGACGATCCTCTCGGAACGTGTCCTATCCTTGGAACTCAATTCGCCTCTTCCACGGACCGTTAACTGATATGAGACACCTAGTTTAATCCTCGGTGAAGCAAATCAGTGAATCCACACGGAGTCAACGAGTGCCTTGTCGAGCCTCCAAGAAGGTCAGTAGGAGGGAGATCGCCGCAAATCCCACCAACAGCACCGCCCAATTTACGGCCCCCGACACCCCGAGCGAACCAGCGATACCTGAAGCTGCGGCACCCAGAATGTACTGGCCCGCCCCCATCAACGCCGCCGCGCTGCCGGCAGAGTGCCTCTCCGCCCGGCTGAGCGAGAGACTCATCAGCACCGGTTCCGCTGCCCCGAGTCCCAGCAGACCGATCGCCATGCCGGCAATCAGGAACCAGATCGACGCCCCGGCCAGGGAGCTGAGCAGGACCACTGCAGCTCCAATCGTCACAATCAGCACCGTGAAGAACGCCAGCCGACCGGCCTCCACCTTCTCCGCTAAGCGGTTCGCGCTAATCGCGCCGACCGGCAGGACAATGCCGGTGGCACCGAAAGCGAGTCCGAAGACCGCCGGATCCAGCCCGAACTCACCCTGGTAGACGTAGGAGGCGCCACCGATGTAGCTGAACAGAAACATGAACAGCAGCCACAGCGCACCCATCGGGAGCATGAACCGCCCCGAGCGCAGGAGCCGCCCGTAGCCGGACAGGGCCAACCCCAGCGCCAGCGGACGCCGGGACTCCACCGGCAGGGACTCTCCGAGGAACAGTATCGACGCCCCGAGCGTGAGGATGCCGAGCGCGGCCATCGCCCAGAAAACCGAGCGCCAGCCGAAGCCGGACTCGAGGAAACCGCCGAGCGCCGGGGCAATGATCGGCGCCAGTGCGGAGACCGTCAGCATCACCGAGAACAGCCTGGTGGCCGCTGCCCCACTGGCTCGGTCGCGTACTGAGGAATTGGCCACTACCACTGCAATAGCGCCACCGAGACCCTGCAAGAGCCGGAAGGCCACCAGCACCCACATCACTGGCGCGGTGGCCGAACCGCCGAAGAGCTGGCCGATGCCGAGCATCAGGAGGAAACCGGTGAGGGTGAGCTGCCCCAGCCAGGTTGGGGCGTCGAACTCGGCATTGATCGACGGCAGCGAGGACAGATACATGTCCGCAGCGAAAGGAATGACACCGGTGATGGCGGCAAGCGTCAGGAGTACCGCGACCGGAACCCGGTTTGAGGCGAGCGGTGTCCCCTCCCCAGAGATTAAGTCATGGGACATTTCTTTTACATTTACCTTCCAGACTGCGCACCCACACGGGAGAATGAAAGGTCACTTTAAACAAAGTTGTACGACTGTGCAACTTTTCGCCCTGAGGCGAATCCACCAGCTAGCCTGGGACATCATGGAAGCCTCCCCGACATCCTCCCGAAGCGAGCAACCCCGCGGTGCCGAAAAGCGCCGAAGAATCCTCAATGCCGCCCTGAAGCTCCTACTGAGCTCGGGAATGTCCACGGTGACCCACCGTGCCGTCGCCACGCAGGCAGAGGTTCCCCCCTCCTCCATCCGCTACTACTTCTCCACCCGCGAAGAACTGCTCGTGGCCTGCATGGACGATATGGAGACCCAGCGGGCGGCGACGGCCGCAAAGATCCTCGCAGCCAACCCCGCCCGCGACGCCTTCTCCCGGAACGCCCTCCACTTCTGGCTCGGCCCGAATATCGAGGACTCGACCCTGATAGGCACGGTGGCCTCCACCATGGACTCACTGCGGGAATCACCGATCCTGGCGGAACGCCTCCGCAGCTACCGGCAGACCGGCGAAACGGACCTACGCGCCCTGGCAACGTCCTGCGGACTTCGGGATCTGGACGTACAGATGATGACCGCAGTGTGTGATGGGACGATCATGGCCGCAGGCGCGGAGCGGTTGGACAACGTGGCCGAACGCGCCATTGCGGCCATCGAGACTTTCGTACAGGACAGCCGGATAAATTAGCCCTGAGCGACACATATCGGAGACGGGGTCACCCGCGGGGGTAGACGTGTCCAGGGGCTGCCCTATGGTCAGATTCGAACACACGAGCTAGTTTAATTTTCCACTGCGACCCTTCACCTTCAAGGAGGTGACCTGTCCCCGTGACCACCACCACTGCCACCGCCTTCCACTCCGTCAGTTCCCCCAACGATCCACTCGCCCAAGCATTCCGCCAGGTCCGCAAAGCCGAATATCTCGCCTGGCGGCAAGCTTTGCCTACCTCTCCGGAGGGCCGGGAGCGTGATTTCATCGAGCTTTCAGCCACCATCACCAGATCCAACGGCATGCACTCCAATTTCATTGCCGCCAACCTCTACGCCCTGGACACCCTCGACCAATTGCCCCGACTCCGGGCTTTAATCGAGACATATTTCCACGTTGACATGGCTCGGCTACGCTCCATCGATCTCCAGCTCACCGGCATCCCGGTTGTGCTCCGGACAGACCAGGATTTCTGGGAGTGCCTCGATGAGCGGCTGAGCGATCTTCTCACACCCGCCAAGCCCAACGAGCTCCTCCCCGTCTCCGGAACCATCACCAAGGCCATCAAGTCGGTCATCAAGGCGCTGACCCCAGAGCCAGCGGAGCCGGAAAGCGCCGAAGATTCCGAAGATTCCGAAGCAGAACATCCTGCGGAGGATTCACCTACGGCTCCGGAACCACCTCCCGAGAATGACTTCACCAGCAGCTTCCGCTCCACTCCACAGACCGATGGCAGCGTGATGTTCGAGATTCGGACAGACCAGGGCACCGCCACGAAGATCGAAGAGGCGGTCCGTGCCCGAGCGTCGTCCCAGGCCATCAATTTCACCCAGGCCTTCATCGAGATTTTCCTGATGAGTGTCACCGTGGCCATCACCCTCAACCTCTACAAGGCGAAAGACCTGCCAGACGCCCCCGGCTTCCTGCAGCCCTTCGGAACGTTGGATCCCCGGGAGACTGAAGCCATGGCCGCAGCCGCGAAGCTGATCAGGGATGCCGACGCCGCCGGCACCTTGCGGGTGAACTCCTATCAAGCCACCGCGGCCCTTCGGGCGGCCGTGGAGGGCCGCGATGGGGTCTGCCGCTGGCCGGGCTGTAACCGCCCCGCCAGCCGCTCCCAGCTGGACCACCGGATCAACTACCGAGACGGCGGTCCCACCAGTGCAGACAACCTCTTGTCGCTCTGCCAGACCCACCACAATCGGAAAACCGATGAGCAGGTGCACTATCTGCTCGACCCGTACACCGGTGACGTGTACTGGCTGTTTTCCGAGGGCACCTGGACGGTGAATCGTGCGGAAGGCCCGCTCGCCCCCAACCAGAAGCACTGGAATCAGACCCTGGCGCAGCGTCAGACCGGACGCCAGGAGCGGGCCAGGGCCAAGGAACGAGAGCGGGCGGAACAGGAAGCCAAGAAACGGCCCCGCCCGTCGAAGCCGGGTAATTCCCGGATTGACGATGAGGAGCCGCCTTTCTGACCCTGCTAAGCGGAGAGTCGGGCCACCGCGGCGTCGATACGCTCATCGGTGCCGGTCAGCGCAACGCGCACGTGCCGGCTACCGGAGGGTCCGTAAAAGTCGCCGGGAGCCACGAGAATGCCGCGTTCGGCCAGCCAGTCGACGGTGTCGCGGCAGTTCTCCCCACGAGTTGCCCAGAGGTACAGACCAGCCTCGGAGTTGTCGATCTGGAAGCCTGCCTGGATCAGTGCCCGCATCAGTTTCGCCCGTCGGATGACGTAGCGCAGCCGTTGTCCAGCTTCCTGATCATCATCCTCGAGGGCGGCGACCATGGCAGCCTGGATCGGACCCGGCACCATCAAACCGGCGTGCTTACGCACCTCGGTCAATTCGGCGATCAACGCGGGATCCCCGGCCAGGAAACCGGCGCGGTAGCTGGCCAGATTGGAGGACTTGGAGAGCGAGTGGATGGCAATCAGATTGGTGTGGTCACCATCGCAGACTGCCGGATCCAGAATGGAGAGCGGCTGATTGTCGTCCTCCCAACCCAGGCCGAGATAACACTCATCGGAAGCGAGGATGACACCGCGTTCCTGCGCCCACTTGACCACCTTGCGCAGGTGTTCCAGCCCCAGGACCTTGCCTGTCGGATTTCCCGGCGAATTGATGAACATCAGATCCGGGGTCGCCGGGCCGATCTGCAGAAGCGAATCTGCCCGCATCGGCGTGGCACCAGCGATGAGCGCACCCACCTCATAGGTGGGGTACGCGACCTCCGGGATGACGACGGTGCCACGGATCCCCAATAGCGTCGGCAGCCAGGCGATGGCTTCCTTGGTCCCCACAACAGGCAGGACCGCATTCTCAGCCAGGCCGCTCATCCCATAGCGACGGGCCAGCGCAGCGATGATCGCCTGGCGGAGCGCCGGAGTACCCACCGTCTGCGGATATCCGGGTTCCGCGGCAGCCTCAGATAAGGCGAGTTGAATGCTGGGTGCGACCGGGTCAACCGGGGTGCCCACCGAGAGGTTGACGATGCCGTCAGGGTGAGCGGCAGCCTTGGCCTTCACCTGGTCGAGAGAGTTCCAGGGGAAGTCCGGGAGGGTAGCTCCCAGCGGGGTGCGCGTCATTGTTCTCCTCTTGCTAGGCCGGTGTGAAAATTATTCCTGGTTCTGCGGCGGCAGCGCAGCGATCAAGGCGTGATCGAAATCCTGCGGACCGGCCTTGGCAGCGCCACCGGGCGAGCCAAGATCATCGAAGAAGGCGGAATTGGCATCGTTGTAGGCCAACCATTCGTCTGGGACATCGTCCTCGTAGAAGATAGCCTCGACCGGGCAAGCAGGCTCGCAAGCACCACAGTCGACGCACTCGTCCGGGTGAATGTAGAGCATGCGCTTGCCCTCGTAGATACAGTCAACGGGGCATTCTTCAACGCAGGAACGGTCCAAGACGTCAACACAGGGCTGTGCGATTGTATATGTCATGAGGAACTCGGTACTCCAATAAAGTCGCGGAATTTTTGGGTGAAACGCTCCCCTATTATGTCACTTGGCCTTGATGAGGGGCCAAATGCCACCTACCACGCCAGCAGCCAGCAACAATACGCTGCGGATGGTGGAAGCAAGTAAGTGGTCACCGCTGAAAACGGGCCACATCATCAGCATGGCATACCCGGCGATCCAGACGTAGAGCGGGATGGCGGCGATGACCATCCGATCGGTCCAGAGCACTGCGGTCCTGCTCAACACCATGGTGAAGAAAAATGCGAAGGCGATCGTATAGGGGAAGGCAATGGCCTGACCACCGGGAAGCATGATCCAACTTCCCAGATAGACCACCTCGAGGAGCACTGAAATCAGGGCCCCGAGGGAGAGCCAGAACAAACCTCCGGCAGCTTCGGCGCGACCGAAATCCTGGTGAATAAAACCTCTTGTGCTCACCTCAATCACCCCCGGGTAAGGCCATCCAGTAGTCCGGTGGCGCCCTCCGGCAACGGTTGCCCGGCGCCGAACTGGTAGTGCTCCCGACGCAACAGCGGCTGGGCGATCAGATTCGACAGTGCCCAGACCACCCCATCCCCGGACCCGAAGGCCGCGACCGGATTCGTCGGGGACACAGTGCCGTCGGCAATCCAGACCTGGGTGGCATGGACCTGCATCGAAGCACGCTTGGCATGATAGGAAAAGTCATCGAGGGTGATGGCAAGGTCACTGGTGCCCACCGAAGCGATGTCACCGCGCGTCCAGCCGGCCGGCACCGTGGTGATGGCCGCCAGGCCTGCGTTGAGATCATCAGTATCGGTGACCGCCCAGAGCACCCGTGGCACACTGAGCTGTGCTGCGGCCTCGTGGGTGATCTGATGCGCCCGGATATGATCCGGGTGCCCATAACCGCCATCAGGGCCGTAGGTGATCAGCAGGTGCGGCTGCAGCTCCTGCAATAGTTCAACGAGCACCTCCACCGCCCGGGCACCGGAGTTGACGAAGGCCCGTGGGTGTTCCTGTGCCGGATCGCCGACCATGCCGGAATCCCGGAACATGCCCGGAGCGCCGAGGTGGTGGCCAGCGACACCGAGGATGGCCAGGGAAGCACGCAACTCACCGAGGCGGAAACCGCCGAGCTGGTCGGCGTGATCTGCCACCAGGTGCTGATAAGGCTCACCGATGACCTCTCCCTGTTCGCCGAGGGTGCAGGTGATCACGGTGACCTCGGCACCGCGTCGGGCGAGATCCGCCAGCGCACCGCCGGTGGAGATCGCCTCGTCGTCGGGGTGGGCGTGGACCGCCACCACTCGATAGCCGCTCAAATCCTTAGTCACTACTGCATCCTCCAGGAAGCCGCCGATGAAATTCCGCTGGGCCAATTCTCCAGCAGGGGGTCCACTCCCACGATACCGCCCCCCAAAACCTGCACCCTCGTCTCCCGCAGCAGCGGAACCGTCAGATGCTCCAGATTCTCCAGCCCGGCCACGAATTCCGTGATCTCCCCGGGGGAGGCGGAACCCGCCAGGAAAGAATCCAGGACGGCATCGGTGCCGGAAACGCAGTAGCCGGTGAGGTTGCCGGTACGCGGTGATTCTTCACTGGGCGGGCACTGGTAAGCGCTGGCCACATCCACCGGGGAGCCGAGGGAATTACGCCAGGTGACCACCGCGTCAATATCCCCCGCCGGCAACCCGGTCTCCGCGACTTCGCTGAGTTCCGCAGCCACCAGCTCCGCGCGGACGCCCTGCTGTGCCAGCATATCGATGAGGGTCCGCACCGCTGCTGAGGCGGTGTCATCTGCGGGGTCGGCGGCGATCCGCAGCGGCTCATCCGCACTCAGCTCACGAAGCTCGGTGGCATCGTCGTTGGGCGAGGCAAAGTCGGGCACGCCAAGGTTGCTGCTCCGCCCGGCGGCAAGCCGGGCGATGACCGGGACGTCGATAAGCGAGGCGAACTGCGCGCGTATCGACGCCGTCTCCAGGGAAGGCGATGCGGTGTTGAAGGAAAGTTGCAGTTCGCGGGTGGTCTCCAGGGTGCGAACCTGATTGTCCACCATGAGGTTATAGGCCTCCACAGAGGTCTGCTGGGGCGTGATATCAAGGAAAGAAACCTGACCGGAGCGGAGTTGGTCCGTGCCGCTGGCCACCGAACGGATCTCCCGAAAATGGAGCACATCGGTCAAAGCGGGATCACTCCCCCAGAACCGATCATTCCGGTGCAGCGTGACCATTCCCCGGGAACGATCGACCGCCTGGACCATGAAACGCCCGGCGGAGGCCGGGACATTGTCAAGCAACACCTGCGCAAAATCGGCTCCAGCCGGCTGTACCAGATGGCTGGGCAACAGATGCGCAAAAAGCCCCTGCCAACTGGCGAGTGGACGGGAAAGATCAACCTCCACCGTCTTGCCAGCCGCAGAAGTCCGGATGCTGCTGATCGAATGGTAGGCGGCCGCATCAATCACCCCGGGAGTCACAATCATCGAACGCCACAGATAGTTGAAGTCCGCACCGGTGATCGGGGTGCCGTCGCTCCACTGCGCCTCCGGGCTGATCACGTAGCGCAGGGTCTGCACCGCCTCCCCCACCGGTGCCACCTCCTCCGCCGAGACCATGACATTCGTGTCCAGCTCCCCATTGTGGAAGGGACTGGGAAGCACCAGGCTCGCCAGGGATTGCACGAAGGCGGAGTCATCCGACAACAGGTGCGGATTCAGGCCGTTGCGCAGCGGATCAATGCCGATCGAGATAGTCGAACGCGCGACTTGCTCGGTGCTGGTGGGGGTGGACGTGGTGGAGGTTGCGGGCTCCGCCGCCGTCGTAGTTTCCTCCACCGGTGGCGGTCCGGGATTAGCGGAGCAGGCCGCCAGAGAGGCCGCCAGGGCGATGGCGGTGATGGACAACAGACGGGATCGACTTCTCACAATTGCTTTTCTACCAGTGATATCACTAAAAACAGGAAAGGCCTGCCGTCCGGAGACGACAGGCCTGCTGGCTCAGCTGAGGATTACTTGTTCATCTGCTTTGCCTTGGAACGGGCGCGGCCGCGCTCGTTGGCGGTGAGGATCTGCTTGCGCACGCGCAGGATCTCCGGGGTGACCTCGACGCACTCGTCGTTGCCACAGAATTCCATGGCCTCATCCAGGGAGAGGACGTGAGCCTTGTTCAGGGTCACGGTGGTGTCCGCGGAAGCTGCACGCATATTGGTGAGCTTCTTCTCCTTGGTGGGGTTGATGTCCATGTCTTCTTCGCGGTTGTTCGCGCCGACGACCTGGCCCTCATAGGTCTCTGCGCCCGGCTCGACGAAGAAGGCACCACGGTCAGCCAGCTGGGTCAACGCGAATGCGGTGATCTTGCCGGTACGGTCGGCGACCAGGGAACCCTGGGCACGGTCCTTGATCTCGCCGGCCCAGACATCCAGGCCATCCGAGTAGGAGTTGGCGATGCCGGTACCGCGGGTCTCGGTCATGAAGGTGGTGCGGAAACCGATCAGGCCACGGGCCGGGATACGGAACTCCATGCGGATCCAATCGGAACCCGGGGTGGTGTCCATCGCCTGCATGAGGCCCTTGCGGGAAGCCATCAACTGGGTGACGTTGCCCTGGTACTCGGAGGGCACGTCAATGACCATGATCTCGTAGGGCTCGTGGATCTTGCCGTCGACCATCTGGGTGACAACCTGGGGCTTGCCCACGGTCAGCTCAAAGCCTTCGCGGCGCATGGTCTCCACCAGGATGGACAGTGCCATTTCGCCACGGCCCTGGACCTCCCAGGCGTCGGGACGCTCGGTCGGCAGCACCTTCAGGGAAACGTTACCGATCAGTTCCTGATCCAGCCGGGCCTTAACCACGCGGGCGGTGAGCTTGTCGCCGCCGCCACGGCCGGCCATCGGGGAGGTGTTCACACCGATGGTCATGGACAGTGCGGGCTCATCGACGGTGATACGCGGCAGCGCGACCGGGTTTTCCGGATCAGCCAGGGTGTCACCGATCATGATCTCATCGATACCGGAGATGGCGGCGATGTCACCGGCGATGACCTCATCGGCGGCCACACGGGTCACACCGACGGTGCGCAGCAGTTCCGCGATCTTAGCGGTCTTGGTGTGCTGGTTGCCCTCTTCGTCATAGTGGATCCACGCGACCTGCTGGCCCTTCTTGATGGAGCCGGAGAACACGCGGATCAGGCCGATACGTCCCAGGAAGGAAGAGGAGTCCAGGTTGGTGACGTGAGCCTGGAGCGGGGCATCCAGGTTCGCGGTCGGCTCCGGCAGCACCTCATAGAGGGTGTCGAAGAGCGGCTGCAGGTCATCGGAATCCGGAACGTTGCCGTTACCCGGATTGTCGTTGGAGGCCTTGCCCTCACGACCGGAGGTGTAGAGCACCGGCAGGTCGAGCAGCTGCTCGGCGGCCTGTGCAGCCTCTTCGTCTTCCAGACCGGAGGCCAGCTCCAGGAGCAGGTCCTGGGCTTCCTCAACAACCTCGTCGATGCGGGCGTCCGCACGGTCGGTCTTGTTGACACAGATGATCACGGGCATCTTGGCGGCCAGCGCCTTGCCCAGCACGAAGCGGGTCTGCGGCAGCGGGCCCTCAGAAGCATCGACCAGCAGAACCACACCGTCGACCATGGACAGCGCACGCTCGACCTCGCCACCGAAGTCGGCGTGACCCGGGGTGTCAATGACGTTGATGATCAGGTCATTGCCATCCTTGCCGGCGCCCTTACGGCGGACGGCAGTGTTCTTGGCCAGGATGGTGATGCCCTTTTCCTTCTCCAGATCACCGGAGTCCATCACACGGTCAGAGACGCCACCGTGGTCAGCGAAGACACCGGACTGCTCCAGCATTGCGTTGACGAGGGTGGTCTTACCGTGATCGACGTGCGCGACAATGGCGACGTTACGAAACTCAGGATGGGTCACTAGCGGGGTACTCCTACCGATATTGGTCGCACAACAGGCGCGATGGTTAACGGCGGATATGTTACTCCCTACTTCACCGAAATGCACTGTCAGACTCACCAAGGCGGTGAAGGAATATCTTTCCACCTTAATGATGACTGTAGTAATTAGTGCGATTGCGGCTCGTGTAACAAAGCCTCCCTCCGGAGCGAATCAGAAAATAGAAGGTGATCCACCCGACTCCCTGAACTGGCAGATCACGTTCTCAGGCTCATTCCGCATTGACGGTGAGACAGAAGTGAATATTGTTATGGAAGATACCAATGTGAACTCACCTGACTCACACCTCAATTTCCGGGAAGGCCATCGTGCGAAACTCCATCAGAAGAATCAGCACCATCTTGGGCACCACCCTGCTTCTGGCAGGGGCCGGCATGGGCACCGCGGCAGCAAATCCGCTGTCCTCATCTCTCCCGCTGGATCAGCTCGGGCGACCGAATGCGCAGGTGCTCCAGCAGGCCCGCGACTTCGTCAACCAGCCCTGGATGCCGGCAGAGCTCCGTGGCCCGATCCTCACCGCCGTCGCATTCTTTGAGGGCGGCGGCGAAGGCGGCCCCGAACTGCCGGAGAACGCCCCCAACTTCACCCAGTTCGCCTGGCCCACCGTGGCCGGCGATTGCATCGGCGGCCAGGCAGATGCGGTGGGTTCCGCCATCGCAGTGCCTGGCCCAGTCGAAATCCCGTTCCCCGGAGCGGGCGTCGGCCAGACCGCCTTCGTCTTCACCGCACTCGGCACCTCCCCTGCAACCCCGGAGCAGGGTGGGATGTTCGTGCACTGGATCAACATCAACACGTTGAAGACCGGAACCACTGCGCTGGGCAACCACGGAATCAACCCCGATGGCCCGGCAACGTTGTCCGGTACCGCAGACACCGGCCACGGCACCATCCTCGCGATGGCCACCGGCGATGTCCACACCGAAGACGCCATCTGCTCCTTTGTCCCCACCGGGGCCCTCGTGGAAGTGAGATAGCGACATCATGACGCAGCTGCACCCGGTTAAGTCGGAGACCTTTGACCTCGACACACACACCAATGTCGACCCCAAGGGCTATCTCCGCGAGGTGGATGTGTTCACCCGCACCGACTTCGGCCTCTACATGGCCCGCGGTGCAAATCACCCTAAATTCGGCTACCTCGAAAGTTGGCTGCTGCCCGAGATCGGGCTGCGCGCCAATATCTTCCACTTCCGGGAAGGCGTGGAAGCCCGCCAGAACTACTACTTCGATGTCGCCGAAATCGAGGTCAAAGGCACTGTGTGGACCACCCGGGACCTCTACGTCGACCTGGTCTCCGTCACCGGTGAACCCATCGATGTTCTCGACATCGACGAGCTCGCCGCCGCCACCTCCGCCGGACTGATCACCGCCGCCGAAGCGGAGACCGCGATTGACACCACCCTCTCCGCCGTGGATGGCATCACCCGCCACGATGACGATGCCATGGAGTGGCTCCGTTCCAAGGGTATCGAGCTGACCTGGGCAGAGCACGTAGAACTGGTCCCCGCCGGGGACTAGTCCGGTTAGACTCGGCCCCATGACCGAGGCAACGATTTATCACAACCCGCGCTGCTCCACCTCCCGAAAGGGCAAGGCCTACCTTGAGGAGCGCGGCATCACCCCGACCGTGGTGAAGTACCTGGATAATCCGCCCACCGTCGAAAAGCTCAGGGAACTCTACGACCGTGCCGGCATCAGTGCGCACGAAGGCATCCGCACCAAAGAAGCCCTGTACCAGGAGCTGGGACTGAGCCTGGAGACCCCCGAAGCGGAACTACTCAGCGCCATGGTGGCCCACCCCAAACTGATCGAGCGACCCATCGTGGTCACCGGGAAGGGCGTGCGCATCGGTCGCCCCGTCGAGGTGATCGGGGACATTCTCTAGATCCCCATGAGGTCAGCCGCGATGGTGTCTGACAGACAGATGGTGCCCCGGGGCTCACCCCGGGAGGCCAGGAGCCGATCGGCGTTGATGATGACATCCAACTGCCGTTCAAGGGTGAAGGTCTTCCAGACCTTCATTTCGCTGGCACGGACTTCAAGACCCATGATGCTCCCCTTTTCCGGATTCATATTGTGGCCTAAACCACCTTTTCGCCTTAGTGCGATATAGGTCATTGTAGGAAGCTTGGGTCATTTAATGAAGCCGGAACCCCCTGAAACCACCCCCACGCAGGCAAAACACGATGAAACCCTCATGTTCTGACGGCTCAACGACCACTGCACTCAGCGGCCAAAGAGCAGTGCGATAGCCAGCATCGCCGGCAAGGCGGCGAAGGTCGTGATGAACACCGTGTCCCGGGCGACTATTTCGCCCTTGCCGTAGGTCGCGGCAAAGTTGTACACATTCTGAGCGCTGGGCAGCGCCGCCAGAATCACCACCGCATAAAGCTGCTCAGTGTCGAGCTGGAAGAGCAGGCCCAGACCCCAGGCGATGGCCGGCATACCGAGCAGTTTCACCAGCGATGCGGTGATCACCGAGGGGCGATCCTCCCGGGATGCCAGCACCTTCGTGGAGCTGAGCGAGGCCCCGAAGACCAGGAGCACCAGGGGCACCGCCGCCCCACCGAGGATGCTGAAGGGTTCTATTACAGCCTGCGGAATGGACCAGGGGCTCAAGGACACCAGCACACCGGCCACCGAGGCCAGCACGATCGGACTGAGCAACGATCTTTTCATTATTTGCGCGAGGCTCACTCCCCCAGAAGCCAGGCCCGCCAGTAAAATCGGGGTGAAGATGACGATCTGGATCACCATGATCGGTGCCATGTAACTGGAGTTTCCGATGACATAAACCATCACCGGCAGCCCGATGTTGACGGTATTGGTGTACATCGAGGCACCCGCACCAGCAGCGGTGGTGGGGAGATCGCGACGCAGGAAGAGCCCGGAGAGCACACAATACAGAACAGCAGTGAGCACCATGGCCAGGAAACTGACACCGACCACCGGGGAGAAGATATCCCCGATCTCGGTCGTGGCCACCGCCGAGAACACCAGTGCCGGAACTGCCGCGTAGAAGGCGACCCGGTTGATCACGTCCCGGTCCGGCTCGCCGCGGATGACCCCGACGCGGGAGAGCAGATAACCGGCGGCAATCACCAAGAAGATGATGGCGAAAGCTGTGACAATGCCGAACATGTGGCCTCCTGGGGTCCCGACAACAACTAGGCGAGAGTATCAAGTTTGTCCGGGCTCGTCCGCAATATCGGCAGCACCACCTCCCGGCTCAGTGGCGCCAGCTCGGCAGATTCAGAGTCCACCGCAAAGAAACGGGCCTCCTCGATCTCCTCGAAAACCTCCGGAAGTCCCCCGATCGGGTCGGCGGCGAGGTAGACATCACAGTCCACCCCGGCGCCGTCCTCATTGGCGGCAGGTGCTTCAAAACGCCCCAGGTGGGACAGCCGGGAGGGATCCAGCCGGATGCGCAGCTCCTCCGCCACCTCCCGCACCGCCGCGCACAACGGCGTTTCCCCGGCTTCAAGCTTTCCGCCGACCAACATGAAACTGCCGGTCCCCCGCTTTCGCACGCTCAGAATCCGGCCGTCCTCGCTGCGCAGCACCACGGCTGCAATCCTGATAGTTTCCACGGTTACCAGGGTATCGCCACAAGCAGGAGGAACAATCATGACCGAACTCAAGGAATACGATGGCCGCCCAGCAGTAATGGTCACCAAGCACTTTTCCCAGTCACCGGAGATCCTGTGGTCGGCCATCAGCACCGCAGCGGGCCTGAGCTCCTGGTTTCCCAGCGTGGTGGACATCAGTGGCAGGCAGCTCCGCTTTCGTGATTTCGCGGTAACCCCGGCAGAGCTGGGCGAGATTCTCGAACGGCGGGAACCAACGCGCCTGGTGCTCTCCTGGCACACCGACCTGATGATCCTGGAGCTGGAGCCGGGGACCACCCTGCGGCTGACCTACGTCTTCGATGATCTGCCCGGCGCGGCCAGCTATGCCACCGGCTGGGAGACCTGCCTGGAGGTGCTGGCCCACCATCTGCGGCAGGAGCCGGTCCCTGAGTTCGGCCCGCGGCCCGAAAGACACCAGGAGCTGGCGCTGCAGTTCGGTCTGGACGAGCCCCAGGTCGCCCATGATGAGAGCGGCTGGATGGTGCGCTGGGAGCGTCAGATGACGGTGCCCGCGGAGGTCGTCTGGGATCATTTCCGGCCCCCGGCCGCCGGCCAGACATACCACGCTCCCCAGGCCCCGGAAGCTGTGCTGGGTGTGGTCACCGAATCCAGCCCTGCCGAGGTCCTGGACTTTGTCACGGGCGCAGGTGAGCCGGGGGATCGGGTGCGGCTCGAGCTGACCGCGGGCACCGGTCACGGCATCCGGGCGATACTCACCGTCTGGGGCCACGAGCCCACGGAGCTGGCACCAGCGGTGGCCCAGTGGGGTGTGCTCGGACCGATCGCTTCAGCCCGGTAGTTCCAGGTCCGCCCGGACTGCTCCGGCAAAATGGAGTGCCTCCTGCGCGGCCCACATCTCCCACCAGGGTGCGAAGCCCGGATCGCGCCGCAGGGCACGCTCCCGGCGTAGGGCGGCCGGGGCGTCGACACGCACGCTCAGGGTCTCTCCGAGCTGCCGGGCGGCGCTTATCGACGCCGTGGTGACCGCGCCCGCGCCCTCGATGATCAAGGACGCACCCGGGATCAGCGGCTGCCACTGCCCCGGCCGGTCCGCTTCCCAATCCCAGCGGGTGAAGCCTGGGGTGAGTGGGTGCAGCACCTGCCGGGCGACCATCTCGGCGGCGGCGGCGAGTCCTCCCCAACCGGGATAGAAATCATCCAGGTGTACCAGTTGGTAGCCGGTCTCTGCGGCCAGCTGGCGGGCGAGCGTGGTTTTGCCTGAGCCGGAGCGCCCGTCGATGAGGAGGGTGAACACGTTAAGCCCCGAGGAAGCGGAAGGAACCGGTCCAGATCGCCACACCAATGGCCACGGTGGAGATCAGCACACAGCAGGCAAGAACCGTGAAATCCCGCGCGCCGACCTTCGATTCCCGGGCCCAGGTGCGCTGCCCACCGCCGAAACCACGGGCTTCCATGGCGGTGGCCAACTTTCCACCACGCCGCAGGGACAGGACCAGCAGCCCGAAGGCCATGGTCAGCAGATGTTTGATCCGGCCCTGATCCGCGATGCCGCGGGAACGCCTCGCCTGGGCCATCGAGGACCAGTCCGAGCGGAAGAGCGAGGTCAACCGGGCACCGGCCACCGCGCCGATGACGAAACGTTCCGGCAGCCGAGCCACCTGTGCCAGCCCATCGCCCAGATCAGTGGGATCGACCTTGGCCGCCAACACCACCACCGGTAGCCCGACGGCGAGCACACGGACCATGATCGCCGCCGCCAGCTGCAGGGAGTTGTCGGTGACGGTGGCGAAGAGGAACTCGACGTACACCTGCCCCTCGGGACGGCCGTAGAGCGCCATCGACACCCCGGCGATCGGGGCGGCCAGCAGAATCGGCCACCCCCGTTTGAACATGGTCCACCAACCCACTCCCGCCAACGGCGCAAGCGCCAGGGTGAACGCCAGCGAGACCGTCGCCGAAACCAGATCCACGCTCAGCAGCAGCGGTGTGGTCAGCAGGATCAGCGCCGCGATCCTCGTGACCGGATTGATTCCCCGGAGCAGATTCATGAGACCGCCACGTGATGATCACCCAGGCTGTTGATGAAGGCCTGGTCATGGGTCACCGAAACGATGGTGACCCCTTCGGCAGTCAACTCCCGGAGCATGAGCACCAGCTCCTTGAAGGTCTCCGGGTCCTGGCCGAAGGTCGGCTCATCCAGGATCAGGAGCTTCGGGGCCGCCACCAGGGCGGTGGCCACCGACAGTCGCCGCTTCTCCCCGCCGGAGAGGGTGAAGGGATTGGCCTGGGCGAGGTGATCAAGCCGAAGGCGCTCAAGGAGCTCAGCGATGCGCTCCCCGGCGCCGGAAAGCTTCATCACCTTCGGCCCGACCGCCATCTCCTCGGCGACGGTACGTGCGACAAACTGGTGCTCCGGGTCCTGGAAGACCATGCCGATCCGTTTCGCCAGCGCCGCCGAACGCCACTTGTGCGGCGCATTCCGGAGCCCCTGGCGCAGCTCCTCGGAGACCTCCAAGGTGCCGCTGCGAGGTGGGAGCAGCCCGGCCAGGGTCATGGCCAGCGTGGACTTTCCGGCACCATTGGGCCCGGTGATCACGGTGGAGGCCCCGGCGGGCAGCCGCAAGGTGCGGGGCGGGCCCCACTGGGTCACCAGATCATGGGCGGACATCAGGGACGCGGCCCGGGAAAGGTCGGTGTGTGCCGGTTCCAGTACAGGTGTGCCAGACAGTTCTGCCGGGGAGATCTCCTGAATCTGGCCATCCGACAGACGCAGCACCGTATCAACGATCGGCAGCCAGAATTCATGGCGGTGCTCCACGATTACCAGGGTCGCCCCGGTCTCGTTGACTATGCGGTCCACCGCCGCCACCACCTCCCGCTGCCCCACCGGATCAAGGTTCGCGGTGGGCTCATCCAGGAGAATCAGACTCGCCCCCATGGCGATCACCCCGGCCAGCGCCAGACGCTGCTTCTGACCACCCGAAAGGTGTGCGGTGGGATGATCCAGGGGCAGATCCAGCCCCACCATCTCCAGAGCGCGACGCACCCGCGGCCAGATCTCCGCAGGCGGGACGCCGAGATTCTCGCAACCGAAAGCGACATCATCGCCCACCCGACTGGCGATCACCTGGGAATCAGGGTCCTGCAGCACCAGCCCGACGGTGGGGTTGTCCACGGCGTCGATAAGCAGGGTGCCCTGCCGCTCACCATCCTCGGCATCACCGAGAACCCCGGCCAGCGCCGCCAGCAGGGTGGATTTTCCGGAACCGGAATTACCGCTGAGCAGGACCCGCTGTCCTGGCCCGATATCGAGATTGATGCCGGCTAAGGCGGGCCTGGTGCGGCTGGCATGACGCCACCCGAAATCGCGGGCGGTGACACCTGCCCCTCGAACAATATTTCTGGTCATACCTGCGGCCGCAGTTCCCGGCCCACCGCAAAACGGTCCAGAGCGCCGGTCGCCGCCAGCGACTTGACCAGATAGAAGCCCAGGGCTCCCGCCAGCACCGCCCCGGAAACCAGGAGGCAGGAAAGATAGATGATGTTGAAGGTCAGGGACATCGCGTAATAAGCGCTGAGGAAAAGTTCCAGCACATAGGCACCGATACCGGCGCCGATCCCTGCGAGCACCGCCACCGGCAAAGTGAAACGGCGGTAGCGGAAGGCTGCGAAAACCAGCTCGGCGCCCAAGCCTTGGGCCAGCCCTGAGTATGCGGTCTCGATTCCCCACTGATTACCCAGCGCCGCAGAGACCACTGCGGCGAGCAACTCAACGAAGAGGGCCGCACCGGGCTTGCGGATCACCAGTCCACCGATGACACCGCCGATCAGCCAGATGCCGGCGGCCATGCCACCCAAGCCCGGGGTCAGGGCATCAAAGGCGGTGAACCAGGCATAGCCTACTGAGTTCCATACCCAGAAGAGCAGTCCGCAGGCCACACCAAGGACCGCTGCGATGATGATGTCAATGACCCGCCAAGTAGATGTGGTGGGGTTTTGGGGTACACGTGTACCAGTCATGGATTCCTCCCTAGCGCCGGCATTATCCGGATCAGGTTCAACGGTCGCCGATATGCAGCATCTCAGCCCGGAGTTTCACCGAGCACCCGTGGTTATCTAGTTGTCTAACCGGGCCTTACTCTACGCCATCGAGGTCAGCGGAGGAAAAAACGGTCCCTGCCACCCCTCCCTCGCGACGCCAGGAAACCTTGAGTTCATCGCGGGCACCGAAGTGAACCAGATGGCGCGCGATCACCAGTTCCAGGGCTTCCACGTGTTCCGGTGCGGTCACCAGGTGGAGCAGCAGCACCGAGTCCCCGACGATCATACTCACCTCACCGGCCATCTCACCTTCGAAATAAAGGTGTCCGCGGCCCTCCGCGGCATCCCAATCCGTCTTCAGTTTCTGGGAGAAGTGCGCAGCCAGCTGCTTGCCGTATCGGGCGGGGCGATCAGTGGCAACACGGGCGGTGGAAGCTGAGGTCATGGCCCTCAAGTTACCTCCTTGCCCGCCGGTAGTACATTGCCCCCTCCCCTTGGAACACATGAGGGCACAGAAGCGGGTATCTTATGTCACATTCCCATCATTAGGAAGGTGACTGTTATGCCTGGTGGACTTGCCGCCCTGCTCGACGACATTGCTGCTATCGCCAGAACCGCCGCCGCCACCGTCGATGACGTGGCCGCCGCAGCCGGAAAGACCAGTGCCAAGGCCGCTGGCGTGGTCATCGACGACGCCGCTGTCACCCCGAAGTACGTCTCCAATGCCTCCCCCGCCCGCGAACTCCCGATGATCTGGCGGATCACCAAGGGATCCTTCCGCAACAAACTGATCATCATTCTTCCGATTATCCTGTTGCTGAACTGGCTCGCACCCTGGGCGCTGACACCATTGCTGATGCTCGGCGGCACGTACCTGTGTTTCGAGGGTGCGGAAAAGATCTGGCATAAACTCACCGGCCAGCATGCCACTGAAACCCCCGCCACCGATGAAGGCCCGGAGTCAGAGGACAAACTGGTCAAGGGTGCGATCATGACCGACCTCATCCTGAGTGCCGAGATCATGGTCATCTCACTCAATGAGGTGGCCACCCAGACCTTCTGGATGCAGCTGAGTGTGCTGTTGATTGTGGCCATCGGGGTGACCGTCCTGGTCTACGGGGCGGTGGGGCTCCTGGTGAAAATGGATGACCTCGGACTCCGGATGATCGAGAAGGACCCGACGGGAGGCGGTGCCAAATTTGGCCGGGGCCTGGTTGTCGCCATGCCGAAAGTACTGACGGTCATCGCCATCATCGGTACCTTCGCCATGCTCTGGGTCGGTGGCCACATCATGATCGTCGGGCTCGAGGAGTTCGGGGCGATCTGGTTCTACGAGATCGCCCACGGCGCGGAAGTAGCCCTCGGGGGCGGCGCACTCGGCTGGGTGGGCAATACCCTCGTCTCGCTGATCTTCGGTTTCCTCTGGGGCACCGTGATCGTCGGATTGCTCGGCGCAATCTCCAAACTGAGCGGCAGGTCCCACTAACCTCCGGGGAATTCCGCTAGAGGAACATCACCAGGCTGACCGCCATGACCGCCATGCCCAGCACCAGGCCGTAAATGGCGTGGTGGTGGCGCCCGGTGGATACCGCGGTGGGCAGCAGCTCATCCATTGAGATGAAAACCATGATGCCGGCGACCGCACCGAAAGCCAGTCCCAGGGTGGTGTCCCCCAGGTAGGGCAGCAGGATCAGATAGCCCAGCACCGCGCCGACCGGCTCCGACATCCCGGAGAGGGTGGAGAGCCAGAAGGCCTTGGCCCGCGAACCCGTGGCCTCCCGGATCGGCACCGCCACCGCGATTCCCTCGGGGATATTGTGGATCGCGATGGCCGCCACGATCGGGATCGCCAGGGTGGGATCATCCAGCGCGGAGAGGAAGGTGGCAAATCCTTCCGGGAAGTTGTGGATCGCGATGGCCAGGGCAGTCAGGGTGCCCATCTTCATCAGCTTCTGACGCCGCTCGTGCAGTTCCGGGGTGTCATCCAACATTGCTTCATGCGGGTTGATCGCCTTGGGCACCAGGCGGTCAATCGCCGCAATGAAAATGACGCCGCCGAAGAAGGCGCCGATGGCCCACCAGTTGCCGGTTTTCACATCAGTGGCGGTGCTCAGATGATCGATCGCCTTGGGCAGGATCTCCATCATGGAGACATAGAGCATGACACCGGCGGAGAATCCCAGGGCAGCCGCCATGAAACGATCATCAGGATCTTTCTTGAGGACCGCGATCAGGCCGCCGATACCGGTTGCCATACCGGCGAATACGGTCATGCCGAACGCGATCATGATTGCGCTCATTCGCCATCACCCAGCTTTCACTGATCGTCCTCGAGCTCTGCCTTGCGCAGTCTCACCGTGGTAATCCTATTGCCCTGCGTTCGGGTGACCTCCAGTTGGTACACAATTCGGGCACCATTGTCATCCTCGGGGTCGATGGTCCAGGCCGCCGGGACGGGAAGGGTATCCCCTGCCTCGGCAACCCGGCCCAGCTGCGAGAGCATCCACCCGGCGACCGTCTCATAGGGCCCCTCCGGCAGATATACCCCGGTGGCCTCGGCAAAATCCTCCAGGTTCGTGGCACCGTCCAACTGGCGGGTCTCGTGCAGCTGCATCACCGCATGCTTCTCCTCCCGGTCGAACTCATCCCAGATCTCACCGACGAGTTCCTCCAGCAGATCCTCCAGGGTGATCATGCCGTCAGTGCCGCCGTACTCATCCATCACGATGGCGATGTGAAAGCCGTGGGCCCGCATCTGGCCGAGTGCCAGGGGGAGTTTCACCGTGCCGGGGAGGAAGGCGATCTCCCGGACCAGGTCCCGGATCTCGCGCTCACCATCGGATTCCACCAGCAGGTCGCGGACGTGGATGAAGCCGATGATCTCATCGATATCGCCCTCAAAGACCGGGTAGCGGGAAAAGGACTTCTCGACGACCGCGGCGGTAACCTCAGCGACGGAAGCTTCCGCGGGGAAGGCGGCCATATCACTGCGATGCCGCATCACCTCAGCCACCAGCCGATCATTGGCCTCAAAGACATCGGCCAGCAGCCCACGCTCGGATTCCCCGAAACCCTCATGGCTGGTGACGATGTCCTTGACCTCCTCGGTGGACATCTGCTCGGTGCGGGCATCCGGGTCAAAGCCCAGTAGCCGCAGCAGGAGATTTGAGGAGGTGTTGACCACCCAGACCACCGGGGCCATCACCCTGGCGAAGATGCCCAGCGGCGGGGCGATGATGAGGCTGAAACGTTCGGCCTTCTGCATCGCGATCCGCTTGGGAACCACCTCCCCCAGCACCAGGGAAAGATAGGAGACCACCAGCGTCATCCCCACCAGGGCGATGATCCCGGACATGCGCTCGGGCACACCCCATGCCACCAGAAAGGGGCTCAACTGCGGGGCAATGGTGGAGGCGCCGAAGGCCGAGGAGAAGAAGCCGGCGAAGGTGACCCCGATCTGCACCGCCGAGAGAAAGACCCCGGAGTCCCGGGCCAGACCCGCGACCTTCAGGGCGGCACCGCGGCCGCCCTCAAATTTCCGGATCTGGGATTCACGGAGGCTCACCAGTGCCATCTCCGTGGCGGCGAAGACCCCGCCGATCAGCACAAAGACGAGCACTAGGAGCGCATTAAAGGCGATGCTCATGTCATCGCAGTCTACTCCTCAGAAACCGGGTTGTCCGTGGTGTTGCTTTCCGATACCGAGGGGAAACAGCCAGCAGGGCCGCAGACCGGGGCATCCTCGGCACCAGCCAGGGGTGTCAGGAAGTTCAGGCCGGAGAAATCAGGTTCAGCGCTCATGACCGGTGCAACCTCATCCGGTCGATGCTTGTTCCCCCTTCACTAAGCTATCGACGGTGAGCCCCCTATCCATGCCGATGTACGGCACCCAGCATTTGTTGGTGCTGGCTTTTACGGTGATCGCCACGGCGGCGGTGATACCGCTGGCCCGGCGACTGCCGGACCGCGCCCTCAGCGCCGCCGGTTGGATTCTGCTGGTCATCTCCGTGGTGTGGACGGTCTTCTGGCTGCTACCGGGCAACTTCGACATCAACCAGTCCCTGCCCTTCCACTTCTCGGACGCCTTGCGGATCATCACCGCGATCGCCCTGATCACCCGCGATCACCGGGCGATCATGCTCAGCTACTACTGGGGGCTGACGCTGAATCTGCAGTCCATCATCACCCCGGACCTGAATTACTTCCGCTACCCGACGCTGGAATTCATCCTCTACTGGTTCCTCCACATCAGTTGCTGGCTGGTGCCCTTCGCGCTGGTCTGGGGGCGGGGGCATCGTCCGAGCTGGCGTGGGTTCGCGGTGGCCTATCTGCTCAGCGCCGGCTGGACGACCATCGCGTTTGGTGTCAACCAGCTCACCGACGCGAATTACGCCTACACCGCCCACGCCCCGGCCGGCGGTTCCGCGCTGGATCTGCTCGGCCCCTGGCCCTGGTACATGCTCAGTGTCGCCGTGCTCCTGGCGATGGTCTGGGCCCTGATGACCTGGCCATGGACGGTGGGAAAGGTAGCGTTGAACCATGAGCGAACATCATTTTGAGGTGAAGATCCCCGGCGGCAAACTCGTGGTCGCCGACATCGGGACCGCCGACGGCGAGATCACTGCAGCGAGCATCTCCGGCGATTTTTTCCTCGAGCCCGATGAGGCCTTCTTCGCGCTCGGCCCGGCGCTGGTCGGGGCGTCGATAAGCGAGGGCACCGAGGAACTGAAAGCGCGTATCGACGCCGCGCTCGCCGGTTTCGGGGAACTCTCCCTGCACGGCTTCAGCACCCGGGACATCGCCCTGTGCGTGCGGCGCGCGATCACCGGGGCCACCGATTTCACCGACCTGGACTGGCAGGTCATCCACTCCCCCGTGCTACCCACGCCGGTCAATGTCGCCCTCGATGAGCTGCTGCTGAACCAGGTTGCCGAGGGGCTGCGCGGCCCCACCATGCGGATCTGGGAATGGGAGGACCGTGCCGCGGTGATCGGTTCCTACCAGTCCTATGCCAATGAGATCGAAGCCGCCGGGGTGGCGGAGCACGGGGTGACCGTGGTGCGGCGGATCTCCGGGGGTGGGGCGATGTTCATGGAGGGCGGCAATTGCATCACCTACTCCCTCTACACCCCGGAATCACTGGTCAGAGGCTTAAACTATGAGGAATCCTATGAATATCTCGACCGCTGGGTGCTCGCCGCCCTGGCCGCTCACAGGGTCAAGGCCTGGTATGTGCCCATCAATGACATCACCTCCGAGGGCGGCAAAATCGGCGGGGCCGCGCAGAAACGCCGTCGGGGTGCGGTGCTGCACCACGTGACCATGTCTTATGACATTGATGCGGACATGATGAGCCAGGTGCTGCGCATCGGCAAGGTCAAGCTTGCGGACAAGGGCCTCCGTAGTGCCAAGAAACGGGTGGATCCCCTGCGGCGACAGACCGGTGCGGCCCGCCAGGAGATCATCGAAACGCTGCTCAAGGTCTTCGGGGATCGTTATGGGGCGGTGCCGGCGGCACTGACCGAGACCGATATCGCTGCCGCGGAGGCGCTGGTGGCCAACAAGTTCGGCACCGCGGAATGGACCCACCGGGTGCCCTGAGTAGCTTGATTATTGTCGCGCTGGAATAGGCAGTGGCGGCGTAGACGCGCTGAGACGGGGCCGAAACCTTTCCGGCATTCTCTATGGCGCGAATCACAACTAGGCTCGAAACATGAGCATCATCGAGATAGCCGCCACCTCCCCCGGCCTGCCGGTCGAAGATCTCCGCCAGCAGGAGCCAGCCGATGAGGCGGGCATTCTCGCCCGCGCCGAGGCCTTCTTCCCCAGCGGCACCTGGGTGAAGATCCAGCCCGGGCAGGACCTCGGCTCCCCGCTGGGTCACCACGGCTCCCAGGTCATCCTCGCCGTCTATGGCCCCACCACCCTGGTCCGGAGCTCCCATGCTCATCTGCTCCCCGATATTGGCGGGAGCTTCATCCGGTTGGAGTACAACGACATCTCCCAATCGGTACATCTCGAGGTATCCGGCGCGGCGGGGAATCGGCAGATCATCGGCAGTGACACCTACGGCCTCAGGGTGGACACCCACGGCCATATCGGCAAGGGCACCCCGCTCCCCTTCGAAACCGAGTTTCGCTCCCGGGTCGAGGTTGCCACGGCGGCCATGTGGTTCACCGAGTTCTCCACCTGGGCCTTCGGCTTCTCCCTGATCGGAGAACCCGTAACCCAGGAAGTCAGCGTCAACGCCGAGGAGATCGCCTTCCATGTGATCACCCCGGTGCCGCAGGGAATCTCCGGGGCACACTACCTCGGGCAGGTTCCGCCAGACATCCCCCACCGCAGTTGGTGGCGGAGACTACGTGCCTAATCCCGCTGAATCAGGGGGACGAAAAGATAGGCCCCATGCCGGGTGATCCCCTCATGAGTGACCCGGAGCAGGGTCTGCGCCACTGGAATGACCATCACCCCGGAGGTGGCGAGCTGTGCCAGCAACTCCGCCGGCAATTCCTTCGCTTCCGCGGACACCAGGATCCGGTCGAAGGGGGCCAGTTCCGGCAGCCCCAGCACTCCCGGCTCAGCCTGGGAGATATGCACCCAGGGCTGTTCCTTGTCCAGTGAATTCCGGGAGCGCGCGACCAGCTCGGGGACCAGTTCCACGCCGTGAACCTGCCCTGCCGGGCCAACCAACTCCCCCAGGAGTGCGCTCGTCCAACCCGAACCGGACCCCAGATCCAACACCTTCTGGCCCGGCTGCACCGCCAATAGGCGCAGCATGTCCACCACGGTACTGGGTTGGGAATTGGTCTGACCGAAACCGATCGGTAGCGCCCGATCCTCTTCCGCGAACCGTTGTTGGCTGGTGGGCAGGAAGCTGACACGGGGTTGACGTTGCATGGCCTGCGCGATGGTGGTGGCTGAGTTTTTCATCATGCTCTCCGGGAGGGGGAAGGGGTTGGGACGACACCAATCTCACCCATCAGCCTAGTCAGTTTCTCTTTAGAAATCTCCTGAGCTGGGAATATGTCCGGATTCCCGGGATGCCCTTGTAAACGGGGGGTAACGCTGGAAATGTGGTCTACACCACGCAGTGACTAAAAAGCCTTAGCGGGCACACTGGTCGCTGCATCACCGGCAACAAGGAGGTCAACGTGAAACTACCTTGGCTCAAGTCCGCACTCGAATACGAGGGACCTTTTCTCTCCCTCTATTTCGATACCACCCGAACCGATGAAACCGCTGCCACGGACATCACCCACCGTTGGCAACAGCTCCGCAGCCAACTCGAGTCTGAGGGCGCTCCCAAGCAGGTGTTGGCCCAGATCGAGGACAGCATCCTGCGGCCCTCCACACTCGGCGGCCGACACGGCCTCGCGGTCATCGCCGCCGGGGAGGACATTGTCCTCAACCGGGTGCTCCCGGCCCCGCCGCTTAAGGACGCCGCGCACTTCGGGGAGCGCCCGCAGCTCCTGCCACTGCTGCAGCTGACCCCCTATGTCATCCGGCAGCTGCTGGTCGAGGTGGATCGGGCCGGAGCTGACCTCCACCTGCGCACCTCCCGGGACCCGGTGGTGGAAAAGGCCGCCAGCGTCGATGGTGGCCATGATGAGCTGCACAAGACCAGCTCCGGCGGTGGAAACCAGCACGGTTGGCGGGCCGATAACTTCCAGGCCCGGGTCGAGGACTCCTGGGAACGCAATGCCGAGGCTGTGGCCCAGCAGGTGAACAAGCTGGTGGCCGAACACAAGCCGGATATGGTGTTGCTCACCGGTGATGTCCGCGCCCAGGGACTGCTCAAGGCGGAACTGCACAAGGACATCGCCGCGAAGCTGCAGGTGGTCTCCGGCGGTACCCGTGGGCAGAGTCTGCACCGCCCCAGCTTCCGGGCTGAGTTGAACCGCCTGACCCAGGAGTTCTCCACTGCCCGGCAGGAGGAACGCACCGAGGAATTCCGGCAGAGCCAGGCCCGCGACGGTGCTTCCGTCGGCGGGGCGGCGGCGGTGGCTGAGTCTCTGGAACGCGGTCAGGTCGATGAACTGGTGTTCATCACCGGGCGCGAGCCCGACAACATTGAGGATCTGCTCCACCAGGCGATCCTCACCGATGCCGGAGTGACCGCCCTCGATGACAGCAACCTCGACATCCTCGACGGTGTCGGAGCGCTGCTGCGCTGGAAGGACGGGGCCACCCCCTCCAACGCCATCGGCAGCATGAGCGGGGACCGCGCCCGCATTTCCGCCACCACCTCCTGAGGTTGGTGGATTCTTCCACAACGCAAGGGTGGCGTGCCCCGGGGTAAACTCTGTGGCCCAGCAGTCACGAATCCCCCAGGAGCACACCACCTCATGAGCACCCCCTCTGACCAGCACGATCTCATCAGGGTCCACGGCGCCCGGGAGAACAACCTCCACGGGGTCAGTGTGGACATTCCCAAGCGCCAGCTCACGGTGTTCACCGGTGTCTCCGGTTCGGGAAAATCTTCCCTGGTCTTCGGCACCATCGCCGCGGAATCCCAGCGGCTGATCAATGAGACTTACTCCACCTTCGTCCAGGGTTTCATGCCCACCATGGCGCGTCCCGATGTGGATCTGCTGGAGGGCATCACCACCGCCATCATCGTCGACCAGGAACCCATGGGGGCGAACCCACGATCAACCGTGGGAACCGCCACGGATGCCACCGCCATGCTGCGCATCCTCTACTCGCGGATCGCGGAACCCAATGCCGGTGGACCGGGTGCCTACTCCTTCAACGTCCCCAGCGTTTCTGCGGCTGGTGCCAGCACCGTGGAACGCACCAAGACCGCCAAGCGGGAAAAGACCACCTTCAAACGCACCGGTGGCATGTGCCCCAACTGCGAAGGTATGGGTCGGGTCTCCGATATCAAGCTCGATGAAATCTACGATGAAGACCTCTCCCTGAACCAGGGCGCCCTGAAGGTTCCCGGCTACAAGACCGGCGGCTGGAACTACCGGCTCTACACCGAATCCGGGCTCTATGATCCGGACAAGGCGATCAGGGATTTCACCCCACAGGAACGTGCGGACTTCCTGTACAAGGAACCCACCCGGATGAAGATCGCCCAGATCAACCAGACCTATGAGGGCCTGATTCCCCGCATCCAACGCTCCATGCTCAACAAAGACCGCGAAGCCATGCAGAAGTCCATCGGTGAGTTCGTGGACCGTGCCGTCACCTTCGTCGACTGCCCCGACTGCGGTGGCACCCGACTGGCACAGCATGCCCTGGACTCGAGGATCAACGGCCGCAATATCGCCGAACTCTGTGCCATGGAGGTCAAGGACCTGGCGGAATGGATCAAGGAGATCGAGGCGCCGAATATCGCCCCGCTGCTGAAGGTGCTCCGCGAAACCCTGGATTCCTTTGTGGAGATCGGACTGGGCTATCTCCAGCTCAATCGTCCCGCTGGCTCGCTTTCCGGTGGGGAGGCCCAGCGCACCAAAATGATCCGTCATCTCGGCTCAGCGCTGACCGATGTCACCTATGTCTTCGATGAACCCACCGCCGGGCTGCACCCGCATGACATCCAGCGGATGAATCAGCTGCTCCTGGACCTGCGGGACAAGTCCAACACCGTACTGGTGGTCGAGCACAAGCCGGAGACCATCGCCATCGCCGATCATGTCATCGACCTGGGCCCCGGCGCGGGTAGCCACGGTGGCTACATCCAGTTCGAGGGCAGTCTCGATGGGCTGCAGACCTCGGACACCATCACTGGCCGCCACTTCGGTGACCGCGCCCAGTTGAAATCCGAGCCACGTACCCCGGCCGGAATTCTCGAGGTCCGCGGGGCCCGCAAGCACAACCTCCGGGACGTCGATGTTGATATTCCGTTGGGGGTGCTCACGGCGGTCACCGGTGTCTCGGGCTCCGGCAAGTCCACCCTGATCTCCCAGGTCCCCCGCTCGGAGACCACGGTTTTCGTCGATCAGTCCGCGATCAAGGGTTCCCGCCGATCCAACCCGGCGACCTACACCGGGGCGCTGGAACCGATCCGCAAGGCCTTCGCCAAGGCCAATGATGTCAAACCCGCCCTGTTCTCCCCCAACTCTGAAGGTGCCTGCCAGACCTGTAAGGGTGCCGGGGTGATCTACCTGGATCTGGGCATGGTCGCCGGGGTGTCCACCCCCTGTGAGGTCTGCGAGGGTCGCCGTTTCGAAGAGTCCGTCCTGGATTATCACTTCGGTGACAAGGACATCTCCCAGGTGCTGAAGATGCCGGCCGCCGAAGCTGCGGAGTACTTCTCCGCAGCGGAGACCAAGGTTCCGGCGGCGGCGAAGATCCTCAAGCGGCTGGTGGATGTGGGTCTCGGCTATATCTCGCTCGGCCAGCCCCTGACCACTCTCTCCGGTGGTGAGCGTCAGCGCCTCAAGCTGGCCAGCCATCTGGCGGAGAAGGCGGAGTTATTCATCCTCGATGAACCGACCACCGGGCTGCACCTGGCGGATGTGGAGAACCTCCTGGGTCTGCTGGATCGCCTGGTGGATTCAGGGAAGACGGTCATCGTCATTGAGCACCATCTTGGGGTGCTCGCGCATTCCGACCATGTGATCGATCTGGGCCCGGGTGCCGGCTCCGCGGGCGGTCGAATCGTGTTCGAAGGCTCCCCGGAAGAACTGGTCAAGGACAAGGAAAGTCTGACCGCCAAATATCTGGCAGAATATATCAATTAGCGTGGGTTGCTAGAGTTCCCAGGTAGCCGCCTACTTTGAAGGAGTCGCCGAATGCCTTTCACCCCTTATCCGCTCCCCGCCAGGGGTGCCGGCAGCTCACGCCGAATCCCAGTGGAGGGCACCAACCAGGCGATTCTCTTCTCCCACCTCCACAGCCGCGCGCTGCAGTCCGATGGCGTGGAGGTGCCGGTGACCCTGCTGCCGGATCCCCGGAGTCAGGGGTTCAAGGTCAAGTGGGATTATGGGGTCATCGGTACCCTGCCAGCTTCCTTCAAAGCGGAGTTCCCGCAGCTCGAGCGGGTCACCGGGTCTCACCTGACCCCGGAGGTCACCGCCCTGGTGCAGGTCAGCCCGGAACAAGGTGGCTTGAGTGTGCACGCGCTGCTGCCGGCATCGCAGTGGACTGTCCCGGTCAATGATCCGCCGGAAGGTGCCTGGACCCTGCTTCCAGGTGGATCCCCGATCCCGGTTGATCTGAGTGCGGGTGCGGATGTCCCGACCGATGAACTGGCCACGCTCTATCAGGCCCAACTGCTGGTGGAATTGTCCTGGGTCAATGACCGCGTCACGGTGACCTATCAGAACCGGGTGCTCGGGGTGATCGGGGAATCGGATTCCGCGGCGCTGCGTGATGCCATCAACCACTTTGAGCAGCTTGGCCTGCGGTGTGTGGCCCGGGCCTTCCTCAACGGTGATGAGATCACCGTGGAATGTGCCCGTACCGAAGACCTTGACGACGCCGCCCTCGAACCCGAGATCTCCCCGCTCCCGGCGCTGGCCATCCCCGCCTTTGAAGAACCCACACCGCCGGTGACCGAAGACCCGGGCATCGTCGAGAGCGCGGATGGTTCCTGGTCTTTCCACGTCTCCTCCGCCAGCTTCGAGGCGATCACCCCGGAAAAACTGGCGGAGCACAACCGCCGGAAGCGGGTCAGCTCCCCGAAGATGCCCGCCGAGGTGGTGCGCGAAGAGGAACATCCGGCCTCCTCCACCCAGATCATCCCGATCATCGATGTCCCGGATGAGCCGGTGCAGGGCATCGCCCCCGGTGGGCCGGTCCATGAAACCGTGGTGCCCTTCCCCGCGCCGGAACCCACCGGTGGCTCAAAGACCTGGCTCTGGTTACTCATCGGCGGCATCGTGGTCATTGCCCTGATGTTCTGGATTCTGTTCTAGCGCTGTATCCGCAGCCCCCGGAAACGATTGAGCGCCGCCAGGACCTCCTGTGGGCGCGGCAGACTGTAGAGGCCCGGGTGCCCACGACGGGAGGAGAGCCAGTCCAGGCCCTCCCGCTCAATGCTCTGGTACAGCTGTGCCACCAGTTCCCCGGTGCTGGCCCGATTATCCGCTGCCGCCGCGATCTTTTCGAGCGCCAACGCGATGGCCTCAGTCTGCGCGGGATCAACCAGTTGGGAAAGGGCGCTGAGGTCGATATTGCTCTTCCCGTACTGCAGGGTGTCCCCGCCCCTGGCACGAGCGGGCTTTCGCTTGTCCGCCGGTTGCAGACTGGCTGACACCGGTACGCGCGGGGCGGCAGCGAAATCCACCGGAGATGCCGCTGAGGAGGCTGCCGGATATTGCGCGGCGATCTCCCGGGCCTGGGAGGTCACCTCCGAGGGAAGATAGGCATCCATCGCGATAACCCGGTCGGCCACATCAAAGAAGTCCCCGGAACCACCGGAGACCAGGATGCTCGAGGTTCCCCGCTGATCCCGCAGCTCACTCACCCGGTCGATGAACGGGGTGATGGGCTCACGATCAGCCGGAATCAGGGCCCGCATCCGTCGATCACGGATCATGAAGTTGGTGGCCGAGGTGTCTTCATCGATGAGCAGCAGGGAGGTACCGGCTTCCAATGCCTCCATCAGGTTTGCGGCCTGGGAGGTGGAACCACTGGCATTGGTCGTGCTGAAACAGGTGGTGTCGGTGCCACCGGGTAACCCGGTGATGAAAGGTGAGATGTCCACCCCGGTGACCGGGCGACCGTCCTCCGCGCGGATGGACACCGCATCTGGCCGCGTGATCACCCATTCCCGGCCATCACCCGCGATATGCGGATACACCCCACGTTCCATCGCCCGGAGCAGGGTGGATTTTCCGTGATATCCACCACCGATGATCACCGTGATCCCCTCGGGCACACCCATGCCACTGACCTCACGGCCCGAGGGCAGCCGGAAACTCACTCGCAGGGATGCCGGGCTACGAAAAGGCTCCGCATCATCCAACGGAAGATCGGAGTCCCCAGACTCGCGGGGCAGGATGGCACCCTCCCCGACAAAGGCAACGAGGTTCCCGGCGAGGAGCTGGGAGCGAAGATCACGCTGATCCAGATAGAGCTCCACATGTGCTCGAAGAGCCCGCTGGTCCAGGCGCCGCAGCCGCGCAGCCACCTCAGGCAGCTCCTCACAGAGCAGCTGTTGCGCCAGCCGGCCCTTCACCCGCCGCCCCGCCGCCGGCAGCGCGACGGTGAGCCGGACTTCGACTCCGGCCCCGATAAGCACCGCCGTGCGGGGCAGCACCTGCTGCTGGAGCGAGCCGATGGAGAAATCACGGCCCAGCTCCCGGGCCACCGCACGAGCAAGAAAATCACCGACCGCCACCCGCTTGGGTGCGGTGTCCATCAGATCGGCGGGGAGATCATGGTCCAGAAACAGCCGGATCTTCGAGGGCGGGGCATAAGGATCCGCCTGGATGTGATCCACCGAGAGCTCACACCCCCGCAGCCGGTGCCTCCCCCGGATCCGCTGATATCCGCTGTACCCACGACCGTCGATACTGTCCAGTGTTTCCGCCAAGGTAGCCATCAGGCTAGATTAGCGCCTCCGCAATCGGAGTCTCACCATCGTAGAAGTTGACCTTCTCACCCACCGCGACCCGCTCCTTGATCACGTGGACCATCACCGCGGCGACATTGTCGCGGGAGGTATCACTCTCATTCCCCGCCGGCTCCCGGCCCTCAATCCGGCCGGCGGCATCCGCCAGGGTGAGCTTGCCGCTCGCCTGCTCCAGAGTCAGTGCGCCCGGCCCCAGGATGGTGTAGTCCAGGTTCGTGGCACGCAGCTGCTCATCGGCATCATGCTTCGCCCTGACGTAGGGGAAGAAAGAATTGGACTCCGGAACCCGCTCCGGGTCAATATCGGAGGTGGCATAGGAGACCATCACATAGCGCTTGACACCGGCTTGCTCCGCAGCCGCCATGGAACGCACCGCGGCCTCATAATCCACGGTGTGGGTACGCTCCGGGTTGCCGCCACCGGCACCTGCAGCGAAGACCACCGCCCGGGCGCCCCGGAACACCTCCGTGAGTTCATCGACACTGGCGTGCTCGATGTCGAGGATCACCGGAGTTCCCCCGACACGCTTGACCTCGGATTCATGCTCTGGATTTCGGATGACGTTTGCCACGGTGAATCCGAGCTCGCGGAACTTCGGGGTGGCGAGCAATGCGACCTTGCCGTGGCCACCGAGGATGACTACACGATCTGTCATGAGTTTCTCCTTGTGTATCTGATTCAGGGATTTGCGTCTGGGACTGCACCAGAGTCAACGTCGCCAATGGTGGGAATGTTCCAGCCGGATGTCGGCGGCTGTCTCCCTTCCCGGGGATTATGGTTGACTTGGTATACCAAAGTTTCATGCCGTCCTGAACGAGGGAGAATTGCCGATGATCGAGAATGAACTCGATTCCACCTCCGGTGTCCCGCTCTACCGGCAGATCAAGGAGCTGCTCCGTACCGAGATCAGCGAAGGCAGGGTCGATGTCGCCCGGCCGATGACAGAGGCTCAGCTGCTGGTCCGTTTCAGTGTCAGCCGGGCACCGATCCGCCAGGCACTCCGGGAGCTGACGGATGAGGGCTACGTCTACCGGAAACAGGGCAAGGGCACCTTCCCGGTTCCGGGGCACCGGGTCGACCGTTCAGCGGATGTGCCGGAAGGCGGACTCCAGGCATTCCTCTCCGAACGTGGGCTGGAAGCGAGCTCCACGGTGTCCATCCCGGTGCGGGAACCCGCCCCCACCTGGCTCCGAAACCGGCTTCAGCTGGAGCTTCCCGAGCCATTGCTGCACTTCACCAGGCTGATCTCAGTTGACGGTGCCCCGCTTGCCGACGCCGAGATCTTCCTCCGCGCGCCCGAAAACTTCGCCCCCACCGCCGAAGAGCTGGCAGCCTCCGGCTCCGCCTTTGACCTCCTGGAACGCGCCTTCGGCCTGACGCTGGAACGCGCCGAGCATGATGCCTGGGCCACCTCCGCCACCACCGCCTACGCGGAACGACTCGGGGTGGCCCCGGGCAGCCCTCTCCTGGCGATTGAGACTGTTTTCTACACCACCGGTGGTGTTCCCGCTGGCTGGCGGATCGCCATGCACAAGGCCGAGACCTTCAAGTACCGCTTCGTCACACAGCGGTAGTCCCCTTCTTTTCACCCCGCTGAACAGCACCGTTTCCCTTAGGGGGAGACGGTGCTTCGGCTTTTTGGGAGGGTGGCGAAAAACCCCTTCACCCCACCCTTGACTTTGGCATAACAACATGCCAATCTTATTTCATCAAAGTAAGAGAGGTCACATCAATTCGGAGAGTGTGCTTCGGTCCTCATGGCGGATGCAGGGCCACCCGGTTCACTTTTCCAATTACCGCCCGCCCCGTGGGCCAGATCAACCAAGACTCGATCAGCAAGGCCACGGCGGCGCGATACTTCCCACGTGTGGACTCCCCACACCGACGAAAGGTATGCCAGTGACTGGCACCAAGACGGTCAACACAGTTCTCGGCCCCATCCCAGCAGCAGAGCTCGGGGTCACCGCAGTACATGAGGCGCTGCTCTCAGTACTGCCCGGCGCGCAATACGCACCAGACATCACCCTGGATCGTGCCGAGATTTTTGCGGCTCTGGCCACCAAGCTCCACGCCTTCAAGTCCGCTGGCGGTGCCAGCATCGTGGACTCCACCGGCATGTTCCACGGCCGTGACCTCAAGCTCTACGAAGCCCTCGCCACAGCCACCGGGGTAAATATCATCGCCAGCACCGGACAGGGCCCGGAGGAGTTGCTCGGCGGCTACTTCCTCACCCCGCAGACTAATCCACCGACCCCCTGGCCGGCCGAGAAATTCGCGGACCTCTTCGCGGTTGAGGTCACCGAGGGCATGGTGGTCCCCCGGGTTGAACGGCGTGCCGCCGCTGGTCTGGTCACCACCACCGGCACCCGTACTGGTCTGACCGCCACTGATGAATCCCTCTTCCGCGGTGCCGCCCGGGCGGCGGCCTCGACCGGGACCGCCCTGTCGGTCCGCTACGGTGCTGATGCCCTCACTGAGCTGGATATTGTGCTCGCGGAGGTTGCGGCGGAGCGCGTGCTCGTCGGTGGACTCGACCGGCGCGATGCTCCGGCACTCGAGGTCGCCCGCCGGGGCGCTTATGTGGCCATCGATCATGTGGGCACCAATGACGATGATTCCCTGCTCACCGATGAAGAACGGATCAAGCTGGTGCTTGAGTTGGTCACAGCTGGCTTCACCGACCGGATCATTCTCTCCGGCAACGCCATCGGCGTGGCCAAGGCCGTCGAGCCCAATGAGGTTCCCTTCAGCCAGGTACTCACCGAGTTCATCCCCGCACTCAAGAAGCAGGGCCTCAGCGAGAATGATGCCCAGAGCATCCTCGTGGACAACCCGCGTGAACTGCTCACCCGCCGATAAGACCGAGGAAGAATAAAGATGTCAAAGGTAAACACTGTCCTGGGCACCATCCCGGTTGAGGAACTGGGTTTCGTCGCCATCCACGAGCACATCGGCTACGGCATGCCGGGCTCCGAACTCGACACCACCTGGTGGAAGTCCCCGGAAGTCCGCTACGAGGAGACCATCCCGAAGCTGCGAAAATTCCATGAGTACGGCGGCGGCACCTTCGTCGATGCCACCGGTATCTGCAATGGCCGGGATATCCCCTACTACCAATCCCTGTCGGAGAAGACCGGTGTCAACATCATCGCCTGCACCGGCTTCGTCGGTGGTGACACCGCACTCCCCCACTTCGCCCGTGCCTCCGTGGACTATCTGACCGAGGTGTTCATCCACGAAATCACCGTCGGGATCACCGGCACCACCGCGAAGGCCGGCTTCATCAAGGTCGGTGTCTCGCGCGGTGGCCGCATGACTGAGCTGGACAAGCGCATCTACCGCGCCGCCGCCCGCGCTGCCGTGCAGACCGGTGCTCCGGTCATGACGCACCTGGCGATCGACGCCGAGCCCGCCATCGCCATCTTCCAGGAGGAGGGCCTCGACCTGGACCGCGTGCTCTTCGGTCACGTCGATGACGGTGTCAACCACGCGCAGACCCCGACCGAGCGGATTCTCGAGGTGGGCGGGCGACTGGGCTTCGATACCTTCGGCTATGAAACCGAACTGCCGGACCCGCCTTTCTGGGCCCGCCCCCGCAAGGACCGCATGGACCACTTCCTGCGCACCCTCAACGCAGGTCACCTGGACAAAGTGCTGGCCTCCGCGGACGCCAACTGCTCCCCACTCGGTTGGCCCGGAGTCAAGGGCCACACCATCAACTACATCTTCGAGGTTCTGATCCCCGATCTTGAACGCAACGGTATCGATCAGGCGAGCATCTCCCAGATCTTCCATTCCAATGCCCACAACTTCCTGGCCCAACAGGCCTGATCCTCCTTGTGAACCACCAGAAACGGACAATAACCAATGAAGACTGAAGATCTCAAGAACCTCAACATCGCCATTGTCGGCGGCGGCTACGCCGGAGTCACCGCCGCCCTGGCACTGAGCCAGATCGGCGCCAACGTCCATGTCTACGAACAGGCCAAGTCCACCGGAGAGGTCGGAGCTGGCATCGGCCTGCGCCCTGCGTCCATCAAACTCTTCCGGAAGCTGGGCATCTTCGAGGCCATCGCCGCGGTGACCTCGCCCTCCGAGGCCTTCGACATCGTCGACGCCAAGGGCAACCTGATCAAGTCCGAGCCCTGGCCGCATCAGGAGGACGAGGGCAACAACACCCGCATGGTCCACCGTCGTGATTTCATTGAGGCGCTGACCAGCCAGCTTCCCGAAGGCATTCTGCAGCTCGACCACAAGCTTGTCGAGCTGATCGACCATGGCTCCACCGCCACCCTGAAGTTCGCCCACGGTGAAGAAGTCACCGCAGACCTGGTCATCGGCGCTGATGGCATCCGCTCCCGGGTCCGGGAACTCTTCGGGCATTATGAGCCGGTCCCGGCCGGTGCACATGCCTACCGAGTGGTGCTCGACGGCTCGCAGGCCGAGGGCCTGATGAGCGATGACAACCTGCGGCTCTACCTCGACGGAGAGACCGGCTCCATGATCTACTTCCTGCCGCTGCGCCACCGCGGCCCGAACGGCCAGGTCTCCTTCGACATCACCGTGCCCAGCCAGGACACCTCCTGGAGCCCGCAGGTCACCCGCGAGGAGATCCTCCACGCCGTGCGCAACTTCGATGAGCGTCTGATCCGCATGGTCGAGAACATGGACATGAGCAAGGTCAACTGCCGCTCCGCCTATGACATCGACCCGGTGGACACCTGGAACTCCGATTCGGTGGTCCTGATCGGCGATGCCGCCCACGCCATGTTGCACCACCAGGGCCAGGGCGCGAACTCGGCGGTCATCGACGGCGGCGTCCTGGCCGATGCCCTCCTAGCTGCGGATTCCGTGCCCGCAGCGCTGGTGGCCTTCGTCGCAGAGCGCAAGGAACCCACCCAGGCACTCCAGCGCATCTCCCGGGAGTCCTGGGACAATGACTCCGCAGCTAAGTCCGCCTTCCCGGAGAAGACTGAGATCACCTACTAAACCCGCTCTTCCATGAAAGGACCTCACTGACATGAGCATTCACCCGGAGATCGCCAAGATCCTCACCCATATTCCCCCGGCCTCCACCACCCCGCCAGAGCCAGCGCAGCTGCGGACCGAGGAGGCCAAGCGGGTCCCGCCCGTGGTTCCGCTTCATGAGGTCACAGACTCCACCCTCGCCGGGGTACCGGTGCGCACCTACTCCGCTGAAGCCACCACGCAGGGGCTGATCATTTACCTGCACGGCGGGGCCTTCTTCTCTGGAAGCCTGGATACCCACGATCATGTGGCACGGGCCCTGGCAAAGGAAACCGGCCACCAGGTGATCTCAGTGGGCTATTCCCTGGCACCGGAGGTGCCCTTCCCCACTGCGCTGAATGAGTGCCTGGCAGTGCTGCACGGGGTCGTCGATAAGCAGTCGGAACTGGGCTGGGAGGGAAACCTCGCGTTGATCGGCGACAGCTCAGGGGCAAACTTCGTCGCTGCACTGACCGGCATGGCCCAGGACGAGGGATTCCAGGCCATCACCCATCAGGTCCTCTACTATCCCTCGGTGGACTTGGACTTCAATCAGGAGAAATGGCCCTCACTGCGGGAAAACGCCGAGGGCTACGGCTTGGAATACAACGGGCTGGCCCCCTTCAACTCCTTCTACCTCGAAACCGCCGACCCAGCTGATCCACGGGTCTCCCCCATCAAACGGGCAGACCTCAACGGGCTGCCCAAGGCATTGGTAGTCACCGCCGGATTCGACCCACTGCGTGACGAGGGTGAGGCCTATGCCGAACGCCTCAAAAACGCTGGCGTGGACACCACGCTGCTGCGCTACGACAACGCCAACCACGGCTTCGTGGCCAACTTCTCCTGGATCCCCGAGTTCTACGAGGTCTTCCACGAGACCGCGAAGTTCCTGAACTCCTAACTGACCGCCCGCTGCCCAGACGTCCCAGCTCAGCTGGGACGTCTACCCCGCCATACCCAAGTCCGTTGTCGCTTCCCCCTTCACGCAGATCATTGATGAACCTGTGAGCACGCCAGGGAATGATGGCTGCGCATTCGTGCCCCACGGAGGACACCCATGTCACCTCAAAAGACCTCATTCTGGACCTATGAAAATAAACTGACCACCGTCTTCTTCTTTGCCGTCGGTCTGGTCTTCTTCGACCGGCTCGTCATCAACTTCCTCATGCCCTTCATCCAAGCGGACCTGGGACTCAATAACGCACAGGTGGGCCAGCTCGCCGGTGCTGCGGCGCTGACCTGGTCAATCGCCTCAGTTGTGGGTGGCCGGATCTCCGACAAAGTCAGATCAAAGAAGACCTACCTGGTTATCCTGCTGGTCATCTTCTCGGTGGCCTCCGCCACGCAGGGCTTCGTGGGCACCTTCATCCACCTGATCATTCTGCGCCTGCTCATGGGGATGTTCGAGGGACCCACGATCCCGGTCACCCAGTCGGTCCTGGCCATCGAGTCCTCCCCGCACCGACGCGGCTTCAACCTCGGCTTCACCATGAACACCGCTAACGGCCTCTTCGGTTCCGTTCTGGCTCCCCTGGTGATCGTTGCCCTGGCCAATTTCTTCGATTGGCGCACCGCCTTCTTCTTCACCATCATCCCCGGCCTGATCATGGCATTTGTGATCTGGAAGGTGATGCGTGAGCCGGAAGCCGTGTCCCTGGAAGCTGTCGAATACGGCGCACCAGCTGGGAAGGGCGGCTTCAAGGAGGTCATCAGCAACCGCAATGTGCTGCTCTCGATCGTCATGTTCTCCGGCTTCATGGTCTACCTGATTGCGCTACAGGTCTTCGGCCCGCTCTTCCTGACCACTATTCGCGGCTACACATCCTCCTCAATGTCCCTTATCATGTCCGCCTTCGGTATCGGCACCGCCATCTGGGGCTTCGTGGTCCCGATGATCTCCGACCGGATCGGACGAAAGCCCACCGCCATCATTTTCGGCCTACTCTCCACTCTCGCACCGCTATCCTTCCTCTACATCGAGAACCCGGCACTCCTCAGCTTGGCGGTCTTCATCTTCGCCGCCGGCATGGGAGTGGGCGGCATGGCGATGTCAGTGATCCCGGCGGAATCCGTGCGCCCGGCGCTCGCTGGCCTGGCTGTCGGACTGCCGGTGGGTCTGGGTGAGTTCTTCGGCGGTTTCCTCAACCCGATGATCACCGGCGCTATCGCCGATGTCTACGGCCTGGAGTCCGCACTCCTGATTTCCTCCGGCGGCGCCCTGGTGGCCACGCTCTTCGCACTCTTGCTCAAGGAAACGGCTCCGAAGATTGTGGCGCGGCGCCAGACCACCGCAGTGGTTTCGGAGTCCACCGAGGCTCCCGTCATCCGATAACTTCTGCCCCCTTCTGACCTCTAGTCCCAGCCACCGATGTGGCTGGGACTAGAGGTCAGAGCTTTGCCCGGCTCCCAGAGCCTTGAGCATGGATTCGGTATCCCCTGCAAAAGCTGAAGTGATCTTCCACCTCATGCAGGCCGAGATCAGATTGCGCTATCTACCGAACAGCCTGCGATACCCATCCATGGTGGTAAAGAAGGGCGAAGGCTCCAGTGTCGGATCACCCTCGTAGCCCAACGCTGCAGCGACGGCTTCGAAAGGTGAGTATGGGGAAACAATTTCCTTGGGTTCGAGGCTGCCAGCCACGGCCCGGACCTTTGCCTCAATCTCAAGTGCTTCATCGAGCACCCTGACCGAGGTCCCCCGATCCAGCTCCACTTCATGGGCGATGCCATCTGCACCACGGAAAGGGTGACCAAGGAACATCCGCGAGGGCTTCAGGACGTCGCGAAGCAGCTCAAGGCTGTCGCGATAGGCATCCGGGTCCTCGTATCCCGGGAACCCATTGGCGGCACCGTGGATCTGCACAGCATCGCCGACGAAGACGTCACGCTGCCCCTGAATCTCATAGGCCACCGAGCCGGCGGTGTGCCCCGGGACGTTATGGACGGAAATCCTGACTCCCCCTCCCAGATCCAGGGTCTCGCCACCGCGCACCACCACCTGCGCGTCCATCTCGCCGGAGATCGCCCCGGCCATCATCTCCGTCTGCTGTGCTTCGGCATCTGGATTGTCGATGTAACGGGACCTGACTCCGAGATAGTTGTCCACATGGGCGCGCCGTGACTGCAGATAGTGCAGATCCGCCTCGTGGATGACCACTTTGGCTCGGCGACCGGTCATTTCCCAGAGTGCCTGGGTGCCGCCGAGATGGTCGATATGCCCATGAGTCAACAGGATCCACTTCACGTCCTCAATGCTGCGGCCGAGCTTGATCAGTCCCGCGACGACGCCCTCTACGGTGGCAGTGACGCCGGTATCGACGATGGTGAGCTCCGGTGCGTCAATGAGGAAGGTGTAGAGCCCGAAACGGCCCCAGGGCGCAAAGAGGGTGCGGACCGGTACTTCTGGATTCATTTTTGTCCCTTTCACGGAGGATGCTTGCCTCTTTTACTTTATTATAATAATATGCCCTTGTCACCCAGTTAACACTATTTGGCGGGACTTAATCCACATCACATGAAGGAGCCTCTCGCTCATGACTGACTTTCAGACCTTCAACGCAGGCGGCCACACCATCCGTATCCGCAAGGATCTCACCGTCCCCATGCGTGACGGCATCAACCTCACCGCCGATGCCTATGAGGGCGACGTCGATAAGCCCCGCCCCGCACTGGTCGCGCTCAGTCCCTACGGCAAGGAACTGCAGGCCCTGGCGCTGACCACCCCGCCGCAGCGGCGCCCTTCCCCGCTCTGGGACGGCTGCATCGAGGCCGGCGACATCGCCCGCATCGTCGCTGAGGATTATGTCCACGTCATCGGTGACCTCCGCGGTTCCGGCACCTCCGAGGGCGAGCACATCGGCAACTACAATGCCGGCGGCGTCTCGCTGGGCGAGGATGCCTATGACTTCATCGAGTGGGTCGCCGAGCAGCCCTGGTGCGATGGCAATGTCGGCATGGTCGGCATCTCCTACTTCGGCTCCATGCAGGTGCTGGCTGCTGCCGAGCGCCCGCCGCACCTCAAGGCTATTTTCGTCTCCGGCGGCCACTATGACTTCTACGAGACCACCTACCACGGCGGCATCATGTGGTTCATGCCCCGTGCCGCCCGCGAAGGCCGTGGCGGCGATTCCGGCTGGGCTTTCACCGACGGCGTGAAATCCCGCATGCTCGAGGAATTCAGCTCCGAGGAGATCAAGGCCAAGGTCACCGAGCGGTTGGCGGACCCGGATATCGCCGCTTGGCCGAATCTCGTCCACACGCTGCACTACCCGAAGAACCACGAAGCCTGGTTCGACATCGTCATGAACCAGTTCGATGGCCCCTGGTACGAAGAGCGCAACCCCAATGAGCTGGCCGCCGAGATCGACATTCCGGTCTGGCTGCAGCTGGATCAGGGCCGCGGCTGGACCCTGGATTCCACCATCGAGGTTTTTGATTCCGTTAAGGGACCGAAGAAGCTGACCATCGGCTCCTACCCGCCGATGCAGTCGCGCCCCTTCATCGAGGAACACGACAAGATGTTCCGCTGGTACGACTACTGGCTCAAGGGCATCGATAACGGGGTGATGGATGAGCCGGCCGTCGATGTCTTTGTCGAGGGTTCCCGCGAGGTGGTCACCGCCGAGCAGTGGCCGCCAAAGGCCACCGATTACCGGGCGTTGTACCTGCGCCCCCGACATAAACTCTCCACCGAACCGGAGACCATGGGCTCGGAGTACGCCGCACCGGACGGCTTCTACCAGCCGCCACTGACCGTCACCGATGATGTGCAGATCCTGTCTTGGTCTACCCCGGTGTTCGAGGAGGCCACGGAGATGATCGGTACCGGCGCGGCCCACATCTTCGCCGAGATCGACCAGGAGGACACCAACTTCATCCTCCGCCTCTGGGACTATGCCCCGAATGGCAAGCGCCAGCTGATCACCACCGGATATCTCAAAGCTTCACACCGTGAGCTGGACCCTGCCCGGACAACGGAGGGCAGCCCGCGACACCCCCACACCGCGGAAAGTGTTCAGCCGGTGACACCCGGCAAGATCGAGGAATATGTCCTCCGTCTCTACCCCTTCGCGGCAGCCTTCCAGCCGGGCCACCGACTGGTCGCGGAGCTCTCCAACAACGAGCCGCTCTCCGATGAACACAACTCCCTGCTCCCGCCGGATTCCTTCCACCTGCCGGTGGGCCGCTCGGTCACCCACAAGATCTACCGGGATGCCGAGCACCCCTCCCGACTGGTGTTGCCTTTCACCACTGCGTAGCTTTCTAGCTTTCAGTCGGCCCCCGAAAGACCAACGGAGGGGATGCACTCGATTGAGCGCATCCCCTCCGTTGGGTTTTCAGGTCGGCCTTGCCAGCCATGTCGATCGATGAGGTCGATGCGACCTAAGCCTCGACTGACTCCTGCGTCGGACGGTCATCGCTGATCTTGCGGATGAAGGGCACCAGGATCATGCCGACGATACCCAGGCAGCCACCGATCAGGAATGCGGTGGTGGTGCCGTCTGCGGTGGCGATGCTGGCCGGGTTACCGGCTTCCATCGACGCATTAGCACCGTGGGTCATGGCCACCACCAGTACTGCGGTGCCGGTGGCACCCGCCAGCTGCTGCAGGGTGTTCAGGGCAGCGGAACCGTGGCCGTAGAGATGGTCCGGCAGCGAACCCAGTGCGGTGGTCATCAGCGGGGTGATCAGCAGGGCTAGGCCGATGGAGAAGATCACGTGCATGGCGATGACCAGGGTGGTCGTGGAATTCTCATCCAGGGTGGACATCCAGAACAGCGAGGCGGTGAGGACGACAATGCCCGGGATGAGCAGCGGACGCGGTCCCCGGTTGTCGTAGAGGCGGCCGATGAATGGCGAGAGCACGCCGTTGATCAACCCACCCGGCATGAGCAGCAGACCGGTGACCAGTGCGGTCACCCCCACCGAGGTCTGCAGGTAGATCGGCAGAATGGTCACCGAACCGAGCAACATGCCGAAGACAATCAGCATGACCAACACCGAGAGGGTGAAGTTCCGGTTGCGGAAAACCCCCAGATCCAGCAGCGCCCTCCCCTTCTTGGAGAGGCGGACCTGACGGAAGCCGAAGGCGAAGAAGCAGAGCAGACCGACCACGCCGATGACGATCGTGAGAAGGCGTTCGGTGCCCTGGCCGTCGATGATCTTGCTCAGCGAGGACAGGGTGTACACCATGCCACCGAAGGCGACTGCGGAGAGGATAACGGAGAGCACGTCCAGCGGGGTGGCCCTGGTCTCACCGACATTGCCCAGGAACTTCAGCCCCACACCGAGGGCGATGGCGATCAGCGGAACCATGACCCAGAACAGCCAGTGCCAGGTCAGCGCATTGAGAATGAAACCGGAGACAGTCGGACCCAGCGCCGGGGCCACAGCCATGACGATGGAGATCAAGCCCATCACCGAACCACGACGCTGCGGCGGGACCACGGTCATGGCCACCGTCATCAGCAGTGGCATGATCAGTGCGGTACCGATGGCCTGCAGGATACGGCCGGTGAGCAGCACCGCGAAGGCGGGTGCCATAGCCGCGACGATGGTGCCGATGATGAAGAACACCAGTGCCGTGGTGAAGATGAAGCGGGTGGTGAACCGCTGGAGCATGAAGCCGGTCGTCGGGATGACGATGGCCATGGTCAGCATGAAGCCGGTGGTCAGCCACTGGGCGGTGGTGGCGGGCACGCTGAAATCTTCCATGATGACGGGAAGCGCCACTGAGAGGATGGTCTCATTGAGCATCATCACCATCGCGGAGAAGACCAGGACAATCAGGACAAGCTTCACCTGCGCAGGAATGGTGACATCATCTGTCCGGGAGGTGTGCTCCCGGGTCGGAGATGACTGGGGTTCGGTCAAAACGACTCGCTTTCTCGGATATCAGAAGTAATGTCGATAGACTTTCAAAGTCAGTCAGTGACATTTTGACACTAACTGACAGAAAAGCGATTATAGTGCCAATCCTGCATCACGCAACCCAACCCCTGTGGAGGCCGAAACCTGTGTCCACCAACGAACCCCTGAGCCTGCGAGAGCGACGTCGCATCGAGACGGAAACCGCGATACACAATGCGGCCCTGCGGCTATTCGCCGAGCACGGCAGCCAGGCAACGACTACGGACCAGATCGCCGAACTCGCCGGAATCTCCACCCGAACATTCTTCCGCTACTTCGAGACCAAAGAGTCCGCGGCGCTGCCCAGTCTCGGTGCCCTCGAATCACTCTTCGAGCGGCTTTCCGGAAAGATCCGCACCATCGAGGACGTCGGCCCAGTGCTTGACGTCATCTTCCATTCGGTGATCGAGGAACTGAACGAGGAAGAGGCCAGCGCCACCAGGCTCTTCTTCTCGCTCTTAGAAAACGATGCTGCCATCCGCGATGCCGCTAGTGCCCGGGACGCCCACATTGAGGAGCTGCTCACCCGAAAACTGTCCGCCCGCCTCCCTGAGGTGGACACCCTGGAGCTGCGGCTGATCGTGGCCACCTTCGTCGCCCAGTCCCGCACCGTCTGGGCTTACTGGTACGAATTGGACCAGGACCCCGAGCGCCCCTCCGTCGGTATCAGCGAGCTCCTCTCCCGCGCACAAAAAATCCTCTCCAGCCACTTCCACTGACCGCTTATCGACGCCGCTTGGACCCGGCGAAAGCACGCCTCAGGGTCGTGAGATCAGCATAAGGTTAAGAGGCATGAGCATTAAGGATCACTTCGGCACGCTATCCCGGGTTGCCCTCGGGTTTCTCGGCCTTGGCGTACTACTGGTTGTTTTTGCTGCGTTTCAGATAGAGCGGAAGACGTATGCGGGATCCACCCTCGTCTGGTCATCTCTCGGATTCGGAAGTTTAGCGCTGGTTGTATCTCTGGTTCTCTACAACGTTGCAGTTGCTCTCCAAGAAGCCTCCTGGGTGAATGTCGGGATCTTTGCACTAATCGGAGTCATTCTCCTTGGCATCTCTGTGCTCTGGTTGAAAGACATGGGAGACGTGCCGGTCATTTTTCATCCAGCACTTATACCAAGGTTTCTTGGTGCACTGTGGTTTCTCGCCGCACTTGTTAACGCATTTCGGGCTGGAAATAAGTAGAAGGCAAAGCACACCCGCGGTTAAGAGAAACCCTGTCTCATCAGGTTGCTTTCACCTTCACCGGCTTGATCGCCTACCCGTGGGGTGCTTGGTCCCGAACCCTGGAAAAGGAACGGTTAACGTTGTTCCTTAGCTGCATTCCGAAGAACGTCAGAGATGAATTCCTCGTCCAAAATTTGGTCACTAATCCCGTGCAATCGCACCGGCATTTCATTGACCAGAAGAATTGCCGGTTCATAACCCTGAAGCCAGCAGCGAAAGTTCAGCTCTCCGAGGGAGATGATTTCATCTTTTGTCAGGTCATCTGAACCCAGAATCAATGTGGCAACAGCAGAGGTGGATTTGCTTGCCATGATGAGAAGCCTTAGATCCATCCGTGCGAGAAAAGGGTCGACGTTATGCCATCGACGGTGCGGCTCCTCCGGTCCGGCACCACTGAGACACCTGCTCTGGGCTTCTGAGGCTTCTGATCTGCCGGGTCAGTCACTGTGCCTCCCTCCACTAGCAAATTGCTCCTGCAGTAGTTTCAGTGAAACCCACTCAACATCGAGGTTCAACCTCAGGCACATCAAGGCCCACAAGTAGATAAAACGGTGCCACCTCCCCCAGCAATGACGGGTAGGTCTCGAGGATCTGGCCAATCCTCTCCCCAGAGATACAATTCGGCCGATCCTCGAGACCTAGACGTCAAACCCCAGGTCAACCCGCCACCAGAACCCCAGCCAGAACCAAAAGATCCTAGAAGATCCAGTGCAGCAGCATCACCGCGAACAGTCCGAAGACCGAGGTGATGGTGGTCATCACCGACCAGGTCTTCAGCGTCTGCCCCACCGTCATGCGGAAATATTCCTTCACCAGCCAGAAGCCAGCGTCATTGACGTGGGAGAAGAAGTTGGAACCGGCGCCCACAGCCAGCACCATCAGGGCGGTGTCGAAGGTGCCCAATCCGGCGGCCAGAGGTGCGACGATACCGGCAGCGGTGATCGTGGCAACGGTGGCGGAGCCGGTGGCCACGCGGATGAACACCGCCAGCAGCCAGCCCGCGAGCAGGGGTGAGATCGGTTGGGCGGCCAGCCACTGGCCGATCACCTCGCCGATACCGGAATCCACCAGGGTCTGCTTGAAGCCGCCACCGGCACCGACGATGAGCAGGATCGACGCGATCGGAGCGAAGGAACCGCCAATGACATCGGAGATGTCCTGGAGTTTTCTGCCCTTGAAGACGCCGAAGGCGAAGATCCCGTAGAGCACCGCGCTCAGCAGGGCGACGATCGGCTGGCCGAAGAAGGCCACCAGCTCGGTGAGTACGGCGATATTCCAGCCACCGACCTCAAAAACAGCGTTGAGCAGCATGAGTGTGACCGGAATGAGAATGATAGTCAGCGCCGAGAGGAAGGAAGGGCGCTCATTTTCGGGGATCTCGGTGTCTCCGGCATCGAAAGTCTCCGGTGCCAGGATCGGCACGAACTTGACCATCACCCGGGCAGCGAGGGGCCCAGCCAGGATCACGGTGGGGACCGCGACGAGCAGACCGATTCCCAGGGTCAGGCCGAGGTTCGCACCCAAAGCATCAATTGCCAGCAGCGGGCCGGGGTGCGGCGGCACGAAGGCGTGCAGCGCGGACAGCCCCGCCAGTGCCGGGATGCCGATGGCGATCACCGGCAGCTTCATCCGACGGGCGACCATCATGACCACCGGGATCATCAGGACCACGCCGACCTCGAAGAAGAGCGGAATTCCGATGATGAAGGCAATCAGGGCCATGGCCCAGGGCAGCATGCTGATCTTCGACCGGCCGATGATCGTGTCCACGATCCGGTCCGCACCGCCGGATTTGATGAGCAGTTCACCGATCATCGCCCCCAGCACCACCAGCACACCCACGCCGCCGATGGTGCTGCCCAGCCCTGAGGTGAAGGAATCAAAGGTGGAGATCAACGGCACCCCGGCGGCCAGCGCCATGACCACCGAGCCGAACATCAGGGAGAGAAAGGGGTGGAGCTTGGTCACCGTGATCAGCACGACGATAGTGACCACACCCAGGAGCGCCGCGATAACCAGCCGGAGCGGGTCATCGCTACCGGTAGCTTCCTGCGCGAGCGTTAAGGTGGTTTCAGGAGCCATTGTGAGCTCTTTTCTCTTCAGAGAGTGATTCCGGATAGATCATATTTAACGGATGTTGGAAGCAGCTTAGTTCCGCCTAATCCGGTTTCAAAGAGTGCCCCTCAAAAATTCCGAATGGGAGCCCGCACCATGAATGCTGATGATCTGCACGCCTGCGCCACCGAGCGATCCCTGGAATTACCAGGCTCGGTGCTTGATCACCCGTTTGGCCCGGACATGGATGTGTGGAAGGTGCGCGGCAAGATGTTCCTCTTCCTCCACCTAAGGAATGGCGCGCCCATGGTCACCCTGAAAAGCGATCCTGAGATCGCCGCTGAACTCCGCCGCAGTCACAGCTCAATCACCCCGGGCTATCACATGAACAAGCGGCACTGGATCTCGATCACCGCAGGTGATTCGATCACCCTCGAGCTGCTGCGGGGCCTGGTCACCGACTCCTATCTCGCGGTCGTCGAGAAGCTTCCCCGTGCTCAGCGCCCCGTGGACCCCTTCAACTTCGGCTGATCCCCCATGTTTGTGTCGTTGTAGGCCACAATGGAGCCATGAAGATCACCAGACACATCCACGCCTGCGTTGAACTAGAGCATCAGGGATTCACCACCTACATTGATCCCGGCTCCTTCGGTGTCCCCCATGAGCTGGTCAATTCAGATGCCGTGTTGATCACTCATATGCACCCGGACCACATCGACATCGAGGCACTACTCAAGATCGTCGACCGTAATCCGAAGGTGCAGATCTACGCCCCGGTTTCGGTTGCCCAGGACCTTCCTATCGAGGTCCATGTGGTTGCCCACGGCGATATCCTCGATCTGGGTGGCATGAAGGTGGAGGTGCTCGGTGCCCGACACGCGATCAGCACCCGGGTGCAACCGGCCACCGAGAATGTCGGCTATCTCTTCGACGATAAAATCCTCCACCCCGGTGATGCTTTCCATCCGATCGAGGATCTGGAACTGGCCCTCCTACCGGTCAACGGCCCCTGGGTGAAGATGCTCGACGTCGAGGAATGGCTGGTCGCCTTCCCGCCCAAGCGTTTCATCGGGATCCATGATGGCATCGTCAACGAGCACGGCTTGAACATCAACCGGAAGATCCTGGGTCTGCTGGCGGACAAGGTCCATGCCGAGTACCTGCCGCTGCGGCCGGGCGAGAGCCTCGAGATCTAACTCGAGCTCTAATCTGTGACCCGGTGCGCGAAGTCGATGGTCTTATCCAGTGCCGCCCGGGCGGCCTCGGTGGAGAGATCAAACTGGTACTCGTGTGCTAGTTCCGATTCATGATCATCCGGGTAGAACACCGGTGAGACGGCCACTCCCAATCCCGCCAACCGATGGGCGAAGGGTCGGGACTGCGTCGCGGTCAACGGGTCGGCGTTCCCGCCGCTGATGTAGGTGGCCGGGAAATTCTTATCCACCCAGTTGATGGTGGACATCTCCGCCCCTGCGGTGGAGTCCGCGAAGCTGCGTCGCCCGGTATATGCCCACAGGGCCTGTTCCACTCCCCACCCAGCTAGCCCACCGCCACCGCCCATCTTCGAGATGTCATAGATGCCGCAGTTGAGTATCACGCCTTTGAGCTGGTTCGGAGCCAGCGCCGGCACCACCCCGAGGGATGCGGCATAGGAAGGGTTGGTGATGGCGGTGGCCAGCTGGGCGGAGAGCTGGGAACCGGCGGAGTCCCCGGCCAGCAGGATATTGTCCGGGTCAATGCGGTACTCGGCGGCGTTGGCCAGCAGGAAGTCGTGGGCATCATTGAGCTGGTGCACCGCGGTGGGGTATCTGTGCCCCGGCGCGATGGAGTAGCCCAGGGAGACGATGTTAAAGCCGGCCTCGGCCAGGCGGGCATAATAGCCGGCGTAGTCACCCTTGGCGCCTGAAAGCCAGGCACCGCCGTGGGTCCAGATGATCGTCGGCGCGGGGCCGTCGCCCGTGGGCGGGGAATAGATGTCGAGGAGCGCATCGCGGTCCCCCTCGCGGTAGGCGATCTCCGCGCGGACGTCGATAAGCGGGGCATTGTCAGCCAGCGCTGCGGTGACGCGGCGGCCGTCCTTGTTGAAGAGGGCGCGCACCAGCAGTGCCCCGGGGACCGGGGTCAACAGACAGACTCCGGCGAGAAGTGCACTGGCGATGACTGCTACGTATCCCATGATTTTCATGGCACTGATACTGCCATTCCACAACCGCTCAGATGCGGCGAATGAGCATCATCCGGCAAAGGAGATCAGCGCCGCTGCTTCTCGACGCCCCGACCAGCACCGCGAGCATGGTGTGCTACACCAACCGAATCAGCACAACACCCACGATGATCACCAGTAACCCGAGCACCTGCGGCGGTCTGACGCGTCGTCGCTGACCTTCGATCAGGCCGAAGGTGTCGATCAGCAGGCTGGCCGCCATCATGCCCAACAGCGCGACCACCACGGTCAGGCCGGTGCCCAGGATCGGGCTGAGGAAGGCATTGGCGAAGACGAGGGTGGCCCCAAGGAGACCACCGGTCCACATCCACCAGGGATTATGGGTCTCCCCCGCGGGCACCGGGACACCACGCCAAGGGGTTCGGGCGAGCAGCACCAGCAGCAGCAGGGTCATCGTGCCCACCGCAAAAGAGATGAAGGCGGCTTCCACCGGAGCGCCGAGGATCGACCCCAACCGACCATTGACCGCGGTCTGGGAGGCCGCACAGGCGCCCATGATCAGGCCGAGCAGCCGCCATAACCACGCTCCGGTGGCAGCTGGAGCCACCGCCCGGGAATGTCCCCGCCGAAAGGCCCCCACCACCAGCAGGGCTCCCACCAACACGGCGATGGCACCCAGTAGTCGAGTTCCATTGAAACTGAGGTGCGGGGAGTGGAACAGACCGAAGGAATCGATGACCAGGCCCATCACCACCTGCCCGGCGAGCGGGAGAATCACCGTCTGAACACTTCCCACCCGCGGGAAGAGGAGGATATTTCCGGTCAGCATCACCACCCCGAGCACCCCACCGCTGAAGATCCACCAGGGCTCGCCGCTGGTGGCGGCGAAATCCGGGAGCGGCTGTCCGCTGGTGAGCAGGGTGGCGAGAAACAGCGCAAGTGTTCCCACCATAAAAGAAATCAGGGACGCCAGCAGCGGCGTTCCCACGGATTTTCGCAGCCTGGTATTGACCGAGGTCTGCACCGGCATCAAGGCGCCGGAAAATATCCCGAAGAGTACCGCCAGCATGTGCCCCTCACCTTCCCGTTATGAACCCGTTCATCCTAGCGGCTGCGGGGTCTTTGTCGGCCGCCCATGACATGGCCTACCTGGCGGTGGCCTTCCATCGCCACGGTGAATGGGATATCCACGTGAGCGCCCGGCGCGGGGACGCCACTCCCGGTGATGTCCGATTCCGTTGGATACCTGGCTGGAAAGACCTGGCGTGGGGATCGCCGGGGAAGAAGACTGGAGTCTAGACCTAGATCCCCCGCAAGGAAGTGTAGAAGCTCATGATGGAAACAATCGCCGGCATTAATATCCCTGACTCCACCCTGGCAAAGGCTGCGACCGAGCTGGTGCGCGATGTCGCCACGGAACTAGTCTATGACCACTCTCGACGTGTCTATTTGTTCGGTGCGCTGCGCGGCCAGCGTGACGGTGTCGGCTACGACCCGGAACTGCTGTATGTGGGCGCGATGTTCCACGACCTGGGCCTGACCGAGAAGTACCGTCGCACCGATCAGCGTTTCGAGATCGATGGCGCGGACGAGGCCCGGAAATTCCTGCTCTCCCACGGCATCGCCGATGAGGAGGCCGAGAAGGTGTGGACCGCCATTGCGCTGCACACCACCCCGGAGATCCCGCTGCACATGGGTCCCGAGATCGCCCTGGTTACCCGGGGTGTCGAGCACGACGTGCTTGGTCTGGGTTATGACACCGTCACCGAGGAACAGCGTGCGGAGATCGTCAAGGCCCACCCGCGGCCCGATTTCAAGAACGGCATCCTTGCCGCCTTCACGGAAGGCATCAAGGACCGCCCCGAGACCACTTTCGGTAACGTCAAGGCCGATGTCCTCGAGCACTTCGTGCCCGGCTTCCAGCGTGGTGATTTCGTCCAGGTCATCCGCGCCAATGCCTGGCCGGAGTGGACTTCGCCCGTCTTCTGAGCCTGCCCTGGTCTTGTGGCTGAAAGTCGATTACTTTCCCCATTGACAGGCCCTCCTCGGCAGGAGTTTACTTGAGGTAATTCCTTGCTCCACCGGAGCTCTGCGCCTGCGAAAATACGTTGCAGGCGGCACTCCTTAATGGTCATATTCAGCGCCCACCGTTGGTGGGCTGAATTCCTGTTGAGGAGTCGTCATGAGAATTTCCTACCAGGTTATCGCCTGGATCATCTGCGGACTGGTCATGCTGCAGGCGGCAACGCACGCCTGGTTCTCGGCGGGGGCGGCAAAATACATAGAGGGTGGCGGAACCCTGGACCTCTCCGCCACCGGTGCCCCGCCCTTCCCTGAAGTATGGGGAGTGATCATCCACGGCATGTCCGGCATGTATCTGATCCCACTGGTGGCAGTGGTTCTCCTGGTCACGGGTTATTTCTCCCATGTCCCGGGTGCCCTGGTCTATGCCGTGGTCGTGGTCGTGCTGGTGGCGGTGCAGGTGACACTCGGCTTGAGCGCCCCGGCCCTGCCGTTCCTGGCTTTCCTCCACGGTATGAATGCCCTGCTCATCTTCGGCACGGCACTGTTGGCCATCCATCAGGTCCGCACGCATGAAAGTTCCCACTCCCGGGAACGCGTGGGCGCCGGAAGTAATGCCTGAGCCTGAACCAGCGGTTCGTGCTTTGGCCAGGATCGCCCGACGTGTCCTCGGCGTCCTGCTGATAGCGGCCTGCAGCTGGACCGGGTGGCTCTGGTGGGACAGCATCCAGCCTGCCCAGTACTCCGCGGTCCCACCGGAGCATGCCGCTCACGGGGCGGCCCGTGTCACCGGCGCGGTCGGGATCACGGAGCTGGTGGCAGACCCCACCCGGCCAGCTGATGTCCGGCTGGTCCTGGCTGCCCGCACCGCCGTCCTGAATAACTCCAATGGTGGCAGCTTCACCGGCTATACGCTCAATGGTTCGACTCCGGGACCCGAGATCCGGGCCCGGGCAGGCGATCTCATCGAGGTGGTGCTGCGCAATCTCGACGTCGAGGGCGGCACCACCTTGCACTGGCATGGTATTGAGGTCCCCGGCGCGATGGATGGGGTCGCCGGGATAACGCAGGATGCGGTGAAACCCGGTGAGAGTTTCACCTACCGGTTCATTGCCGAAGACCCAGGCACCTTCTGGTATCACTCCCATCAGGTCTCCCACCAGCAGGTACTCGGCGGGTTATTCGGTGCACTGGTGATTGCCCCGCACGCTGATTCCCCGCCGATCCCGGACACCACCATGCTCCTGCACACCTATCCCGGTGGTTCCCGCACCATCGGCGGCACCACCGGGGAATCCCGACGTGAGGCAGCCCCGGGTACCACACTCCGGGTGCGGTCCATCAACAGCGATAATCTGAGCACCTACCTGTGGGTCAGCGGCTCAGCGGCCCGGCTGCTCGCTCTCGATGGCCGGGAGCTGAACGGCCCGGAGCTGGTTGGCGAGCAGAAGATCCGGCTGGCTGCCGGTGCCCGCGTGGACCTGGAGGTCACCGTGCCCGAAGAGGGTGCGGTCCGGGTTCAGGCTCCCGGAGTCTCGCTGGTGCTGGGTCCGGCTGCTGCCACAGCGGCACAGCTGCCGGCTCCGGCGCGCGAACTCGATCTCCTGAATTACGGAATCCCGGTGGAGCCGCCCTTTAGCACGGGCTCCCCGGACCGCAGTTTCGAGTACACCATCGACCGTCGGATCGGTTTCCTTGACGGCCGCCCCGGCTACTGGTGGACCATCAACGGAAAAATGGGAAGGCATGTGCCGATGTACCTGGTCAGCGAGGGCGAGGTGGTTAAGATGCGGGTCACCAATGATTCCGCTGAGGTCCACCCGATGCATCTGCATGGCCATCACGCCCTGGTGCACTCCCGCAATAGCCAGCTCACCACCGGTAGCCCCTGGTGGACGGATTCCCTGGATGTCGATCCCGGCGAGTCCTACGAGATCTTCTTTGAGGCGGATAATCCCGGGATCTGGATGGATCACTGTCACAATCTGCCCCATGCCGTGGACGGTCTGATGACCCACCTCTCCTACGAAGGGGTGACCACACCGTTTCTGCTCGGGCCGGCCTCGGGCAACGAGCCTGAGTGATCCGCGGCGTCGATAAGCGTCCGCCGGCCGTGGGTGAAGCGGTAGAAAAGCGCGGCAAGCAGCACGACGCCCACCAATACCGCGTACATCGGGCCAAAACCCAGGGCGGTGACGATCCCCCCGAGGAAGAGCGGGCCGAGGGCCAGCCCCAGATCCATGAGCATGTGCAGCGTGGAGATGCCGGTGCCCACCTTGGCGGGCGGCACCAGGCTGACGGCGATGGCCTGCGCCGCCGGCAAGAGCGTGCCATAACCCAGGCCGGTGAATATTCCGGCGAGGATGATCTGCCAGTCGGTCTGGGCGATGGCCAGCAATGCCAGGGCCAACGCCAGGAAGAACAGGCCGAAGTAGATGACCCCGTCATCACCGCGCTGATCCTGGATTCGCCCCAGGAAAAACCGCATGATGAACATCGACAGCGCATAGGCGAGGAAGAAGAATCCGGCACCTGCGACCAGCCCCGCCGCCAGGGAATAGGCGTTGAGGTAGGTGATCACGCCGGTGTAGCACAGGCCGACGATCATCATGAACAACCCGATCGGGATCACCTTCGGGTGCACCATGTCTCGCAGGGAGAAGGCGGTCTTTTCGGCGTTATCCTCCCCTTCCGGTGATGGCGAGGGGGTACGTAGGAACAGGGCGAGGATCAGGCCCACCGCGGAGGTGGTGGTGGCGACCCAGAACAGGGCGGCATAGCTGAAGGAACCGAGGAAAAGCAGTGAGAGCGCCGGGCCAAGGGCGGTGGCCAAGGTGGAACCCAGGGCGAAGTAGCCGGTCCCCTCTGCTCGGCGCTCGGGTGGGATGACCGTCTGCACCAGTGCCATGACCGCGGTGCCGGCGAACCCGTAGGCGATACCGTGGGCGATCCGGATGAGGATCAACAGTCCCAGAGAATCCGCCGGGATATAGAGGGCACTGGCGATGGTGGAGACCACCAGACCGATGATCATGACACGTCGGCGCCCCAGCCGGTCGACGATGAAGCCGGCGAAAAGCCGCGCCACCGTGGCCCCGGCGACAAAAGCACTCGCGGCGAAACCACCGGCGGTGTCGGAGGCCGCGAACTGCGAGATGGCGTAGAGGGCCATCGTCGTGACCAGAAAATAGAAGGTGAGGTACAGCGAGAAATTGACCAGCCAGGCCAGCAGGAAGGCCGGGGTGATCAGCCGCGGGGTACCGATAACTGCGGTTGAGGTGATCTCGTCGGTGGGAGCTGACACCTGAGTTCTCCTTGCATCGTGGGGATGGGCACAGCGTGATGTGCAATTCGCAAATTGTATCATGCAAATTGCATGATACAAATAGGTGCCCGGGAGATCTCACGCCAGGTATTGTAGAGCGCAATTTGCCTGCTAAACTACCTGGAGATCGGCACAGCGACAACTTTGAGGAACTGAACCCGGTGGACTACGGCCCCCATGCGAAACTGACCTATGAGCAGATGCTCATGACCCGCTATGCACTACAGAACGCCCGGTCCATCCCGGAGCGACATTCGGAGATCGACCGCAGCGCCACCGTCCTACTCGCCCGACTCGTGGCCCAGGGGCCGATGAGTGTGGGCGAGCTGGCTGACGCCTTCGGTCTCGATGTCTCCACCGTCCACCGCCAGGTCGCCGCCGCCATGCGGGCCGAGCTCATCGAGCGGATCCCGGATCCCGCCGGTGGCCAGGCCCGGCTACACCGTCCCACCGCGGAGGGAACCCGCCGCCTGAACGCTGAGATCAACGCCCGGATCGAACTGATCCAGAGCGTCACTGCGGACTGGACTCAGGAGGAGACGGATACCTTTGTCGCCCTGATGACGAAATTCAACCGTTCCCGGGAAAAGCTGCGCGGCCAGCAATGGCCCCGGCCTTACCTTTCAGATACCTCGGATTGAGCAGGGCCCACCCCAGCCCCGCCTATCCCCGTTCCAGCCAGGGTGTCAGGCCTTCTTGACCACACTGGACTTCAACTGCATCTGCCCGAAGCCAGGCACCTTGGCATCGATGTCATGATCGCCGACGCCATCGGTGATCAGCCGGATACCGGCCACCTTCGTGCCGATCTTGAGCACCCCGCTACCAGCGCCCTTGACCTTGAGGCTCTTGACCACGACGACGGTGTCACCATCGGCGAGGACATTGCCCACCGCATCCTTGACCACATACTCAGCCTCAGCCGAATCCTGCTCTGAACTCGAACCCGGCAGCCACTCATGGGCACACATCGGACACGCGAGAAACTCGCCGGATTCATAGGTGAACTCGCTGTCGCACTCGGGACAATGCGGAAGTTGATCAGACATAAAATTCAGACTCCAAGACTCTTGACGTGACCAATAATGCCCTGACTCCTACATGGTGAGGATCGTTGAGGCCCATTGGGTTGTTGACACAACTTTTTCACCATAGCCAAACCGCCGCCGAAAAGGTTCAAGCCTGACCGCAATGTGCAGGAGGTCAGCGCTCCGTGACCCGACCTTCCTCAACCTGCCAATGCCGATCGGTCTTCACGGTGTTGAGCATCCGCCGATCATGGGTCACCAGCAGCAGCGTGCCATCATAGGACTCGAGCGCCTGCTCTAACTGCTCAATGGCCACCAGATCAAGGTGGTTCGTCGGCTCATCGAGCACCAGGAGATTCGTACCTCGAGCCTGCAGCACCGCCAGCCCGGCACGGGTGCGTTCCCCCGGTGAGAGTTCATCGACCGGACGGTTCACATGATTGGCGCTGAGACCGAACTTCGCCAACAGGGTCCGTACCTCATCGGTGGCCATGTCAGGGATGAGTTCTTCAAAGGCCTCCGCAAGGGGGGCAGAGCCAGCCAGCAGGGAGCGTGCCTGGTCGATCTCCCCGATCTGCACGCTCGCGCCGAGACTCGCGGTGCCCTCATCCGGGAGCTGCTGGCCAAGCAGCGCACGAAGAAGGGTTGATTTACCGGCGCCATTGGGTCCGGTGATACTGATCCGCTCTCCCGCATTGACCTGAATCGACAGCGGGCCCAGGGTGAAGGAACCCTGCCGGAAGACGGCGTTACTCAGCGTCGAGACCACTGAGCTGGAACGGGGCGCCGAGCCGATGGTGAATTTGAGCTGCCATTCTTTGCGGGGCTCCTCCACCTCATCCATCCGGGCGATCCGGCTCTCCATCTGACGCACCTTCTGAGCCTGCTTCTCGCTGGACTCGGTGGCGGCTTTACGCCTGATCTTGTCATTGTCCGGAGCTTTCTTGATCGCATTGCGCACCCCCTGGCTCGACCACTCCCGCTGGGTCCTGGCCCGCGAGACCAAATCAGCCTTCTTGTCCGCGAATTCCTCATACTTCTCCCGCTGCTGACGGCGAAGAGTTTCCCGCTCTTCCAGGTAGGCGTCATAGCCACCGCCAAACACACGGTTTGAACTCTGCGCCAGATCAAGTTCCAGCACACGTGTCACACACCGCGCGAGGAACTCGCGATCATGACTGACCAGCACCACGCCGCCACGGAGTCCGCGCACGAAAGCCTCAAGTCGCTCAAGACCGTCAAGGTCAAGATCATTGGTGGGCTCATCCAGCAGGACGATGTCGAATCGCGAGAGGAGCAGCGCAGCCAATCCGACACGGGCCGCCTGGCCACCGGAGAGGGAGGTCATCAGGGTTTCTTCGGCCGCCGCGCCCTCAAGTTCAAAACCTAGATCAGCGAGCACCACCGGGAGTCGCTCAGCGAGGTCGGCCGCCCCGCTGGCCAACCAGCGATCAAGCGCCACCGAATAGGCATCGGTGGGGTTGATGCCGTTGACCTCGGAGATTGAGGGATCGCCGAGAGCTGCGGCCGTGGCTTCCATGTCCTGGGTCGCCTCGGCGCACCCGGTGCGGCGGGTGATGTAATCGGTGATGGTCTCCCCGACGACGCGCTCATGTTCCTGCGGCAGCCAGCCGACGAAGGCATCGGCCGGTGACAGCGTCACGGTTCCCGCTTGGGGCTCATCGATGCCGGCGAGCAACTTGAGCAGCGTGGATTTTCCGGCGCCGTTCGCGCCGATGACACCGATCACGTCACCAGCGGTGACAGTCAGGTCGAGCGAATCAAAAAGGGTGCGGTGGCCGTATCCGCCGGCCAAGTCGCTCAGCACGAGTGTTGCAGTCATCGTCCCATTCTGTCACTACCGTGGCCCCAGGAAGGTATCCCCGAGCATGACCTGACTGAAATTCGCCGGAATCTTATCGACGCCGCGAGCTTGTCTCGCAGCTCGGTGCTAACCGGGGGTCGCTCAAGTGTCGCTTTTCGACCGGGGAGCAGACTACCGGTATTTCTATGGATATTCACCAGGTCAACTTCAGGGAAATCTCTTTAGGCTGGCGTTATCCCTGGAAGGCAGAGTCAGCGGTCGTACCGCCCGCGCCTGTGCTTCCGATTCCAAGGACAAAGGAGAATAAGTCGTGGTCATCCACACCATCGGACATTCCAATCGCTCATGGGAGGAATTCGCGGACCTGCTGGCGGAGGCTGCAATAGAGACCCTGGTAGATGTCCGTAAACTGCCAGGCTCCGCCAGAAATCCGCAGTTCAACGAGGAAGTGCTCGCCCAGGAGCTACCCCGGGTCGGAATAACCTACCGTCGCGTAGCACCCCTGACAGGGCGAAGGAATGTGTCTAAAACTATCCCATTCGAGGTCAACGGGAACTGGCGTAACCGCAGTTTCCACAACTACGCAGACCACGCTCTTTCCGGGGAATTTGCGTTGGCGCTGCAGGAACTACGCGATGCGGCCTCCTCCGAGGTCACCGCGATCATGTGTTCCGAGGCCGTCTGGTGGCGCTGCCACCGTCGCATCATCGCCGACCATCTGATCGCCGCCGGTGAAGACGTCCGTCACATCATGGGACCAGGTCAAATCATGCAGGCAACGCTTAACGACGGCGCGGTGATCGGCGAGGACAAAAAGGTGCACTACCCGAAAATCAGCGAAGAGTAGTGAGACCTCCCATCAGCGCATATGAGGTTCTGTTGCTAGAGTTTCCACACGTTCCGCTGGGACAAATTTAATACGCTGATTTTCCTAGAACCCCTGAAATGAACCTACTGTGAAAAAATCCCTTCTCGGCGTCGCGCTCACCCTGGCCGGTGCCGTTGCCGGCGCTGTCCTCGTCCCGGTGGCCACTAGTGCCGCACAATCTTCCACCTCCTCTTTGTCCTCTTCCTCCTCCCTGTCCTCCGGATCTGACAGCCCCCGCACCCCGTGGGCACCCGGCGTGTCCGATGGGTTGGTGGTCAATCTGATCGGTGATCTGCTCGGCCCCAGCATCTCCGAGCACGTCGGCGTCATGACCGGTGATCTGGGCATCATGACCGCATTGGGAGAGGGCGAGGAGTTCGCCATCATCTTCGGGGACTCCTTCCGGGGTGCGAACTTCGGGCAGGGCGAATGGCTGAGTCCGGTGGGTGTGGTTGCCGAATTCGACCAGGATGGGCGCATCGTGATCAAGCGTCCCCTCAACGAGGACGACCGTGTTGAGCAGCTGGTGGATTACCGGCACAACGAACGCGGGCTGACGCTCCTGCCCTCAGACATCATCAACATCGACGGCACCCTGTACATGCAGGCGATGTGGAACGAGGGTGTGGGCAATGTGCTCTACACCCAGATCTGGCGCTCCACCGATCAGGGGGCGACCTGGCAGAGTGTCAGCACCACTCCGGCAAATTTTCTGGGTGGCAAAGCCAACCTGATCACCTGGGAGCAGGGCCCCGACGGATACATCTACATGATGTCTTCCGCATTCAATCGCAAGAATGATGTCTATCTGACCAGGTTCCTGCCGGGAGACATCGGCGATCGCCGGGCCTGGGAGCACTATCTCCCCAACGAGGACGGCACCGGCATCTGGGGCAAGACCGCCCGACCGATCCTCAGCGACCAAGTCGAGGCCGGTGAGATGTCGCTGCGCTATATCCAGGGACATTGGGTGCTGGCGATGTTCAATGCCGAGACCATGGCCATTGAGGTCCGGATCTCCAAGGAGATCGTCCGCGATTGGAATGAGATCGCACCCGCCAACGTGGTGGTCGGCGGTTTCGGCGGTTGGGGTGCTCCGCAGGATGCCGGCAACTTCACCCAGCTCTACGGTGGCTATATTGCGCCGGGCTCCACCCTCGACAATCTGGACCTGGTGGTCTCCCAGTGGAACACCGACAACAACAGCCGCTACATGTCCACCCAGTTCAACGTGCAGGGCCTGGACACCTTCTTCGGCATCGACTCAGGCGCACCGCAGGCCCGCACCATGGCCCCGCAGGTTGATTCCACCGGTGATCAGAACGTGATCACGGTCGAGCGGACCGAAGTCGACGCTGACTCTCAGGAGCAGCTGGCTACCGAGCAGCTGATGGAGGAGGCCACCGACCTGATCATCGTTCCGCTCGGCGAGTGATCTCCGGGGTGCGGCGTCGATAAGTTCGGTTCAGCTCAGCCAGGTCGACAGCGGCGCAGCGGACTGCTCGCTAAGCCACTTCTGCCACAGCGGTCCGAAGGTCACGCGCCGCGCCCCGAGCTTCGTGAGCGCATCGAGGTCCCCGGCGCCATTGCCGGTGACCGGGTGTGCGGTCACATTCACCGGCACCGACACCGCTTCAACCATGCGGGTTATCAGATCTGCATTAGCCAAACCAACCGGATACACCGCGCGGGCACCGGCAGCCTCCATCAGCTTGATGCGTGCCACCGCCTCCGCCAGCGGATCCGCGAACACATCAGTGCCCAGCTTCAACGCATCGGTGCGGCCGTTGATCACGAAGTCCACGCCAGCCGAATCTGCGGCCGCACGGGCGGCAGCAATATAATCGGCGTGCTCCTGACCCTCTCTGACGCGCTTTCCTTCAGAATGGACCACATCCTCGATGTTGGCGCCGACGGCACCGGCTTCGAGCAGCTTCTCAATCAATTCTGCTGGCGCGAGACCATAACCGGATTCCACATCCGCACTCACCGGAACCTCGACCGACCCGGTGATGCGCTTGATTGAAACAAGGTAGTCCTCAAAGCGCATGTTCTCGCCATCGGAGCTGCCGATGGAATCAGCAACCGGGTGGCTACCGATGGTCAGGCCCTCAAAACCTGCGTCCACGGCAACAGCGGCACTCCAGGTATCCCACACGGTAGGTAGCACGAGCACGCGGCCGGATTCATGGGCCTGGGAAAATTGACGGGCAAGGGTGGTTAGATCTGACATCTCTATCTCCTCGTCATTGTGGTGTGGCACCCAGCCTACGTACTCTCCCCGGAAACTTCCGCCGCTCCGAAAGGCCCGTGGCAGTCCGAGAAGGCTGATAAGCCAGCTCCCGAATGATAGCCTGGAAAGTGATCCACTTCACTGCATCTTCTGCTCCCCGGTATGACGGCACCTCGAATTCCGAAGCCACTCCCCTAGTGAGGTTCAACGATGACCACCACCCCAGCAGGCTACGACTACCAGGAACAACTTCCGCCCTCCCCCGTCAGCGAAGAGAAACTGGCGAACCTCCTCACCGATGTGATGTGGAGCGATGCCGATGCCGCAGCCCTGCGGCGAGCCGGCGAAATTCTCACCCCTCAGGTCTCTGACATCCTTGATGCCTGGTACGACTTCATCGGCTCCACCCCGCACCTCGTTGCGGTCTTCCGAGGAGCAGACGGCCAGCCGAATCCCGAATATCTGACCCGGGTACGTGCTCGTTTCGAGCAGTGGGTCATTGACCTGTGCCAACGCGGCATGGATTCTCAATGGCTCGCTTACCAGGAGGAAATCGCGCTTCGCCACCACAGCACGAAGAAGAATCAGACCGATGGGGTCGATTCACCGGCGAAGCACGTGCCGCTGAGTGACATCTTTGCGCTCATCGTCCCGGTGACCATCACCATCAGGGGCTTCTTGGAAAAGGGCGCCACCACCGGCGACGATGTGGAAGCCATGTACAACGCCTGGTTCAAGGCCCTCACGGTCTCCCTGGTGCTGTGGTCACGGCCCTATGCGGGTGACCTCTGGTAGGCATATCCACACTGAATCGCCTTGCCGAGGCTCCCGTCGCCCCAAGGGGCAGCTGCGCCAGTGGCTGCCCCTTGGGGCTCAGAAGGACATCCCGGATACCGGTGGGAACTCCCCGAAGACACCATCCTGCTCAACCGGGTACAGCTCCAGGTTGCTCAGCTGTCCGCCGTCGATGAAAAGCAGGAGACCAGCACCCTTCACAGCTGCCGAGAGCACCCACCGGGCGGCCGGCAAGCTCCCTGGTGTGTGCCAGCATCGCGCGGAGCACCTCCGATTCCCGGGCAGCCAGCTTTCGAGACATGAGACCCGAGTTTAGAATCGCCGGCCCGAAAAACAACACCCACCATCGACCTACCCCGTGCCGGATGCCGTCGAGGCGGGACCTCAGGGACGGATACCGATCAAAGGTGCATCCCGGTCGCTATCCGGTGAGGTACAGAAGGGGCCGGAACTCGCCGAACCACCCATCACCGCTTGGAGAACGCTGCGCTGGGTAGGGCTCAGTTGATCCAGGAGGGCACTCCGGAATGCCTGCCGGTGGGCCCGCAGCCCCTTCTCGAGCTGCTGCCGTCCCGGATCGGTCAAGCGGACATTCTGCTGTTTTCCCTGACCGAGATCGTGCTTGGCCACAAACCCCCGGGACTCCAGACGATTAAGCAGGTGGGAACATCTGGATCGTGACCATCCCAGGTCCACGGTGAGATCATGCTGCGGCAGCTCATGAGTGGGCTGTGACCACACCCGGGACATCAGCTCGAACTCGGAGACGCTCAGATCTGCCGATGCTGTCAGGGCCTGATCGACCGTGGCATGAACCCCTTGGCTCCAATCGAGGAAGAGCCGCCAGAGCTCGATATCACCCACCTCAAAGGTGCCCGTCTCCATCAGGATCCCCACTGATGCTGACCTGGGCATTCCATCCGTTCAGCAGAGACAGCCGGGCAATTCCATCCTCCAGCCGCGGTGGCAGGGAGGCTGATCATGGGAGATGATCCATCGCTTCACAGGGACTGGATCCAGGCTGGGCACGGTGTACATCCATGGCCAGCCGGCTGAGGATCGTATCCAGCAGGCTCACGTCTGCACCCTCCAGTCCGGAGAGCAGCTTAGCTTCTGCAGCGGCCACGCGTTGTTCATAGTCAGCGAGGATCTCGCGCCCCTGGTCGGTGGCGATGATCTTGCGTGATCTGCGGTCCGAAGGGTCCGGGATGCGCTCGACAACCCCGGCGTCCACCAGGGTATCCAGCAGGTAGGTCATCACCGTGCGGTCGATGACCAGGTGGGCCGCCAGCGCCTGCTGGTTCGGCGGATTCCGGTAGATGACGGTGGACAGCACCTGATAGCCACGCACCCCGCCCGGCATGCCCTCCACCGCCTCCTCAAATCGAGCCTGATAACCACGCAGAACCATGCCCAGATGCCAGCCCAGATCCCCGGGCGGGCCAGACAGGAGACGGTTGCGGATGGTGGGAGAACTGTCAGTCATATCAACATCATACTCCAGGAGCGCTCTTGCACAGATGATCTTCTTAGAATATGGTCTGCGGTACAACGTATTTCAGATGGAGGAGAGCATGGAGCTCGGTATCTACAGCTTCGGCAACGTGCAACAGGACCCGGCCACCGGTGAATTAGGGTCTACCGCGCAGGCGATGCGCGACCTGCTGGAAGCTATCCAACTGGCCGATGAGGTTGGTCTGGACTATTTCGGTGTCGGTGAGCACCACACCCGCGATATGCCGGCCTCAGCGGCGTCCGTGGTGCTGGCGGGAGCCGCCACAACCACCAAGAACATCAAGCTGGGCAGCTCCGTGACAGTTCTGGCCACCGAGGATCCGGTGCGGGTCTATCAGCAGTTTTCCACCCTGGATGCCATCTCCCACGGCCGGGCGGAGGTGACCGTGGGCCGGGGTTCCTCCGGTGAATCCTTCCCGCTCTTCGGGTTCGAGAGAACACAGACCGATGACCTTTTCCTCGAGCGTCTCGATCTTCTCCAGGCCATCAATGAGCAGGAATCGGTCACCTGGAGCGGGACCACCCGCGCCCCACTCGAGGATGCCCTCGTGGTCCCCCGCCCCGACAATGGCCGACTGACCCTGCGGTTGGGTACCGGTGGTACCCCCGGTTCCTCAGTACGGGCTGGCCGGCGCGGCCTACCGGTGGTCTACGGCATCATCGGCGGGGAACCGGCGAAGTTTTCCACGCATGTCGATCTCTATCGTCAGGCCGCCGCACAGTCCCAGGTCCCAGCGGAAAACATCAATATCGGGGTCTCCGGACCTGGCTTCATCGGCGAAGACGCTAACTGGGCACGTCAGATGTGGTGGGAGTACTGGTCCAACCGCATGCGCATCATCTCCGGGCAACGCGGTTTCCCGATGAAGAGCCGGGGTGGATATGAAAAAGCCACCGCTCCGGGTGGGGCCCTGTTCGTCGGTGATCCGGAGGAGGTCGCCGAGCGACTGGTCACCCTGCACCATCAGCTGGGACATCACCGCCACATCCTCGAGATGGATTATGGCCAGCTGCCCCAGCAGGATTTTCTGCGCTCGATTGAGCTGCTCGGTACCCGGGTGAAACCACTTGTCGACGCCGAGCTCGGTACCAGCTAAAACTACGAACACCGCACGACCTTTTAGAGGAGTACAACAATGAACGCACCTGTAGAACCCATCCACACCGTCGGTATTCTCGGCGTCGGCAAGGTCGGCTCCGCGATCGCCCGCCAGGCCCAGAAGGCCGGCTACCAGGTCAAGGTGGCCACCGCCCAGCCCGCCGAGGAAATCCGCCTGCTCACCGAGATCGTCATCCCCGGTGCCACCGCAGTCGATGCCCATGAGGCAGCCGACGCTGACCTGGTCATTGTGGCGGTCCCCCTGCCCAAATATCGATCCGTTGATCCAGGCATGCTCGCCGGCAAGACCGTGATCGATGTGATGAACTACTGGTCTCCTACTGATGGTGCCCTCGATGACTTCGAAAATGATGCGCGCACCAGCAGCGAGGTCATCCAGGACCACCTCGCCGGATCCAAGCTCGTCAAGACGCTCAACCACATCGGCTACCACGATCTCGAGGCAGATGACCGCGTACCAGGTGCCGCCGATCGCCGCGCCCTGGCCGTAGTCAGCGACCACGATGAGGCCAAGGAGCTGGTCAGCGGATTCATTGACCGACTCGGCTATGACGTCGTGGATGCTGGTTCGCTGGCCGCTGGCCGTATCTTCCAGCCCGGCACGACCATCTTCAACGGTTCCCACACCGGCACTGAAATGCACCGCATCCTCGCGGCCGCCAGCGAACACTCCCTGCTCTAATCACCCACTCGATATCAGGAGACACCCATGGAAATCGGCGCCTACAGCTTCGGCGACACCCAGCTCAATCCCGACGGTACCCAACGCACCACCGCCGAGGCCATCAAGAATCTTTTCGACGCCATCGTCCACGCCGACCAGGTCGGCCTAGACTACTTCGGTGTCGGCGAGCACCACACCGTGAGCATGCCCGCGTCCTCACCGGGTGCCATTATCTCGGCGGCCGCGGCAGCCACCAACCGCATCACGCTCGGGAGTGCGGCGAGCATCATCAGCACCGACGACCCGGTGCGGGTCTACCAGCAGTTCACCACCGCCGATGCCATCTCCGGTGGCGGCCGCGTTGAGATCACCGCCGGCCGCGGCTCGTCCGTGGAGACCTTCCCGCTGTTCGGCTACTCCATGGACGACTACGACCAGCTCTACGCCGACAAGCTCGACCTCTTGATGAGCCTCAACCGCGACGAAGACGAGTTCGCCACCTGGACAGGGACGATGCGCCCAGCCATCGACAACCTCGCGGTGGTTCCCCGCCCGACCACGGGACGGCTTCCGATCTGGCTGGCCACCGGCGGTAACCCCGGGTCCTCAGCTCGGGCAGGCCAACTGGGGCTGCCGGTGTCCTATGGCATCATCGGTGGCGCCCCGCACCGGTTCGCCCCACTGGCGGAGCTCTACCGGGCCCAGTATGAACGCGCTGGTCATCCCACGGCGGGCATGAAGGTCTCAGTTGCGGCGCTGGGCCTGATCGCACCGACGAAGAAGGAGGCACTCGAACGCTTCTACCCCGGCTGGTACAACCTGAACGTGGAGATGGGGCGCCTGCGCGGCTGGTCTGCGCCCGATAAACGTGCCTACCTGGCACAGGCGGAGGCACCGGGTGCCTACTACATCGGTGACCCGGATGAGGTCGCCGAACGCATTGTCCACCTGCACCAGCACCTCGCGCACACGCGCCACTTCCTGCAGATGGACATCGGGGGCCTGCCACAGGAGCACTTCATCGAATCCCTCACCCTGCTGGCCACCGAGGTCAAACCCCGCGTTGCCCGGCTCCTCGCCGCTAAATAGCCGCCACACCGCACCAGCTCCACACCTCCGGCCCACTGCGCGGGGCCTTCCTCTCACACCAGCGGCCAGGGATACTGGCGGTGGGACCTGGGGTGCGGCAGCACCGGAAGGCGCACGATCCGGGCGGCGCGACGCTGCAGCGCCGCCACCTCCGCCGAGCCCAGCAGGACGGCGATCTCCGCCGGGATCTCCTGCATCAGCGGCTCCACCGCCGCCACCAGCGACTCCTCGATACCTTCTCCCGCGAAATCCCAGATGACCGTGCGCAGCTTGGGCTCCGGGCTGAAGCACAGCCCGTGGTCGATGCCCCAGATGTGATCCGCGGCGTCGAGAAGCACGTGTCCTGACTTCCGATCGGTGTTGTTGCTGAGTAGATCGAACACCGCCATGCGACGGAATTGTCCGTGCAAATCGGGCCGGGTCTCCAGCAGCGGGAAATAATGCTCCCCGTTGTTCTCGATGAACCACTGCAGGGAACCGATGCCGAATGGCCCATCTTCCCGGATCACCGTCGGCGGCACGATGTGCCAGCCGAGGTATTCGCTCAGGAGGAAGGCGGCTCGTTCCCGGGTGTGCAATCCCGGTGGGAAGTCGTGCAGCGGCGCCTCCCCCAGCTCCGGTTTGTAGACTGCCCAGCCGTAGTCCGCACTGCAGGTGGCCTCCAATACGAAACCGATATTGCTCGACTCCACCAGTTGAGCCACAATGCCCAGCTCGCCGTTAGCGAGCAAGTTGAGTTCCCGGGCGAACGGCGGGGTTGGGACTGTCACGGCTGTGCTACTTCCCGGAGGTACTGCAGGGGGCCGGTCCTTGAGTTGGTCACCAACATCCGGGACCTGCCGTCCGAGGTGAACTCCGCCACTGAAATGGAAGCGGGATCGGCGCTGAGGCGCTGAAAGGAATCGAGCGGAGTGCCGGAAAGATGCGCGATCGCGGTCTTGATCGGATCAGCATGGCTGAAACAGGCGATCACCTCTCCCCGGTGCCGGGTGGCGATGTCCTCGAGCGCCCGGACCATACGGCCCTGCATCTCGGGGAAACTCTCACCACCGGGGAACCGGAACGCCGAGGGAGTTTTCTGGACCTCCTGCCACTCCGGCAACTTAGCGAGCTCCCCCAGTTTCCTCCCGGTCCACTCCCCGAAATCACATTCCACGATGTCCTCACAGGTGCTCGTGGACAGGCCGAAGTGCCCGGCCGTGGGCTGGGAGGTCTCCACCGCCCGCTCCATCGGTGAGGAATAGATCGCGGCCAGTGGCAGACCAGCGAGTCTCTCCGCCACCTCGCGGGCTTGTTTCTCCCCGGCCTCGCTCAGATGAAGGCCCGGCGCGCGGCCGGGCAGTACCTGGCCCGTGGTGGGGGTGACACCGTGGCGTACCAGGAGGATCAGGGTCGAGGGTGCGGGAACCTTGTCTGTGTCCATCGCCCGGATCCTACTCACTACAACCCCTTCTTGCCCAGGTTCACCGCCGAGCACAGCGGATGGTCGACCAATGTGCGATCTGGGGCTAGCCTGGGGTTGTGAATCTTCCGCCCAATGAGTCCACGATCGGTGAGCTACGGGCCGCCGGTTATACCCACCGTCCCCTGCGGGCCGAGATCCGCGAGAATCTGCTCGCTATGTTGGCTGCCGGCGAGGACCCCTGGCCGGGCCTCCACGGCTTCCAGCACACCGTGATCCCTCAGGTTGAGCGTGCCTTGATCGCCGGGCATGACATCGTGTTGCTCGGTGAGCGCGGGCAGGGCAAGACCCGCCTACTACGGGCGATGACCTCCTTGCTCGATGAATGGATGCCGGCCGTCGCGGGTTCTGATCTGCGTGAGCACCCCTTCGCCCCCATCACCGAGGCGACGCGTAGGCGGATCGAGGATCAGGGCGATAGCCTGCCGATCACCTGGGTACACCGCGAGGAACGCTATGCCGAGAAGCTCGCCACCCCGGATACCTCGGTAGCTGACCTCATCGGCGATGTCGATCCAATGAAGGTGGCCGAGGGGCGCCGACTCGGCGATCCCGAGACCATTCACTACGGTCTGATTCCTCGTTCCAACCGCGGCATCGTGGCGATCAATGAGCTCCCCGATCTCGCCGAGCGGATCCAGGTCTCCATGCTCAATGTCATGGAGGAGCGCGATGTGCAGATCCGCGGCTATATGCTGCGCCTACCGCTTGATGTACTAGTGGTGGCTTCGGCGAACCCCGAGGATTACACCAACCGCGGTCGGATCATCACCCCGCTCAAGGACCGTTTCGGCGCGGAGATCCGCACCCACTACCCCATCGCGCTGGCGGATGAGATCGCGGTCATCGAGCAGGAAGCCAACCTGGTCGCCCAGGTGCCACCGGTGCTGCTGGAGATCCTGGCCCGGTATACCCGCACGCTGCGTGAATCTTCGGCGGTCAACCAGCGCGCCGGTGTCTCAGCGCGCTTCGCCATTGCGGGTGCAGAGACCGTCGCGGCGGCGGCCCGGCACCGCGCCACCATCCAGGGCGAGGAGCACGCAGTAGCACGCCTGGTTGATCTGGAGGCGGCTGTCGAGGTGCTCGGCGGCAAGATCGAGTTCGAATCCGGCGAGGAGGGCCGCGAGTGGGAGGTGCTGGGGTATCTGCTGCGTACCGCCACTGCGGCGGCGGTACGTGAACACCTGCGCGGCACTGACTTCGCTCCGCTGGTCGAGGCCTTGGACGGTAACACCACGGTCACCACCGGCGAGCAGGTCACCGCCGCTGAGTTCCTCGCGGGTCTGCCCGATCTCGGCGAGTCCGATCTCTATGACCAGATCGCCGCCCAGCTCGGTGCCACCGATGAGGGCACCCGCGCCAGTGCGATTGAACTCGCCTTCGAAGCGCTCTACCTCGCCCGGAAGATCTCGAAGGATTCCGGCGAGGGCGAGACCATCTACGGCTGAGGAGGCCGCTATGCCGAATAGTTCCGGGCGACACCGTTCCCGTTACAGCCGCTATACCGGAGGGCCGGATCCCCTGGCTCCCCCCGTTGACCTCGCGCAGGCCTTGGACGCCATCGCTGAGGACGTCATGGCAGGATACTCCCCCGAGCATGCTTTGCGGGAGTACCTGCGCCGGGAGGGATTTGACGATCTCAATCGGCAGGTCGCCGAGCGGCGCCGGGAATTGCTGCAGCGATACAACCTCGATGGCACCCTGCGCGAGGTCAAAAAGCTTCTCGACGACGCAGTGCTGGCGGAACGTAAACAGCTCGCCCGCGATATCACCATGGACGACAATGACCGTGCTTTCCGCGAGCTGCAGCTGACCAACTTGCCCACCTCCACCGCCGCCGCAGTATCGGAACTAGGCAGCTATGACTGGCAGTCCACCGAAGCGCGGGAGAAGTTCGAGCAGATCAAGGATCTCCTCGGCCGGGAGGTGCTCGATCAGCGGTTCGCCGGCATGAAGCAGGCCCTCGAAGGCGCCACCGAGGAGGATCGTGCGGCGATCAAGGAGATGCTCACGGACCTGAACTCACTGCTGGCCACACACCGCCGGGGTGAGGACACGGAAGCAGACTTCGCCGAGTTCATGGCCAAGCACGGACAGCACTTCCCGGAGAACCCCGAGAACATCGACGAGCTCATCGATGCCCTGTCGAAGCGTTCCGCCGCCGCGCAACGGATGCTCAATTCCATGACCGAGGAGCAGCGCCGTGAGCTCATGGAACTGAGCGCGCAGGCCTTCGGATCCCCGGAACTCATGGAGCAATTGGACGCGCTCTCTGGAAACCTGCAGGCCATGCGCCCCGACCTCGATTGGTCCGGTTCCGAGGACTTCTCCGGCGAACAGGGACTGGGCCTGGGCGATGGGACCGGTGCGATGCAAAGTCTCGCGGAGCTCGATTCCCTGACCGAGCAACTCAGCCAGGCACACACCGATATCGATCTCGACGCCGTCAAACGCCAGCTCGGCGAGGATGCCTCGGTGTCCGCCCAGGTGCTCGCCGAACTGGAACGCGCGATGCGCGAGAGCGGACTGCTGCGAAACAGTGCCGACGGCTCGCTGCGGCTCTCCCCGCAGGCGATGCGACGGCTGGGAAAAACCCTGCTTAACGACGCCGCGAAGCAGCTGACGGCCCGCAGCGGGGCCCGCGACGCGCAGCTCGCCGGTGCCTCCGGTGAACAGACCGGTGCCTCACGGCCCTGGGAATTCGGTGACACCCAACCCTGGGATGTGACCAGGACGGTGACCAACGCGCTGCAACGAAGTGCCGCATCAGGCTCAGAACTAAGTATCGAGGTCCGGGATGTCGAGGTCGTGGAGACCGAGGCACGCACCCAGTCAGCGGTGGCGCTGCTGGTCGATACGTCCTTCTCCATGGCCGCGGAAGGGCGCTGGGTGCCCATGAAACGCACCGCACTGGCTCTCCACCACCTGATATCCACCCGCTTCCGGGGCGATGAGTTCGCCCTGATCAGCTTCGGCAGGCTCGCCAGAAACATGGACATCGATGAGCTCACCGCCCTCCCGCCCGTCCAGGAGCAGGGCACCAACCTCCACCATGCGCTCCTGCTCGCGGAAAAGTTCTTCGCCCGACACCCGAGCATGGAACCGACGCTGCTGATCGTCACCGACGGCGAGCCGACGGCGCACCTGAGGGAACAGGGTGATGCCTGGTTCAACTGGCCGACGCATCCCGAAACCCTCAAGCGAACCGTGACCCAGCTGGACCGCATCACCCGGCGGGGTGCCCGCACCACCTTCTTCCGGCTGGGCGATAACCCCGGCCTGCAAAAATTTCTGGGTGAGCTCGCGGACCGGGTGGGCGGAAGAGTCACCGCCCCGGACCTCGACGATCTGGGGGCGGCGGTGGTCGGTGAATACCTGCGGTACCGGGAACCCGGGTTTGGCGAGGTTGAGTGGGGGTAGGGACATGCGCATTCGGCCGATCGATCTGGTGGATGTTCTGGCCTACCTGGTGGTCCTCGGGACATTCATCCAGTTGTTCCCGGAGGTTATCTCGGAGTCGTTCCTGCTGGCTCTGCTGACAGCGGTTCTGTTGAAAGCCATTCTCGAGGTGGTGCTCTGGACAAAGCAAGGGATCATAACTAGATTCCGCTCAGCGAGCTCCGTCACGGCCCGTATCTTCAGCCTCGCCACTCTTCTTCTCGTTCTTCCCGGGAGCAAGTTCCTCGTGCTTGAACTGGTGGCGTTGGCATTCGGGGACACCGTTCGCCTTGGTGGGTTCTTCCAGGTGACCGCACTGATTATCGTGCTGATGCTGGCCCGTGGCGGGGTACGGCGACTCTTCTCGAGCCCCGAATCCGCGGAACGTGGTACCCAGTTCCGTTGATCCTCGGCCGGGGTGGAATCAGCATGAGTTATCCGCAGCAACACTCTCCACGGCAGATTTTGGGTGCTACCGAGCTGCTCCAAACTGTGCTGTACTGACCTCATGAGGTTCCTGAAGCGGTACCGCTCCACCGGAGCTGACCTCCCTTTCAGTGACCCCGGACGTGCGCACCCCGGAGTCGCGATGGAGGGTTACTTCTGGCGCATCACCGACCCTGACACCGGCCGCGTCCTCATCGCGCTCTGTGGCGCCAACCAGGGGCCGCAGGGATCCTGGGCGACGATCGGCATCGCCGCCTGGCCCACCGGATTCATCCGCACTGCCGCTCTCGACGGAGCCTGGACCGATCCGGAAGGCCTCGGTGTCAAAGGCGGAACCAACGCATTCGAAGGCACTAGCCACCGGCTGCGCGTTGAGCTGGGTTTCGATGCCCAGCTCGACCTCGAGTTTCACGACCTGATCCCCTGGCCGCGCCGGTCGCTGGGAGGATCAAGTGTGTTCCAGATGGTGCCCGGTCTCAACCAATACTGGCACCCGTGGTTGCTCGGCGGGAAGGCTTCCGGGACTGCGACAGTGGGCACCGAGACCTGGCGCTTCGTCGACGCGCAGGTCTATGCGGAAAAGAATTGGGGCCGCGAGGGATTCCCGGAGTCCTGGTGGTGGGGCCAGGCCCAGGGTTTCGCCGAACCTGAAGCCTGCGTCGCCTTCGCCGGCGGGCTGGTGAGAAACGGTCCACTGCAGGTGGAGGTTACCGCCCTCGTCGTGCGGCTTCCCGACGGGCGCGTCATCAGGCTCGGAAATCCGGTGCTCAGCCCGGTACACACCCACACGAGCGATGAGCAGTGGCAGTTGTCGGGACGTGGCTTCGGATGGCGCGTCGAGATCACCGCCACGGCCCCGCTCGACCAGGCGTTTGTGTTGCCCGTCCCCTTGCCGAGTGAGCACCGCAATGTACCGGGCGACCTCGAACATCTCGCCGGCGATCTGAAAGTCCGGGTGTCTCGATTCGGTCGGCTGGTATGGAACGGTCACACCTCGCTTGCGGCTCTTGAGCATGGTGGATTGGCCCGGGCCCGGGGAGAGCTGCGCCGTCGGGGCCTTGATCCGACACTCCCCTCGGCACCACCCGTGGGTTTCGAACCTTAATCCCTGCGCCCCTTCGATCCGAGGCCGCAGCACCTCGGCGTCAATGCGATCCTTACTCATTGACCTGGACAAGCTTTTGGTTCCGCCCTTCCCCAGCTGTGCTGCGGTAGCCCCCACCTATGGGACACTGAGGGGGTGAATGGCGTGCAAATAACCCCCGGCCCCGGTGCTCCCCAGGGATTATTCGTGCCCGCCAATGAGTTGCGGGAACAATTCTCACATGCCTCCGGCCCGGGCGGTCAAGGTGTGAACACCACCGATTCGCGGGTTCAGCTCAGCATTGATCTGGCGACTACGACAGCGCTGAGTGAGCGGCAACGGGAGCGGGTCATGGCGTACCTCGGCTCCCGGCTGTCCGGCACCGTACTCACCATCACCGCTGCTGAGCATCGCTCCCAGCAGCGAAATAGAAGTGCCGCACGGCAACGGCTTGCTGCCCTCCTGCGCGAGGCCGTGATCCCGCCGGTGGTGCGACGGCCCACCAAACCCACCCGTGGGTCACAGCGTCGCCGTCTCGAGGGAAAACGCGCCCGCGCCGAGATCAAGCGGAACCGCCGGCGACCCCAAGGGGATTAGCCAGGCGCCAGGCAGAAGCTGCATTTATCGAACACGCTTTAGCTCCCCCGCCACCCGCAGTCCGCGGCCTCGGCGCGGCAGCCCGGGCGTCGATAAGCTTTTCGACGCCCCGCTCAGGCCGCAGGTGTCCACCCGAGGGCGGGACCCAGATGCGTCGCCATATCCGTGATGATCTGCAGATAGTCTTCCTCAGCGAGGGTGAAGGGCAGCGCGAACACCACCTCATCGACCCGTTGGAACCCGGCGTGCCCGTAGAGGGTTTCCGCGATCTCCGCAGAAGTACCGACAATATCGGGGGCGAACATCAACCCCCGGGGTCCCACCGGTGACGTCGTGCGCTCGAAGCGGCTGGCGGCATACGCCCGGTAGCGTTCAACCTGCTCCGGGGTGGCCGAATCAGTCGGGATGACAACCAGCCCCTGGGAAACCCTGGCGCGTTCCGGGGCGATGTGGTGTGCACGGTAGGCATCGATGTGCTCAGCCTGAATCGTGGCGAAGTCGCGGGAATCAGTGCCCTCGGTGGTCACCACCGAACTCGTCAGGAAATTGAGCCCGTGCTGGCCCGCCCAGATCGCGGACTCATACATCCCGCCGTACCAGACCCGGTCCACCAGACCTGCAGCGTGCGGCTGGATGATGCGGGAGAACTGCTCGATCCCCACATTCCCCTCAAACTCACTGACCGGTTCTCCCCGCAGATTCGCGAGCAGGCGCAGCACCCGCTTCTTGGAGAAGTCCTCCACCTCATGGCTGTCCGGGTAGAGCGCCTCCTTGAAATCCTGGTAGCGCATCGGAGTGCCCACCGAAACCCCGGGTTCAAGCCGACCACCGGAAAGCAGATCCACCGTCGCCAGGTCTTCTGCCAGCCGGAATGGATTCTCCAGGCCGAGCGGAATAACAGCTGTGCCAAGTTTGATCCGTTTCGTCCGCTGAGTGGCCGCAGCCAGCACCGCCACCGGAGAAGAAATCCCATGCTGCAAGTGGCGGTTACGCAACCAGACGCTATCGAAGCCCAACGTCTCAGCCAGCTAGATGATCCCCAAGGTCTGCTCATGCCCCGCCGCCGGATCAGCCGGATCAAAGTGACCGATGGTCAGGAAACCCATGCTCCGCAGTGGTTGGCCCGGTAGTGGCACGTTAATTCTCCATCTCTCTTCAGGCGCTGGCGGCACCAGCATGAATCGCAGTGCCCCGGTGTCCCTGCAGTAGACATCTTAAGTCAATTTTAGGTACGGACTCCTTGCTTCGGTGGCTACTTCAACTCCGCTAAGCCCGGTGATTGTGCCAGATGCTGGGCGAAGGTGGCTACGCCGATGGCATTATCTGGCACCAGATTATGGCCGGCAGCATATTGGCGCACCACCGCGCCGGGAAGAGCCACGGTGGCGATGGGCCGACGGTGACCGGCCTCGGCCTGGTAGATACGCGCAAGCTCCCGCATCTCAAAGATTTCGGGGCCACCGATATCCGGAGCCCGCCCAGTAGGACCAGCCTCGACCAATTCTGTCAGCCGCTTGGCGACATCCCGGACATCGATCGGCTGGAACCGCAGCCGGCGCACCACGAAAGTGACCGGCAGCCAGCGCTGGACGGCGAAGATTGTGGCGAGCAAGTCGTGGAACTGGGTGGCCCGCAGAACCGTCCAGGGAAGACCTGAATCAATGATCAACTTCTCAGCCGCCAACTTTGACTGATAGTAGGGCAACTCGATACGGTCAACGCCGACGATCGAGATATAAAGCAGATGAGGATTGGTCCCAGCTGCTTGTGCGGCAACGATGAGATTCCGGGTGGCGGCGATATCACCCTTGCCATTGGTGGTGGCGCAGTGCACGATCGTGCTCACACCGTTGACGGCATCAGCCAGACCAGCACCAGTTAAAAGATCTCCGACCACCCGAATCTCGGATGCTGGTCCAGGGTGTCGGCTGAGAACCCGGACGTCATGGGGTCCGGCGTTGAGCTGCTCCACCACTGCCCGTCCCAAGGTCCCGGTGCCACCGGTGACCAAAATCGTGTCCATTTTCCCACCCTATCGTGGTATCGGTTGGCTATCGGGGCAACTGAAATTTTGAGCTACCTGGAGAACCAGGGAGCTGTCATGGCCTCTGCGGCCACGCGGTGTAGGCACCTGCCGACATGAGGATGGTGTTTCCACTGACGGGAAACGGTCTCACCAGTCTGGCGGTTGGTGTTGACTCCTTCGCGGGGTACAAACACACTCATGTGCGCTTGACTGATGCTGATGGGCATCGGTGCGGCCTTCCGGGTTTTGGTGCTCACGGCCCCAGAGAGGAATCGAACCTCCGAGACCCGCTTGAGGAGAGCAGTGCTGCCGCGCTTGCTGCATATAATCTTATTGCTCCGCCATGGAGTGGAAACTGATGAATGTCTACTCGAATTGATCAGCACAGCAGAATGTTGAAGTCCCCTTCACCCTTGGACCAACTCAGCCAGTTGTGCGGTGACAAGACTCCAGCCAGCCTCCAGCCCGAGTTCCTCATGCCGAGCGCGAGCCTGCGGATCCCCATGACGTGCCACTATGCGATAGAGCGTACCTTCAGGATGATCGACGAGAGTGACCTCACCCGTCACCGGAACCGGCATCGGATCTGCAGGGCGCAGTCCGGAATCCACCGCGTTGGTGAACACCAGTCGCTCCCCTTTCTCGACCACGAGGAAAGCTGCATCCATATGAGGTGTGAAGGTTTCCCCGTCCTCACTCATCATGGTGATGAAACCACCTCCCGCGCGAGGCACAAACGTATCGACGCGGCAGAAGTAGGGCTTGGGTATCCACCACTGGGCGAAGAGATCCGGTTGCGTCCACGCATCCCAGATCGCAGTGCGGGGCGCGCGAATGATGCGTTCAACAGCGAGGTCCAGGTCAGTATCCACGATTCTCCTTGTCGAGGCGGACAACAAAATCATCGAGATCAATCGGGCCGATTGAACGGTTCCAATCGCCACTGTTCATTATCCACCCGCACTTGCGCAGTAGCTAGGTTTCCCCTCGATCGAAGAAAAATACCCTGAATCAGACATTGGCCCCTTCCCCCGCCGCTTTCGGCACGTGCGAGTCCCGGGGCGGCACAACTTTCGCGTTTCCACGAGCACAGATCCAGATGATCAAACCATGTCTTTTCCGGTCACCGAAGCCCGCATCCGAGCCGCTGAAAAAGAACTTGGCCGACAGCTCCCCACAGTGTGGCTCGAGCGATTCAAGGTGAACAACGGTGGTGAGGTCGAGGACCACCTGGGCGATGGCTGGGAGCTACACCCCATCCGCGATGACAGCGACCGGAAGCGATTGAGCCGAACCGCCTGCGATATCGTTCGCGAGACGGCCTCGGCCCGCAAATGGCCGGACTTCCTGCACGAGGGGGTAGCAATCGCTAGCGATGGGACAGGAGATGCGTTCGGATTTCTGCCCGGAAGTGACGAGATCTATATCTGGTCACACCGAGCTGACCATGTAGGTGTCACTGATGCTGAGTGAGCGGAAACCAGTGGAAACGTCATCGAATTTCCCCAACGAACCCCGCGAGCTGATCTGAGTTATCTTCGAGTTCCCACTGGTTCGACTGCGATAGGAGTTCACTCTATGCGTGGAGGCCGTCAGCTTATCGACCCAGATGAAATCATGAGTCAGCCTATGCGGCTGAGTGCTCTCCTCAAGATTTTCGCCGCTCGAGACTTTGAACAAGACATGTGCACCATTTTCACCGCTAGGGAGAATACCCGGGCAGTCGATTACCCGATATGCACGGTCGACGACCCGGTGCTGGTCGATGACAATCTGCAGGAGACCTTGCCCGCATATGCCACTGACCACGGTCTCGACATGTTCTGTCACGTCTACGATGTGGTTGACACCATCGCAAACACCTACGAACAACAGCCTGATGCGGACATGGACACCTTGCTGAAGAACCTCGACTACTTCCTCATGCACGACACGTGGATGGACCTCGATGGGGATAGCCCAACGCTCTAATGCAGGATTCGGCGAGCCGGTAGACGCTGGCGAGTCCACGCCCGTCTTGCACCAGAAGTCAGACGGCGAAACGAACACTGTCCACGTTCCATGGCCATTGACCATCTGGCCCCGCGCATCGTGTGCATCGAGCCGGAATACTCAGGCGGTACGCGACCGCCCGGAGGTAATCCGGGGACAGTGAATCAATACTCTCCTGATTTCAGGTGCTCAGAAGATATTTTCCCGCCAGGCTCTCCGGAGCTAAGTCCACCAAGTCGGGCACCGAATCCGGCACACAGTACATGAGCATGCTCGAGTCGGGTCCACCAACAGGTCCAGCGCTGAGGTGTCCCACCATCGGACGGGAACTGCTCACCGGCGCTCCAACGAACCGGGACAGAATCGTCGACGGGTTCGAGCTGAAAGAAGTGACGCTCATGCAACTCCGGCTTCGCAGGCCAGAAGTCGAACTGCTCAACACCCAACGGGTGGACGATGCGCGTCCTGAGACCCGTCTCCTCCAGCACCTCACGGATCACCGCTTCCTCCGGCGATTCTCCCTGCTCGATTATTCCGGCCGGGACCTGAACTCCCGCCCTCTCGATCGGCACATCATCGTGGGTAAAAACCAGCAGCTGTCCTTCGCACACGACATAGCCGACAACCTTCTGCACGAGACGACGCTCTGGACCGGCAGTCATGCGGCCTTCGGGAAAGTAATCGCGGCGATCTGCTCAACGACACGGCCTTCGGCGGGGTTGAAGCCATAGTCAGTCTGCAGAGTGAGCCAGAATTGACCAGATGCCCCATAATGCTCCCCGGGCTGCAGTGCAGTATACGCGGTGAGCGCACGCTCACCGTGCCCAATATCGTTGATCCGCCGCGGCGGGACCTCGATCAACCTGGCTGGCTTGGTCCGCATCGTCCGCTCCCTCCCGTCATAGTTAGCCGTCTGTGTGTACTCAAACAGCACCAGATCAGCGCTGTTTGATCAGGATACTGGTGCTGCCGCGCGCTACGGGTACGCGCGCGCCGCAGCACGCAAGGCGGAGTGCAGCGCATCCACCGCCGCAGCCATCGTCGCCGAACCGACATCCTGGAATGAACCCATGCCACCGGTATACAGCATCAGTGCCTGCCCGACCTTCTGCCGGAACGTTTTCTCACCCACCACGTCTGCGAACAATCCGTCGAGCCATGCCGCGGTAGACGCTCGCCGCGAATCACCGTCGATCGCGCACGCATCGTGCAACTGCTCGACCGCGCGATGTACGTCGTCGAGGCGCAGCTCCCAGCAAACCATCATCATTCCTTAGGCGTTAAGTTTGAAATCCACCGAGTTCTGGCACGGAGCAACCTCTGCACCGCGCAATGCCGCAGGACCAGCTCACTACGAGACCGCTGCACCGGGATCTGTTCGAGAATCCACAGGCGTGACCGCGGATTGCACGGAACTCCACCACTCCACCGCACGTGCCAACCTCTGCGAACACGCATGGGAGCATACCAAGCACACGAGGTTCAACGCGCAGGACTCATCCTGACACTGTTCTCTCCGTTATCCGTGCACACATCCACCGGTGCGGCGATCGAAACAACTGAGGAACGGCATCACGACGAAACCCAGCACCACGATTGCGCCGACTGGGACATGGTCAGACTCATGGAAGTTTGCCAATGCCCGCGACGGACTAACGATGCCCAGCGCTACTGTGAGTCAAGGCCGAGTTCGTCGATAACCTGGGCGACGCGGATACGGTCCACGTCTCCAAGCCCCTGGATCGGCAGCGGCAAACACTGTCGAGAAACCAGACCAAACTGCTCGGCGATGGCCGCAATCACGCGCAGGCTCCCACCATGCTCACCAAACAGCGACCATAGGGGCTTGAGGCGGTCCGACTCCGTGACCGCGTCCTCGGCCCGGCGCTGCTGCGCGGCTCGGGTGATCGCCAACGCCGGATCTGGCAGGGCTCCGGCGATAGCCGAGTACCAGGCATCGCATCCAGCGTTCAGCCCGGTGGCAGCGAGAGCATCGCCGGAAACACCGATGGTGACGTGCTCTGGCACGGCCGCGCGGATCGTGGCGACGTGCTCGTGAGCCTTCGTCGGGTCAGCGGGTACCCCGGGGATCTTGATCGACGCGATGCCGGGCAGCTGCGAGATGCGGGCGTAGAGGTCGATGGTGAACGTGAAGTGTGTGGTGCCGGGGTTGTCGTAGACGATGACCGGTAGCTTGGTGTGCTCGGTAACATTACGGAATAATTCGAACACGTCATCCTCGGTGAGCGGCTGATAAGTCATCGGGGCGAGCAGCACACCAGCTGCCCCCGCAGTCTCCGCGCTCTCGACGTGTGCCAGGACGTGTGAGGTTCGCAGCGCCCCAACGCCTACAAACACAGGCGTATCCCCCGCGTGCTCAACCGCAAGGCGCGCGACACGGGCACGCTCCGCCGAGGATAAGTAGGCGTAGGAACCGGTGGAGCCGAGCGCGGTAATCGAGTCGACCCTTGCCATGGCGAGACGCTCGACCAGTCCTGCGAAGGCACGCTCGTCGAGGGCATCGTCCTTAATTGGGGTGAGTGGAAAGGCACTGAGGCCGGTGAACTCGTTCAATTCTGCTCCTATTCGGTTTCTCTATGGCAGTGCGTGGGCGATCTGGTCGCCGATCGGACTGAACGCCGCGGTGATGTCTGCGCTCAGGGGTGCTCGCGCAGCCAGGCCAAGACCTGCTGCGCATGCGTGTTCGGCGGGAAGATCGGATAGAAGGCGTGCTCGATCTCTCCCTCCCGAATAACCAACGTCAGCCGCGCATACAGCCGGTCGTGGCCAACAGCCGCGAATGTCGGCAGGGACAGTAGATCTCCGAAAGAGAAGGACTCATCGGAGATCATCGGGAACGGCAGCCGCAGCCGTTCCACGACCTCGGCCTGGTAGGCAGGGGTCTGGCTGGACATCCCGAAGACGTGGCCTGCGCCGGCCTCGCGCAGCTCGGCAAAGTGGTCCCGGAAGTCGCAAGCCTCGTTCGAGCAGCCCCGTGCCCCGGGGATCGAGTCCCAACCCTCCGGCAGGTCGACGCCGGGCCGGCCGGTCAGCGGGTAAAAATAGATCACTGTGCGGCCCGGTCCCAGTTCGTTGAGGCTCACGCTGCCGCCGTCGCTCGTCGGCAATTGCAGACCAGGGATAGGCATCCCCGGCAGGTGGTCGGCCGCTCCGTCGTCCTCCGGAACAGGGAGTCCGGCGGGCAAAGTCGTGAAGTTGTCCAAGACAGACTCCATCGGGAAGGTGCGTACTGCGCTGATGTCGAGACGGCGCTGGAGAACGTCACGGCGTGCCGCTAGCGCGGCGATCATGCCGTCAAGGTCGGCGATAGTGTCGCGGTACACTGCGAGCGAGCTGACGCACTCGTCACCGTGCTCGTGCCCGAGATCCAGACACTCGAGGAACGGACCTGCCTTCTGCGGTGAGATCCCCATCCGCCCCAGATCGCGTACCTCAGTGACAGCACGCACGTGGTCCTCGTCGAATGAGCGGTACCCGTTTTCCGCCCGCCCTGGCTCGATCAGGCCGATGCGCTCGTAATAGCGGACGGCTTTGACCGTCACCTTTGCCCGTTCGGCGAGTTCCCCAATGCGCATAATCGACCTCCTGCGACAACCATAAACCTTGCCCCTAGGGTCAAGGTCAAGCGCGCGCATCACAATCGGGGCACCAGACGTTAAATTTAACTCCATCACGCTTCATCGCTGACTAACCCTATCTTCAACAAGCTAGCTTCCACGCAAGCAAATGTATTGAAGCCGCAATCTAACTGAGAGTTTCCCAGAACCAGAAGATGGACTGCCTCACCATTCTCCGGCAGTGCGAGGAACTGCTGAACAAGAAGCCAGAACGACTACGACGAAAGAGGAATCGACGGAGCAGAAGGTCCGCTGTTCAAGGCTAACAAGAGGAACCCTCCTTGAACCTAAGATCTACCTCATCAGCCAGGTTTGCATCGGCAAGGACCGTGAGCTCCCGGACCTTCGGTCTCCAGAGCGCTGCCCGAACAGCCGTGATCTCCCTGAAATGCGGAGAAGTCACCTCATCCAGTGCACGCATGTAATCGGGGACGATCTCACGGGGCAGCCGCAACCCCATCGTTAAGTGAGGAGTCCAGCGGGGACCACGCCCATCGGGGTTGAGCTCACAGAGGTGACGAGCAGCGATCTCTAGTTCATCGGAGGTTTCTAGTAACCAGGCGACAGTCTGTTTGCGTTTCGTGCCGAAGATGACGGTGCCCAACCTCTGAAAATGGGCGGGAATCACCGGAGGGAGCAGTTCGGCGGCACGCTCAACGACGCCATCCACCATACTCGGCGAAAACGTGACGGTGATGTGAGGTGTCTGCTGCTGTGCAGGAAATCCCCGCTCCTCAAGACGCGCGAATATCTCTCGCACCTGCTGCTCTTCATCCTCAGCAAGGTGGAGCAGAATATTATCGGGTGAGGTCATCGTCTGTGACCCCTCATCCTGAGCCAAGCGCGATTCCTGCACGTATAAATCGCCACCTCTGTGAGGCTAGACGATGAACTGAACTCCACCACGTTGCGTAGTGAAGCAACGTCTAATAACGACGGATTTCGTAACAAGTTCAGTCCTCGAACGCCGCTTTCATGCATCGCATGGCTGCGAGAGTCTTCGGTACACCTATGTACGGCATGAGATGGACGAAGCATTCCGCAACCTCTTCTTTACTCATGCCAGCGACCTCGACCGCAGTCTTGATGTGGCCGGTTAACTGCGGTTCAGTTCCGCCCATGGCCGCCAAGGCTGCCATATTGAGCATCTGGCGGTCGCGTAATTCGAGGCCTTCGCGCTGGTACGTGCCGCCGAACACCGCACCGACGACCCAGTCGGATGCGCCCGGAGCGAATTCATCCAACTGTTGCTTCCAGGCTGCAGCAGCTCCTGGAGACTGGGTTTCCTCAACGAATTGATTGCCCTTATCCATACTCAAATCCACGATAATCTCCTTAAAAACAGCGAATAATCGTCTCGGGCCCAGCTCACCCCAAGCACGACAACCATACGTTAAATTTAAAAGTCCACCGCGTTCCGTAGTTGAAAAACCGCTTGATCCCCAATCACTGTGACTCAGTCTGAGACCGACACACATGCGCATTGGACGCCGCATCTTCCGACCACTATGACCCTTCGCTCAGAGAAGGCTGTCAACGGCGAGCTCGCGTGCCTGCGACCACCGGCCCCAGGCTACGCTTTGAGCACGTACCTCAGGGTCTCCACCACCTGGTCGGTCGTCGTGCACCAGGCCTGAGCCTCGGCATCAACTTCCTTGAGTGGATGGACGATATCTGCCTCGTGCAGGGTCACATAGGGTTTGCCCAGCGCAGCGCAGTAGCCAGCATCGAAGGCGGCGTTCCACTGCTTGTATTTGTCTCCGAAACGCACCACCACCAGGTCGCTCTGCTCAATCAGGGTGCGTGTGCGAATTGCATTGACCTTGGCAGACTGGTGATCACGCCAGAACTGGCTATCGGTCTCGCCCAGATGATCTCCGGCAGCGTCGCTCGCAGGGTGGTCCGTCACCGGCGACGTGAACACCACGTCCAGCCCGGCAGCCTCAGCGCCGCGCTGGATCTCGTCCCGCCAATCGGTGTGGATTTCGCCGGAAAGATAGACTGAGAAACTCATGGCTCAAAACTCCTGTGTCAGGTGCAGACGGATTTGTTCTACCTGCCAGTCTAGCCAGCCCAGTACCTCGACGAATTAAAGTCGGATCCGGTACCGGGAGCGACACAACCGACGGCCACGGCCATCCCAAAAGCTTACTCGGGCTCACCGCTCACTCCGATTACCTCGCATAGCACCGCCGCTGCTCAGGGTTTCTCTTAGGGGGATTCTGCGGAGGTGAGATTCTGCGGCGTTCCCACAACAGCATTTTCTCCGCGAACATCAGGGCTTTAGCCCCTCATGGTGTTTGACACAAAACCCGTTATTGAAACCGATTCAACACAACAGTGAACCCGCAAATGACATGGGGTTTGAGCACTAAACGTTAAACTTAAACTCCACCGAATTTACTGTCTATATAACCTCTGAATCGATATAGTCATTAGCATGCGAACAAACATACGAAAAGCCGCCATCTACCTGCGAATATCCCTAGACCGAGACATGAACGGCTTAGCCATTGACAGGCAACGTGAGGACTGTTTAGCGATTATCGAAAGGCGCGGCTGGGATTTATTCGAGGAGTTTGTCGATCAGTCCATCAGCGCATCCAGCAAGACCGCCGTGCGGCCTGCCTACGACCGCCTCGTCGCCGGATATAAGGCCGGCCGTTTCGACGCGATCGCCTGCTACGACCTGGACCGTTTAACGCGCCAACCCCGACAGCTGGAGGATTGGATCGACGCTGCTCAGGAGAACAATCTCATCATCGTCACCGCCAACGGCGAGGCTGATCTGGGCACCGATGGGGGGCGCATGTACGCCAGGATCAAGAGCTCGGTAGCCCGTGCCGAGATCGAGAGGAAGGCCGCGAGGCAGAGCAGAGCGCAGCAGCAGCGAGCGCAGCAAGGTCGGCCGCCGAAGGGCATCCGCCCCATCGGATATGCGCTGGACGGCGCGATCATCGAGAGCGAGGCCGAGGCCGTGCGGGGTATTTATGCGGCTTTCTTGAGAGGGACATCGCTCCGTGACATTGCGCGGGCGCTCAACGGCGAGACGGCAGGCGGCCTGGGTGAGGAGAAGCTGCCCGCTATACCGACGACGCCACGTCATACCCACACCCTGGACAAGGAGCGCAACAAGAAGCGCCGGGAGGAAGGACTGCCTGAAAAAGAGGTCATGGCCCCTTTCCCCTGGAAATACACGACGTTGCATCCTATCCTTCGGAACCCGAGGTACGCCGGCTACAGCGCTTACACGAAGAGGGCAACGGCGGGGGTCAAGGGCAAATGGACAGGGAAAAAGAACAGCATCGTCAGAGATGAGCATGGGGCCCCCGTCATGGGGCAATGGAAGCCGATCATCGACGAAAACACCTGGTGGGCAGTACAGGAGAAGCTAGATGATCCCTCGCGGGCGACGAATAGGTCCGGCTCCACGGATCGCATACACCTTGGCTCAGGCATCTATCGTTGCGGCGAATGCGGTGCCGCGATGAAGACGCATACAGACAGGTACCGCTGCGGCCCCTGCGGCCTCGTCAGGGCCCGCGCCGGGGTGGACCGGTTCGTCATCAAGGCTATAGAGACCCGGCTCGGGCTCCCGGATATTGCAAGCACCCTCATTCCCGCCGGAGCAGGCGGTGAGGAGCTGGAGGCGATCAGGGCCGAGCTGGAGACGCGCCGGGGGCGCATCCTCCGGGCGCAGCAGGACTACGACGCTGAGATCATTGAAGGCTCGGATTTACAGCGCGTCAGGAGCGCCCAGCAAGGACACATCCAAGCCTTGGAGGCGCGCCGGGCAGCACTGACGGCGGGATCTACGATAGGGCCCATCATCGACGCCGAAGACGTGGTCAAGGCGTTCAGGGAGGCGGATCTAGCATCTCGACGGCAGATCATCGACCTCTTGGTAAAGGTGTCACTTAAGAGAGGGGTCAGGGGCCGAAAGGGATTTGATCCTGCATCAATCGGAATTAGCTGGCAGCAGGGTCTCAGCTGAGGACATAGAGCAGCAGGCTATCGCCAGCCGGGAAAGGAAGTGAATTACCAACCCCGCTTCTGACCTTGGAGGTCATCATGTCTGCTCCCACCGCTATTGTCTCTGACCCCTCAAAGCTGATCGCCGAGCTGCCTGGCATCCTTGGTTTTTATCCTGAGAACTCCCTGGTCGTCGCCGCGTTCACGCAGGCTGAGGACGCCCAAACCCGCTACTCGATGGGGCCAGTCATGCGCCTGGATCTCGGCGATCTGAAAGCCGTGAGCGAGGTCGCCGAGTACCTGGACGGCCTGTCCAGCGATATGGTCCTAGCGTTCGTCATCGCCCCTGAGACGCCCGATGATATAAACGACCAACTCTCACCACTCCCCAACCTTGTCGCCGCGTGGCAGGTCCCCTACGCCGTCACCAACGAACATTTCACCATGATCTTCTCTGACGGCGCGCTCGGTAAACGCACCTCCATCCGCTGGATGGCCGGCACCGTTGCCCCCGTACATGCCGCAGCCTCCACCCGTCAGCTGCTGACAGCATCTGATGGAATTGCGCTGACTCGCTCGGAGGTAATCCAGCGTCTGACATACGCCCCGGAACTCCTGGACCACGCCTTCGACATGCTGGTGGTGATAGCCACGGACCAGCATCGTTCCGACCTGGAGACCGCCCAGGCTGCTGGCCCGGACGCTTACCGCACGCTCATCGGCACCCTCGTCACGCAGCTGCGTGCTGCGCTGACCGCCGAAGATGATACCGATGAGTTCATCCTCGCACTAGCCTCAGCCTGCATGGACGCGGATCACCCACTCCTCCGGGACATCGCCCTCGGTGCCTTGATGGAACACCCCGCCGCCGCCCGTGAGCTGGTACTGACGGTCGCTCGCACCAACCGTGACACTGCCGTTCGCGCCAACGCCCTCGCTGCCTACGTCGCTACCGGAGTAAAGCTTGGGACCGCTACTGACGCCTGCATGGCCATGGACGTGGCGCTGGCTGGCGCTCCCGGCCACACCCTGGCCTCGCTGGTTTCAGATGCCGTTATTCACGGCGTTCACGAGCCTCTCATCGAGGCGGTCGAGCGAGGCGCTGCCATGGCTACCGAGCAGGCCGGCATCACACTCTGACAGTGCAAGGACACCCTCAGAATAGGGGGCTACTCCCCCACCTCTCTCACATCTTCTTCACAGGTGCGCTTACCTTAATGGCGCTGGTCACCAACGGGGTGGCTGGCATTTCCATAGAGATACGCCCTAGAGCTAAGGATTTTCCATGTCTATTTTCACGAAGCGCGCAGCCGCCATCATCGCCGCTGCCGCCGTCGTTGCCAGCGGCATCGCCGTTGCTGGTGCCGGCACTGCCTCCGCAAGGACCTGCCACTTCGACAGGCAGGGTGAGCCTGGCCCGAAGGTCTCCTCCGCCGGCCCCATCCAGCTCGGTGTCGCTACAGGTGATTGCAGCTTCATTAATTTTGGTGAAGCCTTCTCGGCCGGCACCGCAAGTACTGGCCTGATCGGCGTCCTAAATATCCCTGTTGGTGACGAGTGGTTTGTCATTGCAGTGGAGGATCTCGTTGGAGTCACCGCATCGTCCGATAACAATGAGGTCTACAACAAGGACGAGTAGCTTCCCCCTCCAGACAAAATCACCCGTCGTAGCCTCGTGGCTGCGGCGGGTTTCTTTTTCCCTAGGACGCCGTAATCGGGGACATGGCTGTAGCGCTTGGACATGCGACACCCTGAAGGGAACGTGAGGCTTTCATTATGGGACACGTAATCATGCCGAAAAGGTCCACTCTGTCATACTTCTTGGTTTTGAAAGTATGACAAGGAAAAAGCCCTGACCTGCACAAACATACTTCGTCATACTTCTTGGTTTTGAAAGTATGACGTCCCAAAACGCTATGACCTGCGACGATGGTCAGNTTCGTCATACTTCTTGGTTTTGAAAGTATGACGTCCCAAAACGCTATGACCTGCGACGATGGTCAGGAAATGGTCGCCATTCATACTTTACATACTTTTATTTCCAAACTTCCCACATAGGACGCTATGCCGGGGACAGCATCAGCAGCTATAAGGCATATCCTATTAATTACTACATCCCTATATCTTTCTCTAAAATAAGTATGTAAAGCATGTACAGAAAGAAGTAATGACTGGTCAGGGTACGTTCTGGCTTACATACTTATTATTTTCTAAGTAATCTAGAAAAGTGTAAAAGTGTCCCCCGACCTGCCAATATGACCCCTTTTTCCCGTCATACTTTTTGTCATACTTCTTTTGGAAAGTTCCATGAAGCATGCAATGACCGCTCGAACGTCCCACATTGTGAGAAAAAATCCCACCATGTGGGCCAATTCATTGAATCTGCCTATAACTCCCCCACCCGCCATTGCACGTCCAAGCGCTACGGCCTGTCTCCGATTACGGCACCGCAATGGCGAGCTTGAGCACCCCTGCCTGCCATTGCATGCGGCCATGTCCCCGACTACGGCACCGCAACACCCGGAGCCTGACTGCCGCTGCGGCCCGGACAAGGACACTTTTATGATCCAATAACGGGTCTTGCAAATCATTGACATGACCCACTTAACCAACCAATATGTAATGCATGGATGCAGCTACTCTGACCGCCCTGACCGAGCAAGTGGTCACCCTGGCCGAACGCGTTGAGACCATCGAGGAGGGTGGCGGGGGCCCAGGCTACGATGAAAAAGGCGGCCTTTACCGCTCGGCAAACTTCGACAGCGCGGAGCAGGTCGACGGGTGGCTGGAGCGCCCCTATATTGAGATCGACGACGCCTCCACGCTGCCCGGCACGTCTCCCGGGCGACGCACCTAGATCCTTTTCCATACGCGCAGCGATGCTGCCGCATCGCCGAGTGTCCCCCGCATCTCGGCCGATCTGACAGGCTCAGATAATCAGGGCGGTCGGTCGCTAAATATTGCATCGGGCCAGCATGGGCAGCGCGGCTATTCAGCCGTCCACGTGGATTACACCGCCACGGAAATCTCGCATAGCAAGCCCGGCGGAAACCAGTACCCCCTCCCAGCCACCCGAGATGCGTCTCTGGCTGTCAGCGCGAATGAGGTGGTGGCCTCGGCCAGCTCGCCAGGAACCAACGGCCATGCAGCCGAAAATCAGCTGGTCAGCGATATCGGCACCTCGATGTCTGCCTATCTTGGTACCAAAAAGAACGGCGCGTGGTTTTCCTATTTCGGGGCCGAGAGCTTTTCTGGCTCGGTAACCATCGGCGGCGCCTCCCTCTGGGCACCGGCCATCGCGACCCCTACTTCGGCCGGCTCGGCCATCTCCCGCGATGGACTCGGGCAACTCGTGTCGGCATCATCTTCGCAGGTCAACAAGCTGGACCGCGAGACGTTGGAGCACGCCGCAGCCCACGCGATGCTGGAGGTCACGCCGATCACCTGGCGGGATAGGGGTGCGGTCGAGGCTGATCCTGGCACTGAAAAGCGCCAGGTCGGCTTCACGGTAGAGGACGTGGTGCGGGTCTCCGAGGCGCACGGCGGCTCGCTGGAGCCCGTCATTCTCCGCGATGCTGAGGGTGCGCCGGCAGCGCTGGCCTATGACCGCATGCCTGATGCTTTCACTCTCACCCTGCTACGCGAAATCATCGCCAAGCAGGACGCGCTGGAGGCTCGCATTGCTGCGCCGGAAAGCCCCTAGGAGCTTTCCAGCTTCTCCATCCGGATCGTCGTCGTGATCCCCATTACGGACCGGCTGAAGCTCAGCTCGCCATTCTCAAAGCTGAACTCTTTACTGGTGTCCATTGACGCCAGCCAAGCCCCGGCCGTCGCCTCGATATCCCGCTCCGAGAGGAATGATGCGCCGTTACCGCCCAGCTCGGAGTCGAAGGTTCCAATCCAGTAAATCGCATGCGTATCGCCGCCGCCCGAGACCCAATCGATCGAGATCGTGTCTTGATCGATGACGGCCTCCATCCAATTATCCTCGCCAGACGTGCCCTTCTGCACCCAAACGCCTGACAAATCCTCGACCTTCGGAGTCGGAGTCGGGGCGACTGCGGAGCTGGAGGACAGGCTGGAGAGCGAGGACTGGGCGTGGGCGACGGCGGTGCCGGAGATCGCGAGGGCGGCAGCGGTCACGCTGACGAGGATCTTTCGTGAGATAGTCATTATTATATGATTACATAATTCTCATATTTAGCCTATGTCTTTACCTCCGTGGGGGTAGGACATGCGGGCTCGAACATCACCGGTACCCCGTGGTCAGCAGCGATACTTGAAAAAAAGATCCAACTCCATCACCCCAAGCCCCTGCGGGCTCGGGGTATTTTTCATTCCCGACCCTGAGGAGGGACCGTGGCTACGACAATTACTGGAACTTACCGAGACAACGACCATGGCCCGCTACCTGGCTGGTGGGAAGCCAACCTCTCCCACCGGCTGTCCGACCTTGCTGGCGCTGAGATATATCCCGCCGGCCGCATCTCCTCCGGTCAGCTCAGCCGCGCCAATGGCTCCCCCAGCCTGGCCACCGAGGTGCCGAGCACCGACGATGAAAATATCGTGCAGCGGGGTTGGCATGTCGAGGTGCGCATCTCCTTCTTCGACGACCTTAGCGATGAGATTTACCTGCTCAACCAACTACCCGGCGGTGCCGTGGTCGATCTCTCGGCCTACGTGCCGGCAGAGATTGATGGTGGGCTAGCCTCCGGCATCATCATCGAGGGGCCGCCTGGCGCTGATGGAGCACCCGGCCGCGATGGAGTCGATGGGGCCGACGGACTAGATGGAGCTCCGGGTCGAGGCATCGCATCCATCACCAACGAGGACAGCGACGGCGTGGCCGTCATCGCCTATTCCGACGGTGAAACCTCCGAACTACCCCTCCCAAGGGGTAAGGACGGTGGCCCTGGAACACCTGGCCATTCAGTCACTGTTACGAATACCGAAGAGGTGACCGAGGGTGTCCGCGTCAGTTTTTCAGACGGCACCGTCGTCATCGTCCCCCGAGGACCAGCGGGTGTCGACGGCACTGACGGCCAGGACGGGCTAAATGACCTGACGCCGAACATCGGCGAGAATGGCAACTGGTGGATCGGCAACGCCGACACCGGCGTTGCCGCTGCCGGCCAGGATGGTGTCGATGGACAGGACGGAGAGCCGGGTCCACCCGGACAGTTCGAGGGCGTGGCCGTCACCGACGTGTTCCCCATATCCGGCTTGCATCCCGGCGAGCTCCTGCTCGGCGTGGATTTTTCCGACGGAAATTCCAAGACCTTACTCACCTACCTCACCGGCAGACTGCCCCAGGTTATCGACGTATCGGGGCAGGCCTCCGCCGAACCCCCGCACCTCACCAGCTTCGTGCGGCTGACCGCCGTTGATCCTCAGGGCCTGATGCCTGCTGGGGAGACGATGATCCTTAGCCTCAGCGGTCTAGAGGTGAGCGCCGAGGTCAAGGCGGGGCCGGGCGGATATTTCACCTATGCGGAATTCGGAATCGTGGAAGGCTTCGGCCAAATCTCGATCATCAGCGGCCCCAACGACATCATCGCCTACCTCAATTACCCCTAACACCCCTTAGAGCAAAGGAACTCAGCATGCCACTGACCACCATCCAGACCCAGATCACCGAGCTCACCGACGGCTCGTTTGCCGAGCTTCGCCGCTGGCTCGGCACTGAGGATGCCCGTCGCCGGCAGCGCCGTGCCGAGCATGCCGGCCAGGCCGAGATCATCTCCGAGCTGCGCGACAGCGGCGCCATCGAGAACCCCGCCGGGACCGACGGCGGGCCCGCTACCTGGGCAAACCCGGGCACGCTGCACCAGAAAATGTACCTCCATTGCGACATCGTGGCGCACGTCGGCCGCGTCTGGATGAGCACCCACCCGGGCCAGAATCACTGGGAGCCAGGCGCGGTTGGCATCGACCACCGCATCTGGCTCGACGTCACCCCGACGTCAGAAGATGAGGTGACCGGGGCTTGACAGCGTTAGCCCGATCAAAATCGAACCACTCCTGCTCAGACCTCTCAATAAGCTTGGTCAGCCGCCCAGCCGCCCACGAGTTGTGCTCAGCATCAAGATCGCACGCTAGGAAGCGTCGTCCGAGCTGCGCAGCTACCACGGCAGTAGTCCCCGACCCAGAGAACGGGTCCAGCACCACGTCACCCGGTTCAGAAACCGCGAAAATGAATTTCCTAACCAGCTCTTCCGGCTTTTGGGTCGGATGTGGAGTTTTCTCGTTCATCCCGTTGCACGTGGTCGGGATGGTGATAACGTCCTTGGCTTTCGCACCCATCGGGTGCGGCTGCCAATCATCACGCTTACCTTGTCCCTTCCCGTACGCAGACGTCTCTGCTTGGGGGTGACTCGGATATTTTAGAGTGTGAGCCCCATAAGGGATGCGCAAATAATCGATAGAATGAAGCTTCTGCTTCTTCGACTTTCTGAAGTGCAAAATTGACTCGTGCGAGCGACCCCAGTCGCTGCCAAGATTCGCCTTATTCTTGTAGTGCCATACCAGCCACCGGCAGGCCGCAAAATACTTGGTTGCTGGGTGTTTCACGTCGGCAAGGATCTCAGAAAAGCCGCAGATGTACAGGCTTCCGGTGGGGGTCAGCACCCGGCTAGCCTCCACGATCCACTGCATACACCACTCGATGTATATTTCCTGGGACGCAAAGTTATCCCAGTCAGCCTTCTTAATGTTGTAGGGCGGGTCAGCGAAGATTAAATCAACGGACCCCGTCTCCAACGACTTCAGCCAAGCAATGGAATCACCCTGAAAGATCGTACCCTCGGGTGCGACAACCTGGGCCCGAAACTCACCAGCACCCACCGTGACAAAATCAGAGTTCTGGGACAAATCCTCGACGACGCGAATGTCCTTCTTTGGCACCTCGAAAAGGCCTTCCATAGGATTATCCTCGCTAAGTATATAAATTGACTCACTGTCCATAGCCGAACTCACTAACTCCCCCGGTTCGTATCATCGAGATTCCGTTTCACCAAGCCTGCGTCGAACAGCTGCACAAGGCTGGTTGCAAGGCTGACTGCGACGGCTGCTTCCTGAGCATCGACGTTTCCCGGGGTCGACGGCTGCCCCGCATGCCTGTCATGCTGCCCGGACCATAAGACGCGGATCATTCCAAGCACGACATCTTTTGATGGGGAGCGAGTGTCTTCTCGGGTCATCGGCAAATGCCAATCGCCTTGAGCCGCCAAATCCCTAGCCACGACGCCCAACGTAGCCCTATCATTGTTAGGGCAAACGACCGGAATCGTCGCATCTTCGACCGCAAGAATGGCGAAGCGGTATGCGGCGCTCGGGTCTGGATCTAGACCGTAGAGATGTCCCCAGGCCGTAGCCAGATGCACCCCGGCCCGACCAGCCCTGTCCATGACGTTCTGAGCGCCCAGCTGAACGCCTAGAGGAACGCGTCGGACGAGCCCTGGCTTGCCAGCTCGCTCGCCTACTGTCCAGGCAGACTTGCTCAGGTCGAGGAGCTCATCGAGATCCGTCTCTCTGACGTCAGGCTTATGAGCCAATATGTAATCCGCAATCTGGAGGCCGTCATCTTTTGTCCGCAATATCGACATAGCTCTGGCAATCTGGTCTTTGCCAACGCTGTAATCCTGGCTTGCGGATCTCAGATTTGGAAAGGATATCTGGAGACGCTGACACATTTTCTCCGTGAATGTTTCATCAAGAAATCTGAATCGCGACTTTCTGTCATAGCTAGCGCGATACTCAGTAAGTCCCTCCCTAACCCATCGCCAGAGGGCCTCCTTCATCCAGACGGTAACTCCGTCATGTAAAGCGTCATACTCGGCGATCGCATCATCAGAATCGATGCCAAGTGGCCGCCATAGTCCTTCTGACATCCCTACTCCTCCGCCTTGACACTCAATGACACCCGATCGACAGCGGGCCCGCCCGCCTATTTGCTCCCAGAGGTTACATTAAACTTAAACTCTACTGCTTCGAATTGAGTCATTTCTCATTCCACTTAAAAGCCGGAAAAGATATTTGAGAAATTTATCTCCGGCACTGATTAATGCATGAATATAACTTCAGGATTAAAGCATATTACCGGCGTCCGCAGTCCTCTTCGGTACGACTACAAACTCGTCGCCGACCCGTAACGCATCGCTTGATTGTGAATCACTAACATCAGCAGAGTCATCAAAATCAAACGACTCTACTTCATCTATCCATTTCGGAGGTTGGAAACTAATTCCCAATGCGCCCATGCCCTGCCCCCCGACCTTTACAGAGCGAAGCTTATATGTCGAAGCAATAGCTAGGGAAGCTGATACTTGGGTTACTCTTAGTGCCGCCTTAAAGCGGTACAGGTGCCCCAGCTCATCACCTGAAACAGGATCTTCCACAGTTTCCGGGGCGAAGGGAAGAACTGCTACATAGTCCCCTTCTTTAATGCCGTCGTTCGTACCCTTGTTAATTACCAATTCTTGGTCGCTTAGAATTTTAGCGACTGCGCCTCTAATCTCGGTGGCCATCAGTTTTCCGCCTTCTTCCCTAACTCGGCTTCCATTTCCGCTAGAATCTGTGCATTCGCCTTATGCCGGTCGAGCACACTTCTCGCCGCTTTTTCACTGATTTCAGACCAAAGACCAATGCTGCTTTCTGTTAATTTTTTCTGTTCTCGAAGGTCCCTTTGACTGACCGCGACAGCAAATTCTAGTTCTGCCCGACTCTCCCGAGAGGACAGCTCCCCGAGACTGTCGGCCAAGGCATCTTGGGCACGGTAAAGGTCATAGAGCCGATCGACTGCCATCGTGGCGACGGTGGAATAATCTTCACTTTTCCCTTTAGGGACCAAGATCAAAGTGACAACAATAGGTGACACTATCTGGATCAGCGTAGAAAGAATCAACCACCATCTTCCGTGCTGGTCTCCGAAGTAAAGTCCATACACCACGGATAGAACGAGCAAAACAACGCAAACAATGAGGCCTACTGTTTGTGCCACGCTCAGGTGAAACGTCTTTTCGCCTTCTAGATCAGCTTTTCCCACTCCACACCCTTAGCTGAGTAATACCCCCACCTTCTATTTATTGCCAGAGGTTACATTAAACTTAAACTCCACCACATCACCGTCAACCATCACATAGTCCTTGCCTTCCTGTCGGACCTTGCCCTTGGCCTTGGCTTCGGCAACGGAGCCGGTCTCATCAAGGTCTTCGAAGGAGATGATCTCCGCCTTGATGAAGCCGCGCTCGAAGTCGGTGTGGATCACACCGGCGGCCTGCGGGGCGGTGTCGCCCTTGCGGATGGTCCAGGCGCGGGTTTCCTTCGGACCTGCGGTGAGGTAGGTCTGCAGGCCAAGGGTCTCGAATCCGGCGCGGGCCAGGGAGTACAGGCCTGGCTCGGTCTGGCCGACGGAGTCGAGCAGCTCGGCTGCTTCTTCCGCCTCGAGCTCGAGCAGCTCGGTTTCGGTCTGGGCGTCGAGGAAGACGCAGTCTGCTGGGGCGACGAGGGCGCGGAGCTCGTCCTTCTTCGCGTCGTCGGTAAGCACTGCCTCGTCGGAGTTGAAGACGTAGAGGAAGGGCTTGGCAGTCATCAGGTGCAAATCGCGCAGCGGCGCGAGGTCGATCTCGCCGGCCTTGGCTGCGGAGAAGAGGGTGCGGTCATCTTCGAGGATGTCCTTGGCCTGCTTCGTGGCTTCGACGGTGTCGGCCAGGGACTTGTCCTTGCGGGCTTCCTTCTCCAGACGCGGCAGTGCCTTTTCAATGGTCTGCAGGTCGGCGAGGATCAGCTCGAGGTTGATCACGGAGATGTCGGTGGTCGGGTCGACCTTGCCTTCGACGTGGATGACGTTTTCATCGGAGAAGGCGCGGACGACCTGGCAGATGGCGTCGGCGTCGCGGATGTTCGCGAGGAAGGCATTACCCATGCCTTCGCCCTCCGAGGCGCCCTTGACAATGCCGGCGATGTCGACGAAGGAGACGGTTGCCGGGAGGATGCGCTCCGAGCCGTAGATCTCGGCCAGACGACTCAGTCGCTCATCGGGCAGCTCGACCAGACCGATGTTGGGTTCGATCGTCGCGAAGGGGTAGTTCGCGGCGAGAACGTCGTTCCGGGTCAGGGCATTGAACAGGGTGGACTTGCCCACATTGGGCAGACCGACGATTCCAAGAGTTAGGCTCACGAGTCCTGATCCTAGCAACTCAACCTCACAGCAGGTTCGCGGTGGTGCTGCAGCACCGAAGTCCGGGGCATCAGGCAAGATAGATGGTGTGAGTGAACAGCCTGAGCAAGCAGCCGACGGCATCCCGGACGTCAGCAGCACCACCGGTGGAAAACCCGCCGGGGAGGCCTCGTCTTCGGATGCCAAATCTCCTGAAAACATTGAAAGATCTGTGCCACCCGGTGACCTGGACGCCTCCGGTCAGTTCTCCGACCTGGATTCCGAGGATTCCGGTGGATATCCCGATCAGATCGACCGTTCCCGGGTCTTCGATGAGGGCCTCCGGGTCGTCGCCATGTGGTGCTTGCGGCTGCTGGTCATCGCCATCGCGGCTTATGGTGCCTGGTTCCTGCTGAAGCAGTTCTGGGCCGGCATCCTTCCGGTCGTCCTCGCACTGTTGCTGTGCACCGTGCTTGCCCCGGCTGCCGGCTGGCTACGCCGCCACCGGTGGCCCAGTTCCCTGGCAGCGTTGACCACCATGCTCGGCGCGCTGGGCGTGGTGGTGGGGTTATTCCTGATTATCGCGCCGGATGTGGCCAGGCAGTCCCAGACGCTCTACTACCAGGGCTTTGATGGCATCCAACAGCTCCGGCTCTGGCTGCAGGGTCCACCGCTGAACCTGGATTCCGCAGATCTCGATGACGTGGTCAACCAGGCTGCGAGCTGGTTGCAGGATCAGGCCGGCACCATCGCCGGCGGTATTTTCAGTGGTTTCAGTACCGCTACATCACTACTGGTCACGCTCGGTATCATGATCGTGCTGATCTTCTTCTTCCTCAAGGATGGCCACCGCTTCCTCCCGTGGCTGCGTCGGGCAACGGGACGTCGGGTGGGCCGGCATGGCACGGAGCTGCTCACCCGCGCCTGGAACACCCTGGGTGGATTCATCCGGGCGCAGGCCGCAGTCTCCTTTGTGGATGCCATCTTCATCGGCGTGGGCCTCGCACTCATCGGGGTGCCCATGGCGCTGGCTTTGGCCGTGATCACCTTCATCGCGGGCTTCATCCCCTATATCGGCGCGATCACCGCCGGCGCCTTCTCCGTGCTAATCGCCCTGGTCTCACTGGGCTTTACCGAAGCGGTGCTGACGTTGATCCTCATCCTGGCGGTGCAGCAGCTGGAGGGCAATATCCTCTCCCCGATTCTGCAGTCCAAGGCGATGGATCTGCACCCGGTGATCATCCTGATCTCGGTGACCGTCGGCGGCGGCCTGTTCAATATCATCGGCGCCTTCCTCGCGGTCCCGGTGGCCGCGATGATCGCCGTGGGATTCCGGTACGTCCAGGACATGGCCATGCTTCGCTCCGGTGAGCGCAAGACCGCTGACATCGACTTCGCCACCAATGCGGGCATCTGGACCGGCCGCTACACCGAAGAGGCGGGCAAACGGATGCGTGCTAAGCGGGAGGACCCGCCGGTGGTGGTTTCCGACCAACGCATGGATCAGCCCCCGGTGAACCAGGACGAGGCCACCAACCTACTCGTCAGGCTCAATGAAGCCACCAGCACTCTCACACGTTTGTTCGGAAGAGAGGGACACAAATAAACCCCGTGTCCGCCCCATCTGGAATGCTGGTGGCATGGGCATTGTCTATCTCCTCCTCGGGCTGGCCGTCGGAGCGATCATCGGCTGGTTAGCGCGGGGGAACCTGGCTGAACGAGACCTCGGCACCGACCCGGTTGATCCGGTGCAACTACAGCGAACCAACACCGAACACTTCGAGCGGAGTCTCGAACACAGCCTTGACCCGGTTAATCGGGCTGTCTCCGAGCTGGCCGAACAGGTTCGCGAATTAGAACGCGATCGACATTCCGCCAACACCTCCCTGGCTACCCAGATCCAGGCCATCACCCGCACCGCCATGAAGTTGAATGATCGGGCAGAGAATCTGGTCCTGGCGCTTCGATCACCGCAGGTGCGCGGCCGATGGGGCGCAATCCAGCTGGAGCGGGTGGTGGAACTGGGCGGCATGGTTCGCCACTGTGATTTTTCCTCCCAGCTCCACGTCCGGTTGGGTGGCAGAGTCCTTCGCCCGGATCTGGTTGTCCACCTGGCCGGGGAGCGGCAGATCATCATCGATGCCCAGGTTCCCTTCGGTTCCTATCTCGATGCCATGGACTCCTCCGATGCGGAGGAGCAGTCTGCTTTTCTGCGTCGCCACGCCCACCAGCTGCGCAATCATGTGAGTCAGCTGGCGGCCGGGGATTACGCCGAAGCGTTCTCCCCCACCCCGGAGTTCGTGGTGCTTTTCGTCCCGGCGGACCCCTTCCTGGATGCCGCGCTCTCCGCGGATCCTGAGCTGCTCGAGTTCGCCTTTGAGCGCAATGTCGTCCTCGCCACCCCGACTACCCTCTTCGCGCTGCTGCGCACCCTTTCCCTGGGCTGGCGACAGGAGGAGATCACGGACAAGGCCCGGGAGGTCAACCGGCTCGGCCAGGATCTCTACGGCCGGCTCAACTCGATGGCGGATCAGTTCAATGAGATCGGGATGAATCTGGATAAGACCACACAGGCCTACAACGCCACCCTCGACTCCCTGGATTCCCGGGTGATGGTGACGGCTCGCCGACTTGCGGAGCTGGAAATCCCGGTCCGCAGCAAGCACCACCCAACGCCTCTGGAGCCGGCAATCTCGAGGCCGCGGCATGCTCGCGGGGAGGGCGTCGAGAAGCATCTCTGCTCAGAAAGTGAGCGAGGCAACCCTGATCACGGCGGAGCGGACTCTTCCCCCGGGTTATCGACCGGCTAGAATGACTTCCCGTGTCGAATGTTCCCCCGCAGACCAGGAAACCCCGCGCCGGTAGCGCCCGCCCCGCCGCGGGAACTTTTCCGGGCTTACCTGCCTGGTCGGGGATCGCCATCGTCTTTGCGGCCCTGGTGACCGGCCTGGTCATCAGCGTGGCCATGGGAACGATCGGGGCCGGTTATCTGGCTTGTTTCGCCATCGCCGGTATCGCCGTCGCCCTCCTGGTGGAACTACGCGGACTCTTCCTGACGGTGGCGGCGCTGCCCCTGCTCTTCTCCCTTGTCACCCCGGTGGCCAGCTGGTTTGTCTCACAGACCCTGACCGGTTCCAACGCCGAGTTCTCCGCGACCGCTGTGGTCACCTCGATTTTTCCCCTGCTGCAGTTCTTTCCGTTGCTGTTCACCGTGACCCTGGGATCCGCCGCGATTGCACTTCTCCGGCTGTGGCTGTTCAACCGTCGGGAGCGGGAACGGGAGCGGTCCGCCCGAAGTGCGCGGCGTCGAGACGCGGAAGCTGAGCGCGTCAACCGTGCCACCGCGCACCGGGCCCGCCAGACCAGCACCCGGATTCCACGCCAGCCTCGTGCTGAGCGCACCGGCGAGCGGGTGACGGTGGAGGAGCTGATGCAGCGCAATGTCGACCGCGACAACCGCTCCATCAGTGATGATCTCTACCGGGACTAGTTCGCCCGGCTAAGAGTCCCCACGCAGCAGAAACAACGAGACCCCCTCTCGATCCACCAGGATCGAGAGGGGGTCTTCGCGGTGCCTATAGCTGTATCAGAGGGGCGTTAAGGTGATGCGTGCCGGGCGCAGTTCACGCGGCAAGGAGAAAACGATCTTCTCGCTGGCGGTGGTCACCTCTTCAACATTGGCGAAGCCACGCTCCGCGAGGAAATCGAGCACCCCGCGGACCAGGATCTCCGGGACCGAGGCACCAGAGGACAGTCCGACGGTCTCCACGCCCTCGAGCCAGGCCTCGTCGATCTCGTTGGCGAAGTCAACCAGGTAGGAGGCCTTGGCGCCGTACTGCAGAGCCACCTCGACCATCCGCTTCGAATTCGAGGAGTTCTGCGAGCCGACGATGAGGAAGAGATCGGAATTCGGGGCGATCGCCTTGACCGCGACCTGACGGTTCTGGGTGGCGTAGCAGATGTCATCGGAGGGCGGGTCCTGCAGATGCGGGAAGCGCTCCTTGAGCTTGACCACGATCTGCATGGTCTCATCGACCGAGAGCGTGGTCTGGGAGAGCCAGACCAGCTTCTCATCGCTGAGGAAGTCCGGGAGCTTGTCCACGCCCTCAAGTCCGTCCACCAGGTGGGTGATCTCCGGAGCCTCGCCGGCGGTGCCCTCCACCTCTTCGTGGCCCTCATGTCCGACCAGCAGAATGTGGTAGCCATCGCGGTCAAAGCGCTTGGCTTCATTGTGGACCTTGGTCACCAGCGGGCAGGTGGCATCCAGGGTCTGCAGGTTCAGAGCCTTGGCCTGGTTACGGACCTCCGGGCTGATACCATGTGCCGAAAAGACCAGGTGAGATCCCTCGGGAACCTCATCGGTTTCCTCGACGAAAATGGCACCTCGCTCCGCAAGGGAATCCACGACATAACGGTTGTGGACGATTTCCTTACGGACATAGACCGGCGCCCCGTAAGTCTCGAGCGCCTTTTCAACTGTTTCAACCGCACGGTCAACTCCAGCGCAATACCCACGAGGGGCCGCGAGGAGGACCTTCTTCTCAGCAGAGCTCATACTCCCCAGAGTATCCAAGGTCTGAGCAAAAGCCTAGAATAGGCGAGACACATCTCCAGCAGCGAACACCGAGAGGTGGAACACTTTGTCCGAATCCCCCAGCACTCCGGATACCCCGTGGCCGGTCCGCGAGGTCAATTCGAAGGTCAAGGGGTGGATAGAACGCCTCGGACACCTCTGGGTGGAGGGCCAACTCACCCAGGTCAACATGAAGCCGAATTGGAAGCTGAGTTACCTCACCCTCCGTGATACCGAGGCTGAGGCCAGCGTCCAGATCACCTGCCCGACCACCCTGATCAGGAACTCCCCCACCCCCCTGCGCGATGGTGACCGGGTCGTGGTCTACGGAAAACCCGCCTTCTACGCCGGGCGCGGTAGCTTCTCCCTCTGGGTCACCGAGATCCGACCCGTCGGCATCGGCGAGTTGCTGGCCCGGATCGAAATGTTAAGGAAGTCCCTGGCTGCGGAGGGTTTATTCGATCCTTCCCGCAAGAAGCGGCTGCCCTACCTGCCGACCCGCGTCGGTCTGATCACCGGCCGAGGTTCCGCCGCCGAGCGCGATGTCATCGAGGTGGCCCGGGACCGGTGGCCGGAGGTGCAGTTCGAGGTCCGCAACACCGCCGTCCAGGGTGCCAATGCGGTCCCGCAAATCCTCGCCGCCCTCAAAGAACTTGAGGACGACCCCCGCGTCGATGTCATCATCATCGCCCGCGGTGGCGGCTCGGTCGAGGATCTACTGCCCTTCTCTGAGGAGGCACTGCAGCGCGCCGTCGCCGCCGCCCACACCCCGGTGGTCTCCGCGATCGGACATGAGCCCGACACCCCGATCCTGGACAATGTCGCCGACCTGCGGGCCGCCACCCCCACGGATGCCGCCAAGCGGGTGGTCCCCGATGTCATGGAGGAGCGTGCGCTGATCGCTGAGGCCCGGGCCCGGGCGGCCGCCGCCCTGCGAGGTTGGGTGCAACGGGAGCGGCAGGGGCTGGCATCGCTTCGCTCCCGGCCGATCCTGGCGGACCCGATGACCCCGATCAACCGACGCCAGGATGAGCTCGATCAGATCCTCGCGATCATCCGGCGGGATGTTACTCATTTGCTGGCTCAGGAGTCCGCCGAAATTTCCTCGCTCCGCGCCCAGGTGGCCACCCTCGGGCCCGCCGCCACCCTGGCGCGCGGTTACTCCGTAGTACAGGTGGTTCCCCGGGACGGCTCCGAACCGGAGGTAGTGACCACCATCGAGCAGACCCCGCCCGGCAGTCAGCTGCGGATCCGCGTGGCCGATGGTTCGATCACCGCCGCCGCCATGTCCACCACTCCCGCCAACTAACACGCTTGTCCTAGAAAGAGAGCACCCAGATGACCCAGCCCAATTCCTTCGGCACCGGCCTGCCCGGCGAGAACATCTTCACCCCGGTCGGCGAACTCAACTATGAGCAGTCCAGAGACGAGCTCATCGAGATCGTCAAGATCCTCGAGCTCGGTCAGATGGGCTTGGATGAGTCCCTGAAGTACTGGGAACGCGGCGAAGCCCTGGCCAAGCGATGCGAGGAGCACCTGGCCAACGCCTCCCGGCGGGTGGAGGACGCCCTGGGCAAGGGGAGCGAAGCGGGAGAATAGGCTGCAGCCCAAGGGGGTAGTCGCACTACCTCTCCATTAACCCGCGGCCTGTCACCCTGGTGGCTAGCATGAGTCCGTGAATCTTTTCCTCGCGCTCCTTCCCCTGGTCCTGGTCATCGGCGCCCTGGTGGCACGCCAATCCACGCTGCGCTCCGCGGTTCTCGGACTGGTCGCTGCCCTCGTCATCGCCATCGCCTGGTTCGGGATGAGTTGGCGGGAAGGGCTGAGCGCGGCCGACAATTGGTGGCCGCTGGTGCTGGAGGTGATGTTGATCGTCGGCGGTGGCATCGCCTTCGCAGAGGCGGGTCGGCGTACCGGCGATCAGATGGAGCTATCCGGTTGGCTGCGTTCCCGGCTGGGCACCGGGGTGGCTCCGGCGCTCGCGGTGGTGCATGGGGTGACCCCGATGGCAGAATCCCTGACCGGCTTCGGAGTCGGCGTGGCGATCGCGGTCCCGCTGTTGCTCGGCCTGGGTTACGCCGGCCGGCAGGCCGCTCCGCTGGGGCTGCTCGGACTGTGCGCGGTGCCCTGGGGTGCGATGGGGCCGGGCACCTTGATCGCGGCGCGGCTGGCGGAGGTCGGTTTCGATGAATTCGGCGTGATGTGCGCGATCCTGAGTCTGCCGGTGTTCATCGGCACCGGCATCGCCGCGGTATTCATCGTCGCTTCCCCCGGCGAGCGTGCCCGGGGCATGGCGCTGGCATTCGCCTCCGGGCTACTGCTCTGGGTGGGTATCTGGGGTTCGAATATCCTCTTCGGCACCGCCACCGCCGGCGCTCTGGGTGCCGCCTTCACCCTCGCCATCCACCTCTTGGTGCACCGTCTCCGCGGGATGCCGATGCGCGCCTCGGCCCGCGTCTGGCGGGCACTGGCACCCTATGGGGTACTGCTCGGCGGAGTGCTCCTGGTAAAGGTTGCCCTGCGTCTGGCCTCGATTGATAGTGCCCCCTGGAGCTATCTCGGCTCCCCCGCCCTCTGGTTGGCGGTGGCGGTGTTGTTCACACTGCGTTCCACCCGGCATGAGTTGCGCCCGATCTTCGTGCACGCCACCCGGACCTGGGCGCATGTGGGACCCGCCACCGGCCTGTTCATCATCCTCGGTGTGGTGATGGCCGTGGCCGGGATGTCGGCGCAGATCGCCACCGCACTCGCCGGACTTGGCGGCGTCTATCTTTTCCTGGTTCCGGTGCTCGGCGGCGCCGGTGGCTTCCTCACCGGATCCAATAGCGGGGCCAACGCCATGTTCGCGGGCCCACAAGCCCAGGCGGCTAATGCCCTGGGAGCCTCGGTGCTGCCAGTCGTCGCGGCGCAGAATGTCTCCTCCTCCCTGCTGACCCTCGCTTCCCCCTCCCGCATCGAATTGGCCGTCCGCCTTTGCCCTGACCAGCCGGATCGGCAGCCGATCTTCCGCCTGGTGCTGACCGTCTGCGTGGCGCTGGTGGCGGTGCTCTCGGTGGTGACGGTACTGCTGGCTGGCTGAGCGCCCGCCCTTTATCTGGCAGGAACTTGACGACGATCGCGGTACTCGGGCTTCTCCTTATCCGTGGGCATCTCTAGAAATAGGCGAAGACCCTGGATCCAGTCGTCCGGCTGGGATCCAGGGTCTTCTTCCGATCCTGTCCTAACAGGTGGCAATGTCTTAAGCGTGGTATTGGTGACCACCGCTATTTAGAAAGCATCCGCAGGCCCTCGAGCGAGGTGGACATTCTGTTAGACCATCAGGTGACCCATAAAAGCCGCTGATCAAAACCTACAGTTACCACCTGTAGTGAACAGGTTTAGTTCCAGTCTTATGACTTTCATGCGGGTTCTCATGTACTTCCAGCATTTTCCACACAGTATCGACCTGCCTCTGGACGTGCCGCGCATGATAGACCGCTACAGAAAAGTGGCGGTCAATGATCACCTCAAAATATTCCCCCTCACCTGCAGCTTTCCCTTCTTCGTCACCGCTAAAACTAGTGAAGTGATAAAATCTGCCGTCGGCGATCGAGAGACTACGGGGAAAGAGGAAACCACCGGGAGAACTCACTGGAAACCCCCATACCTCCGGAATATCCCCAAAAAACAGCAGGCAGAGGGGAGACAGGATCCCCGTCTGAAGACGACCTAGGGGAATGAAAACGTCTCCTTTACACTCGGGTGAGCGATCATCGATGACCTCTCCATCGCGACTGATCTTCCACGAAGATTGCCCCGGACATGCCACCACATCATAAGCAACTCCGGCATCACCCGGGCGACTATGCCACAGCGCCTGATAGCTCAACCGGGCTGCGGAGGAACGGCTCATGAGAACTGTGAGCGCTCCAGATTCAAGGATGTCAACATCCCGTTTAATGTTGACAACTTGCTGCTGACGGCAAAAATGCTCCCAAGCTTTGCTCTCGATCATATTGCAGACCTCTTGATATTTTGTATGATCATCGACGTTTGCAGGGAATTCACACAGGTCGGAATTATAGGTGTACTGGGGGCAATTGTACTGCCCCAACGCAAACTGCAAACCTCAAACGCTGCATCATAACCCAGCGTCCTCGGGCTCGACGTTTCATTCTCCCGGAGACCCCAAAAAGCTCCAGCCGCGTTGCGGCTGGAGCTTTTCAGTGCTGAGTTCTACTCGCTCGGCAGCGGCTCAGTCTCGATAACCGCTTCAAGCAAGGTGCTGAACTCCTCCTCTGCAGGATCCAGGAATCCGGTTCCTGACCTGTTTTGTCAGAGAGATTCAGGAGAGGTTGAGATCATCAGGTGATGCTGATTCGGTCGCGAGAGAGCAAACCCGCTTCATCGTGGAGCTACTCTTCTGGTCTGGCGGCAAAGACCTTCGGCAAGGCGCATTATTCCAGTCCAGGAGGGTTGTACTCTCCTCTCGGGACACTGGGACTTAACTTCACCGGTGGATCCAAGCCAAAATAGACAACGACGGGGCACGATCCGAGTTATTTCACAACATCTCCGCCAGATGGCAACCAGGTCACCAGCTCCGGGAAGATTATCAATAGGGCGATCACAAGAAGTGCCAGTGGCACTCCCATCAACGCTGACCCGAATACCGTCCCTAAGGTGATGTTTTGGCCAAGGTTGACTTCCGGAGCTTGCGCGATCTTGTGGATCAGGAAGACCAGCACACCAACCGGTGGTGTCAACATGCCGATTTCGGCAGCAAGTACGACGATGACACCAAACCACAGCAGATCAATGCCAAGGGTATTCAGTGTCGGCAGCATGACCGGGATGCTCAGGAGCATCAGGGAAATCGGGTCCATGAACATACCCAGCACGATGAGGACTATGACTGCAGCGATGACGAACTGCGTGGCGGTCAATCCCATCCCATCGATCCACTGTGTGAACATGAATGGGATTTCACTGAGAGCCAACATACGGGTCACAAACGCGGCTCCGATGAGAAGGAAGAACACCGAACCGGTTGCCAGCACAGTACCACTGAGAGCACTCCCGACGGCCTTCCAGAACTCCTTACCCCGGATGTAGGCTGCCGTAATGATGAGGGCACCTATGCATCCCACGGCTGCGGCCTCGGTAGCGGTGAAGAAGCCACCGTAGAGACCACCGAGAACCACCATTACCAGAACTGGCATAGGCCAGACTTGGGCCAAGGACTCCCATCGGGCAGACCATCCAGCTCCCTCCAGCTTCTTTCCGGCAAGGCCGGGGAACACGAGGGCGAGAATAAGAATGGCAACGTTAACGACCAGCGCCAGGAGAATTCCTGGGACAACACCCGCAAGCAGCTGCGGACCAACTGGAAGATTAGCTATGCCTGCATAGACAACCAACAAGAGGCTTGGGGGAATCAGTTGGCCCGGTAGTCCGGCCATGATCACCGACCCGACTGCGAGCCGTTTATCATAACCGGACTTCAGCATTTCCGGGATGCCGATGCGGCTGATTGCGTAGGCAATACCGATGGTCGAACCACTCGCGGCAGCCAGACCAGCTCCGGCTATGTTGGTGGTAATGGCGAGGCCACCGGGGAGCCAGTTCAACCAGGCACGAGCGGCATCGAAAATGCGGGCGGTGGACCCACTCTTCCAGAGAAGCAGCCCCATGAAGATAAACATCGGAATGACGCTCAGGGACCAACTGGCTCCATTGGAAGCAGGCAGGTCAACCAGGCTGCGCTCCATGACGGAGGATCCGCTGATCCGCCAGATACCGAGCAGACCCGCCAGTCCCATGGCCACTGCGATTGGTACTCGGCAGGCCATCAGAGTGAGAAGTAGGATGATGCAGGCCAGGGCGACCTGTGTCTTGGTCTCCAACGCCCCGGACAAGATGAGAACGATCTCACCGAGTAAGACAGCCAATAGTACGGTCAGGACAATGGAAGAAGGACGCGATGAAAGTTGTTTCGATCCCACCAACGGGGACTTCAGTTGATCCTCAGGGGCTTTTTCACCGATTGCGATGCTCATCGGGCATTCTCCATTTCATTGTCATCCAGGACGGAATCCGGATCTGAGCTGGTTCTGGGAGAGGTCAATAGCCTGCTGATTTCCCGGAGCATCTGCGCAATGATGATCATGACGAAGGCCAGACAAGCGATGGGAATAGCGAAGCGTGGAGGCCAGATCGTAACCCCCGTAGATGAGTCGTATTCGCCGACAATGGCTTGGTCGAGAGCGTTGCCTAAACCGAACCATCCGATCAGGAGCGCGAATAGTCCGGTACAGGTCAAGGCGACCAAGGCGATGACTGCTTGGCCCCTATCGGAGAGGTGGTCGTGGACGATCGGCAGATCGGTGTGCTCTCCATACTGCTGAGCTGCAGCTAGCCCAAAAAACACCACCGGTAGCATCCACCAGAAGGACACAAACTGATTAGTTCCCTGGATGGGCGAGTTCAACAAAAACCGCAGGACGACATCGAGAAACACATTAATGACCATGGCCAGGGCAGCTGCGCCGCCGATATATAGGGAAACGCGGACAAGTACGTTGACCGCTTTATCAATTCGATCTAGGAGCGGCGACGACGTTGTGAGACGGTTTGTTGCGGTGTTACCCATTGTTATCCTTCAAAGAAGTTAGCGGTCAGGACAACTTGGAGAAGATCTCTTCGTCCAGTTTGTCGGACCATGGCTCCAGGTCGATTGACTCTTCGCCCAAGTTCTTGGCCCACTCACCGTGGGTGGCATAACCCTTGTCGTAGCCAAGATCCACAACGATCTTGGTCCATTTATCGCGGAGCTCCTCGAAGCGGAGGACAGCAGCCTCCGGATCTTCAATACTCGCCGGCGCATTGGTGATCATGTTCTCTCGAACTCCGGCGAAATGGTCATCGAGTGCCTTTTGCAGGTCTTCCTCGGGTTGGATTATCTCCAGTTCCATTTCCGAGTCATTCTGGTGGAATCGCTTCTGCTCATTGAAGTAGCCCTCATAGTAGATCTGCATGAATTCTGCGCGGTTTTCATCAAAGGCAGATTTCTGTTCCTCGTTCAGAGAATTCATGAAGCTTGTGCCCGAAGCCAAGGAGATACTGTTCCATCCCGGGAAATCGACTTTGGTGAAGTTCTTGCCTATTTCCCAGAGCCCGAGTCCTGTCATATCTGGCTCAGCTCCAACGAAGCAGTCCACTACTCCGCGTTCAAAACCCTCATAGATTTCGGCCCCCGATAAGGTCACCGGTGTCATTCCCAGAGATTCGACGGCATCAGCGTAGAGTTCTCCGCCGACCCGAACACGCTTCCCGGCTGCGTCCGCGAGCGATTCAACCGGCTGTTTACACAGCAACTGGTAGTTATCATGGTTCTGAAAACGCGGGATGAGCGGGTAGCTACCAGCGTCTTCCAGTTCCGCGGACAGCTCGGGGACGGTGTAGGCCCACTCGACGGTTGCTGCCGCACTGGCCAGTAGCCCGACGACTGGGCGTTCATCACTCCCGTAACCGAGCTGTGCAGCCCAGGCATCGATGGGGAAGGAAGCTGGGGTGTAGGCCATTCCCAGATAGCCCAGATCGATGACTCCACCGTCGAGACTGGTGGCAACCTCAGGCTGTTTAACCAGAGAATCCGCAAAGTAGTGCTCGAAGGCCAGTTGGCCATCCGAGTCCTTGGACACAATATCGGCGAACTGAGTCATGGCGGTGCTCATCATATGGTCCGGACCATAAGGCGGGTTTGCCTTGACCAAGGTTTGCTCGCCGGAAGCACTGGCATTTGACACATCACCACTATCTGTCGACATCCCACCTCCCCCACAGGCAGCGAGGGTCAGTGCAGTCAAGGATAGAATGGCGGCAACTGGCCAAAAAGAACTGCGCTGACGGTGGAAAGGCTGACTCTTGGTACTGTTTTTCACAGAAGGCCCCTCATAAGGATCGATGGATGAAAATTTCGATGTGTCGACAGTTTAAGTCCGTGACCCCAATCACGCAAGTGACTCAAGGCACAATCAATGGATGACTGTCATCAAAATCTCAGCTATCCCCAGGTTCAGTCCCGTGCTACCACGCAACAGGGTCCCCCAAGGAGCTGGCGCCCAACCCTCAACGGGGTCAGATGACGGCCCATCCAGCTGCAGCAAGCGCAAGTCTCAAGGGCGAGCATGAGGAACTCATCATGACTGCGCCAGCCGGATCCTTGCCTGCGAATGTTGTCACCAGCCACTTCCTGGCCCCACCGAGAACCCTATGCCAGCCATCACCCCTTTTTCAGGTGCCCTATATGTGAAAACGCATCAACCAATACCTTAATAATGACGAATACCGGCACACCCTTCCGCCCCAAACTGCCAGGAAATCGGGCAACCGCCAGCCCCGAAGGCCGACGCATATCCCGCGCATCTTGAAACGACAATCTCGAGATCCAGAGAATAGGAGCGAGCTGAAAGTATGAACAATCAGGGCTTTGACCGTGCCACGGCCTTCCGATGGGTGGCGGTGGTTCCACTGTCGCTACTGCTTGGCTGGCTATTCTCCCGCTGGCACGTCCCAGCCGCCTGGATCTTGGCCGGAATTATTGCCGCCGGCGCATCATCTTTGCTCAATGGGAATACGCTGCCAGTCAACCGAACTCTCTACACCTTCGGTGCCGGCATCGTCGGGATCATGGCGGGAATTCCGCTGGTAGGAGAATCGCTAGACACGCTGGTGAGTTTCCTTCTTCCCGGCCTCATGGTCGCTGCCATGACCATCAGCATTGGACTCACCGGAGGCCTGCTCCTGGCGCGGTCGCAAAAGGAGATCAGTCGCGAGACAGGTGCCTTGTCCATGCTTGCTGGCGGAGCTGCTTTCATGCCCGCGATCGCAGAAGAGATAGGAGCTGATACTCGCTATGTCGCCCTCACGCAGTATCTTCGCTTGCTGGCGGTGGCACTGTCGCTGCCGATAGTGACGAGTTTCTTGTCTGCTCCCCTGCCTCGTGGACCTGAGGCGCTAAGCGCAGGAGAGCAACCCTGGTGGATCGTCCTAGCAGTCATAGCGATGGCCGTGGGTGGAGGACCACTCGCAAAACTACTGAGGCTTCCCGTACCCGCCATCCTCGGCCCTTTGGCTCTCTCAATTGGGGTCTCCCTGCTCCTTCCTCAGGAGCTGAGTCTGCAGCCGCCCGAAACTCTTCGAATTATCGCTTTTCTCTCGATCGGATGGCTCTGCGGCGGTACCCTATCCATGGCCTCACTTAAGCTTTTCGGCCATCAATTGCCCATCACTCTCACCTTTATCGCGATTTTGATCGGCGCTTGTGCTCTGTTTGCATATCCGCTCGCAGGCTGGCTCGATATTTCCTACTACGATGCTTACCTGTCAACCAGCCCTGGCGCCATGGACACCGTCCTAGCCATCTCCAGCGAGACTGGTACCAGCCCCGAGGTTGTAGCCATTCAGTTAATTCGCCTGATTCTCATTCTTCTCGTCGCCGCATCCTTGCCGAGAGTCATCAGATTCATCACCCGGAGCTGAGCCAGACATGTCCTTCCCCAAAGTTCCAGACCTCCTCGGAGCTATCTGATCAGCCTGGCGGTACAGACCATCCAACGAGCACATTAATTGCCCTATCCAATAGTGCTCGGAGTTTACTCTCACCCCCATGGGGCAAACCCCTACCCGCTCGGGCCAGGATGAACGTCGCTAGATCCGAGAACGAGCATCTGCTTTCAATCTGACTGGGCCCAAGCACCGAGACCTTCAGAACGACTTGATTTGGCCGGGTTTCCCGCCCCGATCCAAGGCGCACTCTCCCCTAGAGCCCGAAAAAGCTCCAACCGCGTTGCGGCTGGAGCTTTTCAGTGCTGAGTTCTACTCGCTCGGCAGCGGCTCAGTCTCAATGACTGCTTCAAGCAAGGTGCTGAACTCCTCATCGGTGCCGGCACCGGTGAGCAGGATCCGGACATCCTCGAGGTCTACCGCCCAAAGATCTCGGACGTCATTGTCCTCGGAGCTGTAGATCTGGACTTCTTCACCGGCGATATCCTGGGTGCGCTCCAAGGTGCGGGGATCTGGGTCGATGCCCTTCACCGCATCCTCGAGCAATTCCCCGCTCTGGGTCAGCTGCAAGTAGCCGCCATCGACGGTGACCCAGCCGACGGTGACCGCCGGGGTATTACCGAGGAAGCTGCGGCGGGCCGAGTTGGTCACCCACCCTTCCGGGTTCTCCGGAAAACGAACCGGAAAATTCATTGCCCGGGCTTCCATCGAGGTGAAAGTTTCTGCATCCACCTCCTGCACGGGGCCTTGTTTCGGGGCGCCTGGGTTCCAGGTGCACATGCCGGTGAAACCGACCATGAGCACCATCACGAGGACGACCACACCGACGGAAAGGAGCATGTCCTTGCCGCCTTGGAGGATACGAGGTTTTTCATCAGCCACATCAGCCAGTATGGCATGCCTTGCCCAAGGCACGGAATTTCCGCCCCAGAGTGAGACATACGTGACCTATCCCCCTCTTTCGGGTGGTCAATCTCCCAAAAGCGGACGCAGAAGGTGGAAGAATGGGCGAACGTAGGACCAGGCAGGTTGACCCCGAGCCAACCCTCACCCTAAATATCGCCAATGCGAATCCATCTTCTTCAGGAGGCCGTACACACATGAACGCAAAAGCCAGCGAAAGCCTGGACCGTAACCTCGCAATGGAGCTGGTCCGAGTCACCGAGGCTGCAGCCCTGGCTTCCGGCCGCTGGGTCGGACGCGGCATGAAGAACGAAGGTGACGGTGCCGCCGTCGATGCCATGCGCCAGCTGATCAACTCCGTGAACATGCGCGGTGTGATTGTCATCGGCGAGGGCGAGAAGGATGAAGCCCCGATGCTCTTCAACGGTGAGAAGGTCGGCACCGGCGAGGGCGCTGAGGTTGATATCGCCGTCGATCCGGTCGATGGCACCACCCTGATGGCGGAGGGCCGCCCGAATGCCATCTCCGTCATCGCCGCCGCCGAGCGGGGCTCCATGTACGACCCCTCCGCCGTCTACTACATGAAGAAGCTGGCAGTGGGCCCCGAGGCCGCGGGAAAGGTGGACATCGCCGCTCCGGTGGATCACAACATCAACGCGGTGGCCAAGGCTAAGGGCGTCGCTGCTTCCGACGTCACCGTCGTGGTGCTGGACCGCCCCCGCCACAAGGATCTGATCGCCGATATCCGTCGCGCCGGAGCCAAGGTCCGTTTGATCTCCGATGGCGACGTCGCAGGTGCCATTGCCGCTGCACAGAGTTCAAACTCCATCGACATCATGCTGGGCACCGGTGGCACCCCGGAGGGCATCATCACCGCGTGCGCCATGAAGGCCATGGGCGGCGAGATTCAAGGCATCCTCGCCCCGCAGAATGAGGCCGAAGCACGTAAGGCCCTCGATGCCGGCCACGAGCTCAATCGGGTGCTGTTCACCAACGACCTGGTCAACTCCGACAACTGCTACTTCGCAGCCACCGGCGTCACCAACGGCGACATGCTCCGCGGCGTGAGCTACCGCGCCAATGGTGCCACCACCCGTTCACTGGTCATGCGCTCGAAGTCCGGCACCGTCCGCCACATCGAGTCGGTGCACAAGCTGGCCAAGCTGCAGGAGTACTCCGTGGTGGATTACTCCGGCACTCCCGGCATCTAAACTCTCTACCCCTGACTCTTAACCAGTCAGCGAAAAACCAGGCAGGCCCCAATGGCCCTGCCTGGTTTTTTTATGCCTACCCCCAGCAGTGTCGACCCTGAGCTACTTTTTTGGGCGGTTCTTCCTGTGGCAGCCTGCCGCGAGAGCGCGGTCCACGGACAGGCATGGACGAGAAACTCTGCATTTACTTGGATAAATAGCCATTCACAGTCAGGAAAACAGATAGTCCGAGTCACATCTCTTGACAAAATGTGTCCCGTGCAACAAGATTGAGCCACTGATGAAGTGTCGACTCTTTAAGTGATCCAGGACTCACATTCAAAATCCCAGGGAAGCTGCCTTCCCTCCGGTTCATGCCCCGTCGATACTCAAGTTCAGGCAAAATAGCTCCCCAAGCCTCCCTTTAACCAAGGAGAACACCATGGCCCCGACGTCAGACCCTCAAACTGTGTCGACAGATCCGCCAGCGAATAAGGCAGAAACCCGGCAGAAGCTCCGTACCGTCGCCGGTGCCAGCCTCGCCGGCAATGCAATCGAGTACTTTGACTTCTCGATCTACGGTCTCGCCGCCGCGCTGATCTTCCCGAAGCTCTTCTTCCCCGGATCTGATCCTTTCATCTCGACGCTGCTGACATTTGCGACTCTGGCCGTCGGTTTCATTGCCCGACCACTCGGCGCGATCATCTTCGGCCACTACGGCGATAAGATTGGCCGCAAGCCCATCCTGGTGATCACTCTGCTGATGATGGGCGCCGTCACCGTCTGCATCGGCTTCATGCCGGGTTACGCCACCCTCGGGATGCTCGCTCCGATCCTGCTGGTCACCCTCCGTTTCATCCAGGGCATCGCGTTCGGTGGCGAGTGGGGTGGAGCCATCCTCATGGCATTCGAGTACGCCCCCGAGGAGCGCCGCGGTTTCTTCGCCGCGGTACCCCAGGTGGGTCCGGCTGCCGGTTCCATTCTCGGTAACGCTGCTTTCCTGGCCGTCACCTTCCTCCCCGATGAACACCTCTACTCCTGGGGCTGGCGCATCCCCTTCATTTTCTCCATTGTCCTGGTGTTCGTCGGTCTGATGATCCGGATGAAGATCGCGGAGTCCCCGGACTTTCAGACCTCCAAGGACCGCGGCGAAGAGGTCAAGGTTCCGCTGACCGAGGTAATGAAGAACCACATGAAGCCGGTCCTGCTCGTTATCGGCGGATTCCTCGGCTACGGCACCTTCTCCATCATCATCATGGTCTACCTGGTCAACCACGGCACCAACAACCTGGGTATCGCCCCAAATGTCATGCTGACGGCAACTCTGGTGGCCTTCATCCTCCAGATCCCCACCGTCCTGTTCTTCGGAAATCTCTCCGACAGAATCGACCGTCGCAAGCAGGTCGCGATCGGTACCCTGCTCGCCATGGTCGCCATCATCGGCATGATCGCGGGACTCCAGACCACCAATACCTTCATCATCATCGGTGCCTATGCGGTGGGATTCGGCATCCTCTACCCCATCACTTATGGTGCACAGCCGGCACTATTCGCCGACGCTTTCCCCACCCCGGTTCGTTTCACCGGCATGTCCCTGGGCTATCAGGTCTCCAACGTCATCGGCTCTGGTTTTGCCCCAATGATCGCGGCCACCTTGTACCAGATCACCGGAAGCATCTGGTCTGTCGCGATCTTCGTGGTCCTGACTCTGGTGGTCTCCCTGATCTGCTTGGTCTGGCTGGTCGTCCTAGCTAATCAGCGTAAAACCATGGAGGCCGAACTCGCTGCCGCCGACGCCCTCCGAACAGCGGTAATCGCCAACACACCGGTTCCTGCAACCGTGGAAGGACGTTAATCATGAGCACCATCATCATCGGCGGTGGACACGGTGGTGTCCAGACTGCAGAAACCCTCCGGGCAGGAGGATACCGGGAACCGATCATCATCGTCGATGCCGGCCGCGAGCTTCCCTACCAGCGTCCACCACTGTCCAAGGACTATATGAGGGTTGATTTCGAGGCTGCTCCACTTCCCATCAGGGAGGCAGAATTCTACGCCGAGAACGACATCAGGCTGCTTCTTGAGACGACCGCAGAGCATATCGACCGCGCGACTAAGAAACTTCATACCTCCGCCGGGGTCTTTGACTATGACAACCTGGTGGTCGCCACCGGTGCCCGCCCTCGTCTCTTGCGCTGTGAAGGTGCCGAGGCCGCCGGAGTCCACACCCTCAAGACGCTTTCCGACGCCGAGTTACTTAAGGCGGGCATCGATGCCGCGGCGAAGGTGGTGGTCATCGGCGCCGGATTCATCGGCATGGAGTTCGCCGTCGCTGCCCTCAAGCACGAGTGTGAGGTCACTGTCCTAGAGTTTGCGGATCGTCCCATGAACCGTGCGCTGACTCCCTATAGTGGCACCTGGTTCGCTCAGCGCTACGAAGAACACGGCATCAGCATGCGTTTCAATGAAGGACTGGAATCCATCGAGACCGATGAGTCCGGCAGAGCCATCGCGGCGATCTCCACCACCGGAGATCGCTACGAGGCTGACCTCATTGTCGTGGGTATCGGCGTGGCCCCCAATGTCGAGATCGCTCTCGAAGCCGATCTCAGCGTGGACAACGGGATCGTGGTCGACGATTCCCTGCGCACCTCTGACCCTGCCATCTTCGCCATTGGAGACTGCGCCGCATTCACCTCCGGCCCGGCGCGGATCCGCTTGGAATCCGTGCAGAACGCTACCGATCAGGGCAGGCACGTCGCCAATGCCATCCTCGGCACGGAGGAGTCCTATGCGGTCATTCCCTGGTTTTGGTCCACCCAGGGACGGTACCGACTGCAGATGACCGGTCTGGTTCTCCCCGAGGACGAGATCCTGGTCCTGGGTGATCCCGGGAAGAAGAAGTTCTCCGTCCTGGCTTTCCGGAACGGGGAGCTGGTCGGGGCCGAGTCAGTGAACTCCCCCGCAGATCAGACCATCGTCCGAAGGCTCTTCACCGAGCAAATCCGCCTCCCGCTATCGGAAGCGGAGTCCCCGGACTTCGATCTGCGAAAGCACCTCAAGCTCGCCACTGTGGCGTCCTCTTAGAACCCTCTACGTGAATCGGAGAACCACCATGTCCACTCCTGCTGTCCCCCGCACCCTCACCACCACCAGCCAGGCGCAGAAGACCGCCAATATTCTCTACGGTCTCGACTCCCCGAATATGACCATGCAGGCCGAACACATGGTCGTCGGTGCCAGTGGCCCAGTGGAGATCCCGTTGCCGACCTTCCTGATCGAGCATGACAAAGGCCTGATCATGGTCGACACCGGCTTCCACCCCTGTGTCTGCGAGGACCCCGCGTTGCTCTTCGGTGACCGCCCAGAGACCTCGATGATCGAGTCCAAGCCGGAAGAGACCGTCGAAGCTCAGCTGAAAATGCTCGGCTACACCCCGGCCGATATCACCCATGTCATCGTCTCCCATCTCCACACCGATCATGCTGGTGGGCTCTTCCAGTTCCCGAATGCTGAATTCATCGTCGGCCCCGGCGAGCTTGAGTACGGCAGGAATCCGAACCCGGAGTCCGCTCACTTGGTAATGGACCACGACTTCCTTTCCGATGAAGTGCTGTCCTTCAACTGGACCACCATCAGTTCCGATCGCCATGACCTCTTCGGCGACGGCGCTATTGAGTTGCTCCACCTCCCCGGTCATACTCCGGGGCAGATGGCGGTCCTGGTTCGGCTGCCCGGCCAGAATATCGTCCTCTCCTCAGATGTGGTCCACCTGCGTGAAGCTGTCGAACTCCTCTCCCCCGCTCCTACTGACGCTGACCCGGAGCTCGCGGTCGAGAGCATCAAGAAGCTGATCCAAATCACTGAAGAAGAGGATGCCAAGCTCTGGATCATCCATGACTACCGAGATTGGGCTGAGTTCGGCGGACCGCGCACCCCGGTCCGCTAGTAGCCGGGCGCAGGCACGCGAGGGGGCATCGTCTCCTCGCGCTTTCCCTTTCTCTCTGGAACCAACTCAAAGGAACAGATCAACATGAGCGCCCCCACCACTGAACGACAAATCTCGAAGTTGCTCGAACTCTTCGATCTCCGCGGTACCCATGCACTGGTCACCGGCGGTGCCAGCGGCATCGGATTCCACATCGCACGGACCCTAGGGGAGGTCGGCGCCGAGGTCACCCTGTTGGACCGGAACCCGGAACAGTTGCAGGCCGCCCTGGATATCCTGGACGAAGCAGGAATTACCGCCCGCGTAGTCGAGGTAGACATCACCGACTTTGAGGCCTTCGATCGGGAGCTGCAGGTCTTGGCAGCACAACATCCTTTCCAGGTGGTCTTCGCCAATGCCGGTATCTCCGCTGGCCCCGGACCCATTAATAGCACCGGTACCCTCGCTGACTTCGACCGGGCGCGCTGGCAGGATGTCATTGACGTCAACCTGACCGGGGCTGTCAACACCATGTCCCTGGCTAGCCGCCATATGGCTCCAGCGGGTCGGGGCCGGATCATCGTCACCGCTTCACTTGCTGGAGTAAGGGCAGATCCGCTGGTTGGCTATGCCTACGCGGCGTCTAAGACGGGAGTGATCGGCCTGGTGCGTAATGCGGCCTTGGAGCTTGCAGGCAAGGGGATCACCGTCAATGCGATCGCCCCTGGGCTCTTCGAGACCAATATCCGCAAGAATAACCCGGCGGCCAAAGCCTTAGACGGGGCCTTCGCCAAGATGTCGGCACTCCACCGCTCCGGACAGCTCGCGGAGCTTGAGGGACTCGCCATCTTCCTCGCCTCCCGTTCTTCTAGCTATGTCACCGGAGCGGTCCTCAACATTGACGGTGGCGGTCAGCATGTCGGCCCCACCTCTTTGTATCCGGAAGTCTGACCGAAACGCAGCCGTCGCCTCAGCACCTGAGGCGACGGCTTTGGTCTGGGTATCGAACTCTGAGCCACACTTAGCGACGCCACGATCTCCCGGGTACTCCGCTGCCCCATATTCAGCGGTTCTTCCTCACCCTCCGAAGCCTCGTCAGTGACGGGATATTCCTCCAGCCACACTCCTACTAACTGCGGAAATAGTGGTCCCCGGCTCCGCATTGTGCGGAACCGGGGACCTTTTCCATGGAGATCTGGATCAGCTTAGATCAAGCTTCTGCTCGCGTGGAACCAGCTGAATCGGCACATAATCGTGGCCGAAGGCCTGATAAGCGACGGCCTGCCGAGGCTCACCGACCAGCTCGATGCGGTCGACCCGCTCCAGGATTGCCTTGAGCAGTACCCGTGCTTCGAGACGGGCAATCAGATTGCCGGCGCAGGTGTGGATGCCGAAGCCGAAGGAAAGATGACCCTTCTTCATGTCACGGTCGATATGGAACTCATTCGGGTTCTCGTACTGGCGGTGGTCGCGGCCGGCACCGAGCCACATAGTCAGAATCTTGCCGCCCTCCGGAATCCGCGTTCCACCGACGACGACCTCTTCCTTGGCGTAGCGGCCACCATAACGGGAAGCCGGGTAGAAACGGATGGCCTCCTCCCAGGCATTCTCGAGCAGCTCCGGATTCGTCTTCAGCAACTCCCACTGGTCCGGGTTATCCGCAAAGGCACGGAACATCGAGGCGAGTGAGGCGGTGGTGGTGTCGAAACCTGCCGCGAAAATGGACTTGAGGATCTGACGGGCATTCTCCTCCGTGAGCGTGCCCTCATCAGCCATCTTGTAGAGCTGGTCACCCACTCCTCCCTCAGCCTGACGATCTCGGTAGGTGTTCTCCTCTACCCACTGCTGGGCTTCAGCGGCCAGGGCCAACTTCTGCTTCTGGAACTCACTCGGCGGGCCGAAGACGTTGAACACGCCCTCACCGAACTTCAGCAGCAGGTCACGGCCTTCCGCTGGGAGTCCGAGCATGTCGGGGAAGACTTTGAGGACATACCGGACGGCGAGATCCCTGAAGGCGTCGACCTCGACGGGGCCGTCGATAAGCAGCTCATCGACGAGGCGCTCCGCCTCGGCGGTGAAGTACTTCTCGAACTTCGCCAGGTTCTCACCGGAGAGCACCGACATCACCGCGTTCTTGGAGACCGTGTGTGTCGGCGGATCCTCCAGCACCAGAACCTTCGGGCGGAAAGGATTGTCCTCGTAGAAGGGTCGATCCGAGGAACCGATGCGGCGGAAATCACGCAGGGCTTTCTGCATTGGAGCGAATTGGGTGATGGCGTAGTAGTCGTACTTCTTGATGTAGACCACGGGGCCGAGCTCCCGGACCTCGCCATCAGCTGCATGCGGGTTCAATAGGGATTCCATGGCGAAGGGATCGCCCTCGTAGACGGGAGCTTCAATAACTTCAATGGTGGAGGTCATGGTCTCATTCCTTATCTATTGGGGTGGTGGTGTTTAGGTTCCGGCGGTGCGAGGTTCCGGGGCTTTGCCGGTCTCCATCCAGTTCAAACGGGTACGGACACCTTGGAGTGCCATCTCCGGATGGGTGAGGATGAAGAAGTTCTTCTGCTCGATTGACTCAAGCACCTGTCGGGCGACCTCGCTGGGTTCCATGCCCTTTTCCTCGGTCACCTTCGCCAGCCGGGCGATCTCCGACTTACGTGCTTCTTCTTCCGCAGCTGGTACATCCGAGGGGCGGTTGCGCTCAGCATTGGTCATATTGGTCTTGACCGGACCGGGAGCCAGCACCGACAGCGATACCGGGCTATTTCTCGCCCGAAGTTCAATCTCCAGAGATTCGCTCATACCGAGAATCGCCATCTTCGAGGCACAGTAAGGAATCATCGTCGCGGTGCCGGAGGCAAATGCCGCCACCGAAGCGGTGTTGACGATATGGGCGCTGTCCTGTTGCTCAAGGTAAGGCAGGAAGACGCGGCAACCATTGAGAACCCCGAAGAAGTTGACATCCATGACCCACTGCCACGCGGCCGCTGGGATCTGGCCGAAGCTACCGCCGGTCTCCACGCCAGCGTTATTGCACAGCACGTGCACCGCGCCGAAGGTCTCAACGGTCTGCTTCGCCAGGTCTTCCAGGTCCTCAACCTTGCGGACATCAGTGCGGACACCGATGACCCTTTCGGCGGGATATCCCTTCTCGAGGAGGGCTGCCAACGCCCGGTCGAGCGCGGCATCCTCAATATCGGCGATCACGGCGTTTCCTCCGGCTTCAAGGAAGGCCTCGATGAGGGCGAAACCGATACCACTGGCACCACCGGTCACCACCGCGGTGCGGTTGCGAAAGTCACTCATGGTTATTCTCCTTCATCTGTCACATATCGATTTCGAGCCGCGAGCAGCGTGCCCGAGATACGCAGATCATCATCGATTCATTGGCTTCGCGTTCTTCCTCGTCGAGGACTCGGCAGCGGTGATCGACCTCGCCAGAAATCACCGGGGTTTCACAAGTGCCACAAGTGCCCTCCTGGCAGGATGAGATCACCGGTTCACCGGCTTCAGACAGGACCTGGAGGATGGACTTATCCGCGGGGACCTCGTACTCTTTCTCACTGAGCGCGAGGTAGACCTGGAAAGCGGTGTTCCCGGATTCCTGATCATTTTCGGTATTGGTGTCCTGTGGCTTGGTATCAGACATGAGGCTCACTTTTAGCTCCTTCTCGTTCCTGCGGTGTGCCGGGAATTGCAGTTGACCTAGGGTTTCCTGCCCCTGAGGGCCGGAATTGGGGGTCGGTTTTGTGTCTACTTGAGGTCGAAAAGTCGAATAGCGTTCTCCCGGAGGATCAGCGGTTTGACCTCTTCCTTGAACTCACGCTTGGCAAAGTCCTCGAGCCAACGGTCCGGGGTCAGCAGGGGGAAGTCACTACCGAAGAGCACCTTGTCCTTGATCAGGGTGTTTGAGTGCTGGACCAGCTTGTCCTCGAAGTACTTCGGTGACCAGCCGGAAAGGTCGATGTAGACGTTCTGCTTGTGGCGGGCCACCGCCAGTGCTTCGTCCTGCCAGGGGAAGGACGGGTGGGCGATAATGATCTTCATCTCCGGGAAGTCAACCGCAATATCGTCGTAGTACAGCGGGTTGGAGTAGCGGAGTCGGACGCCGCCACCACCTGGTGAGTTTCGGCCAATGCCGGTCTGACCCGAGTGGAAGAGGCCAACCAAGTTATGCTCGGCGATCAGCTCATAGAATTTATAGGCCATTGGATCATTAGGCTCGAAATCTTGGACACTCGGGTGAAACTTGAAGCCCTTGATGCCGTAATTCTCGATCAGGTCACGGGCCTCAGCCAGACCTGACTTTCCACGGTAGGGATCGATCGAGGCGAAGGGAATGAGCACATCGCTGTGCCGCTGTGCAGCCTCAGCGACCTCATCATTGGGAACTCGGACATCGCCCATGTGTCGCTCAGAGTCGACACCGAAGATCACAGCCATCATCTTGCGCTCGCGATAGTACTCAGCGGTGCCGTCTAGGTCGATGTTGACCAGGTCGGTTTTCCATCGCTTGGCTTGATCCGCGCGCGTGGCATCACCCACCTCGTCTTTGCCCTCTTTCACCGCACGGCTGCTGTTCAGCGCATGTGCGTGGACGTCGATCGCGTAGACCTGATCGAGGGTGAGTTTCTCGCTAGCCATGGGACTGGTTCTCCTTTGATGGGATGGTGTCGGTGATGCGGGTGTAATTGATGAGTTCGCTGACCAGCTGCTCACTGCCCTGTAGCGCCAGGTCTGTGACCAGGGCAGTCTGGACAGTACCCAAGTGCGGGAGCGCCAACTGCCGGAACTTCGCGGTGAGGGTCTCCCCGCGGGAGTTGAGGTCGCTGGCAGGTTCGCCCCTGTCAATGCTGGCTATCCACTCCCGTCCATCCGGGAACCGGATGTTTACCTGGATCCTGGTTTCGTTACCGATCAATGCCGGGTCGAAGTTCAGGTGGATCCGTTTCCGGAGTTCGCGGTACTGTTTATCCTGAAGATTGGGGGTGGAGAATGACTTCTCGGTACTCAGATCATGGCCGAGGGCAGCGAGTGCGAAGGTGGCGTGAAGGCTGAACTTCGCGTCATGAGGAGTCTGGGGATCTTCGATGGCACAAACATCGGCGAGTTTGGGACTCGCGATCAGTTCAATGCTTGCTCCTTCGAGTGAGCCGAGTTCGGCTCTTGCCTGATGGCCGATGTCGACCGAGGCCTGTGTCATGAAGCAGGAGGCATAGGTCTTATAGAGCATTCCTTCGATCGCGAACTCGAAGTGCGAAGGAACGTTGGAGGGTCCGGTTTCACCTCGGTAGTTGGAGATGAAACCGAAGTCACCGATGACGGCGCGGCCCGATGACTCAGAGATCTCAGCGAGCCCGGCGGCCATGGCCCCTGCTTGGCTGGCATTTCCCGCGTGCAGGGGCTTGGCCAGGGTTCCGAACATCGCTTTCAGTCCGGCGGATTGGGTGGCTGCGGTGTCCAGCGCACTGATCCACTGGACGTGATCCAGTCCCCGGAGGTAGCTGATTGCGGCGGCGGCGGCAAAGGTTCCGATGGTCCCGGTGGCATGCCAACCGGAGTCATAATGCCCCGGCATCACCTGGCGTGCCACCCAGTCCCCTGCTTCGGTCCCAATAACCAGCGCGGTGATGATCTCCGAGATGCTCGAGCCCTCATCGAATCCGACCCCCAGGACTGCCGGCAGAATGACGGCGCTGGGGTGACCAGAATAGGAGGGAAGCATGTCATCGAAGTCCAGGAGGTGACCGTTGAAGGCGTTGACCATCATGGCATCCCGCCAGTGCAGTCCCTGAGCTGTACCGATCACCGGGGAATCTCCGGTGGCAGGATCGAGCACGCTCAAGAATCGCTGAGCGGCAGGCTCGTTGGCCCCGGCGATCGCACATCCCAGCCAGTCCAGGAGACTGTGACGCGCGGTCTCCACCGCCCGGCTGCTCAGATCATTGCGCCCCAGGTTCCGGCATCGCTCAACCAGTTCGTTCAGCGATGTTTCGAGTTGCTGCTGCTCAGCGCGTGCGATCATGTCAGCTTCATGCTCACAGTCTTGGTCTGCAGGTACTCAGACACCGCGTGGGTGCCCTTCTCGCGACCGAAGCCACTACGCTTATAGCCACCAAAAGGTGCCTGGATACCGCCAGCGAAGAAGTCGTTGACGGAGACCTGGCCAGCCTGGATCTGTGCGGCGACGCGGTGGGCACGACCCAGGTTCTGGGTCCATAGGCCTGCGGTGAGACCGTACTGGGTGTCATTAGCGATCTGGACGGCTTCCTCCTCGGTGTCGAACTTAATCACCGAGAGCACCGGGCCAAAGATCTCTTCCTGCGCGATGCGCATACTGTTCTTCACGCCGACGAAGATGGTCGGCTGAATGAACTGGCCGGCGTCCAGCCCTTCACCAGTGGCACGGGCACCGCCGCCGGCGACCTCTGCGCCCTCAGCGCGACCGATCTCCAGGTATTCCTGAACCTTCTGGAACTGGGCAGCAGTGGTGATCGGACCCATTTGGGCATCCGAGGTGCCCGGGCCGAGCTTGATCTTGCTGTTGAGCTCAACAAGCTTATCGACGACCTGGTCATGCAGGGAGCTGTGCACCAGCAGGCGGGAGCCGGCCGCACAGACCTGACCGGCATTGATGTTAATTGCCATGAGTGAGCCACGGATGGCAGCTTCGAGCGGGGCATCCTCGAAGATGATGTTGGGAGCCTTTCCACCGAGCTCCAGGGTCAGCGGGTTCAGGTTCGCTGCGGAGGCCCGCATGATCTCCTGACCGGTGGGAACGGAACCGGTGAAGGTTACGCGACCGATGTCCGGGTGGCTGACCAAGGCGGCACCGGCATCCTTGCCCAGCCCGGTAACAACGTTGAACACGCCGGCTGGCAAGCCTGCCTCAAGAGCGATCTTGGCCAATTCAACGGTGGTGATTGACGTGTCCTCCGCAGGCTTGACCACGGCCGTGTTGCCGGCGATCAGTGCAGGGGCGACGCCACGGGCGGCCTGCTGGAAAGCGGCATTCCAAGGGACGATGTGGGCGGTGACGCCGAAAGGCTCTGAGCGGGTGTAGGAGATATGGGAATCTCCCAGCGGGATAGTCTCGCCACCGAGCTTGTCTGCCAGGCCGGCGTAGTACTCGAAGTAGCGTGCGGAGGTCATGACGTCGAACTGGGCGTCCATCCGCGACTTACCGTTGTCAAGAGACTCGAGGACGATCAGTCGCTCAGCATTTTCCTTGATCTTCTCGCTGATGGCGAGGAAGATGCGGCCCTTCTCGACGCCCGGCAAGTCGCGCCAAGCGGGGAAAGCAGCCTTAGCATTGGCGACGGCGTCATCAACCTCGCGCTGGCCACCGGCTTGGATTGAGGTCAGCACTTCGCCGTTGGCCGGGTTGATGCTCTCGAAGGTGGAGGTGGATCCCTCTTCGGCCATTCGACCGTCGATGAAAGAACCGTAGAAGGAGTTGATCTGGCGAACCTTGGTGTCTAGCACAGGGAACCTCCGTCAACCGGCAGGTTATGACCGGTGATCATGCTGGCCTCGCGGGAGGCGAGGAAGAGCGCAGCGTTGGACATATCGTCAGTGGTAGCCAGTCGGCCCATCGGGATGCCGGCAATGATCTTCGGTTGAATGACCTTTGCCATGTCACCGGGGGTGAATACAGCCTGCATCGGGGTTTCGGTGGCGACCGGGCAGATGGAGTTGACCCGGACATGCGGAGCGAACTCGATGGCCAGCGCGCGGGTGATCTGGACAGCTGCGCCCTTGGTGGCGGAGTAGGCCGAGTTTCCCGGGCGAGCGGTGAGGCCGGAGAGCGAGGCCGTGATGACCATGGAGCCGTTCTGCTCCTTGAGGTGCGGCATGGCGGCACGCGCCATGTGCCACGGGCCCTTGACATTGACCGCGTGCATCAAATCGAAGTGCTTCTCATCAGAGTCTTCTGCCTCGATGAGGGGCTTGACGGAAGTGGCCACACCGGCGTTGGCCCAAACGATGGAGAGTTTGCCATAAGTGTCCAGAGCTGCGGTAACTGCGTCCTGGTTGCCCTGAAGGCTTCCCACATCGGACTTAATCGCGATGGCCCGACCACCGGCTGCCTCAACCAGCTTCACAGTCTCCTGTGCGGCTGCCAAGTTAAGGTCCGCAACCACGATCTCTGCGCCTTCAGTGGCGAAACGGATAGCGCCGGTACGGCCCATGCCCGATCCACCGCCGGTGATGATTGCGACTTCGTTCTCCAAACGCATAGCTGTTCCTTTCAAAGTTGACCAACACCACTTAGTGTCGACTTGTTCGAGCATTTCTGCGTATCGAACATGACAATCACCCTACAAACGTGACACGCATCTCGTCAAGTGTCGACACAAAAGAATTTTTCCCCTAAGCTGACCCCACGCGGCTCAAGTCACAGAGCCAGCACGACATGACCTGCATCATTGCCAGAAGTCCCGAGAGAAGAGAAGCGCAGAAAACATGACTGAATCGCCTACCACCCCCGTAACCCCGAGCAACGGCCCCCTGAACGGGATCCGGATCCTTGACTTCACCCAGTTCCTGTCCGGCCCTTATGGAACACAGCTCCTCGGGGACATGGGTGCCGAGATCATCAAGGTAGAAGCCCCGGCAGGTGACCTCAGCCGTACCGTTCCGCCCCACTTCATCCGAGGTGACAGCGCCTACTTCCACACCATCAACCGGAACAAGCAGTCCATCGTCATCGACCTCAAGGCACCCGGTGCCTCCGATATCGTCCGTGATCTGATCGATAATTGTGATGTCATCGTGGAAAACTTCCGCCCCGGGGTGCTCTCCCGACTCGGTATCGACCGTGATGAAGAACTCAAGCGCACCCCCTCCCTCATCTGGTCCTCCATCAGCGGGTTCGGCCAGACCGGCCCCGACCGCGACCTCCCTGCCTACGACATGATCGTCCAGGCATTATCAGGAAGCATGAGCCTGACCGGTGAGCGCGGCGGAAGTCCGGTCCGCACTGGCCTGCCGGTGGGAGATCTGGCCGCTGGTCTGCACGCCGCCATCGGCATCCTCGCTGCACTGCACAACCTAAAAGAAACCGGCCAGGGAGAGTTCATCGACATCTCCATGCTCGACTGCCTGGTCGCGATGCTCAGTTACCAGGGCACCTACTATCTGGAGTCCGGTGAGGTGCCCGGACGTCAGGGCAGTGGTCACGATGCCATCCCCACCTACCGCCAGTTCACGGCTCAGGACGGCCGAGACATCGTGACCACGGCAAACACCGAACGGATGTGGCGGGCGATGGCAGAGGTTCTCGGCCATGCGGAACTGGTCGAAGATCCCCGCTTCCTCCGAAACAGTGACCGCCTACGCAACAAGGAGGCACTGTGGGCGATTATTGAACCCGCGTTCCTGGCTAAGCCCGCCCAAGAGTGGGTCGCCCTCTTCAATCAGGCCGGCATTCCCGTCGGGATGGTCAATGACCTTGACCTGGCGCTGTCCAACCCGCAGGTGCTACACCGCAATATGGTGGTCGAGCTTGAGGGGGAAAACGGCGCAACCGTCAAAACCCTGGGAAATCCGATCAAACTCAGTCGTTCGCCGCGGACCGCGGATACGTTTCCGCCGACCCTGGGAGAGCACACCGGTGAGATCCTGCGCGATGTCCTGCAGAAATCCTCTGCTGAGATTGATGAGCTTATCGCCTCAGGAATTGTCCAGAGCTCCCCGCTGAAGGAGCCTGATCTCTCCCGCTAGATTTCACCGTCAGCTACTGAACTTTCAGTGCCATTCCTCCGTGGGAATGGCACTGTTTTTTAGCCCAAATCAGATGAAGGGCCAGTTCCTGGGATCATCTCCGGTCAATGTCAGATAGGCATCCCGGATGATTCCCATAGACAGTGCCTGGGAGAGCTGTGTATCTCGGTGTTCAAAAGCCAGGATCAGACGTTGGTGGTCTCGGGAGGACTCCAGCATCCGTCCGGGGAGAGACATGGACTTTCGGCGAAGCCGCAGACTTGAGAGGCCAATGGAGTCAATGAAACCGGCGATGAGATCATTGCCGGCGATTAAGGTGGCACACTCACCGAAACCAATATTCGCCCAGAAAAAGGCGTTAACATCCCCGGATTCGCAGGCATCAACCATCTGCTGGACCTTCTCCCGCATCGGGTCGAGATCATTTCCCTGCCAATTGCGGCACACCGCCGCTGACATGAAACCGGTGAGAAGTGCTCGGGCATGATAGATCTGCTCAACCGGCACCTCCATGAAATCAGCGACTCGGGGGCGGCGACGGGCCGGAACGATGACCATATTCTGCTTCTCCAGCAGCAGCAGGGCCTCTCGGACCGGAGTTCGACTGGTACCGAACTGTTTCGCCAAGTCCACTGAATTCACTTCTTCACCGGGCAGTAACTTGCCCTCGATGATCCGGAATCCGACATCGCAGGCGATTTGCGCGACCAGGGACTCCTCACGGTCATTGACCCCGAGATTGCGCATCAGCAACAGCTTGAGTCCCTCCAGGAACTGCGGGTCGCTGCCTTCCCCCGTCGAATCCACGGTGGTCATCTCGTCTCCTCGTCGATCCGGACTTTGTTTAACCGGAGAGTACCTTGCGCCACTCTGAGCGTGAATTCCGGCGGGTGCACCCCATGAAAGTGTGTGAATTCAAGCTTTGAGCCGGGTATTGCCCACAACTCCCCCCACCCCTCCCCTGATTCGGTCATACTTGAATGCGACCGAGCCGGGATTGAGCAGGCATATCGGTGAGGAGCCCTCGCTGGAAAGGTAAGCTTGGGTCGTCCCAACAGACACACATTTAATTGGAGTGATTTCATGACCGAGCAGGAATTCCGCATCGAACACGACACCATGGGCGAGGTTAAGGTTCCCGCCCAGGCGCTGTGGAGTGCCCAGACCCAGCGTGCCGTTGAGAACTTCCCGATCTCCGGCCGCCCGCTGGAGTCTGCGCAGATCCGCGCCATGGGTCTGTTGAAGGCCGCCTGCGCCACCGTCAACGTGGAGCGTGGCCTGCTTGATGAGGAGAAGGGCAATGCGATCGTCGCCGCTGCCAAGGAGATCGCGGAGGGCATCCATGATGCCGAGTTCCCGATCGACGTGTTCCAGACCGGTTCTGGCACTTCCTCGAACATGAACACCAACGAGGTCATCGCTTCCATCGCCAAGCGCAATGGTGTGGAGATCCACCCGAACGATCACGTCAACATGGGCCAGTCCTCGAACGACACCTTCCCCACCGCCACCCATGTGGCCACCACCGAGGCTGCCGTCAAGCAGCTGCTGCCGGCGTTGAAGCAGCTGCACACCTCCCTGGACAACAAGTCCAAGGAGTGGAAGTCCGTGGTCAAGTCCGGCCGCACCCACCTGATGGATGCCGTCCCGGTCACCCTGGGCCAGGAGTTCTCCGGTTATGCCCGCCAGATCGAGCTGGGTATCCAGCGCGTTGAGTCCACCCTGCCGCGCGTCGGTGAGCTGCCGATCGGCGGCACCGCTGTGGGCACCGGTTTGAACACCCCGGCGGATTTCGGTGCCAAGGTCACCGCTGAGCTGATCAAGCTGACCGGCATCGAGCTGCTCTCCGAGGCGGAGAACCACTTCGAGGCCCAGGCCAACCGCGATGCCCTGGTCGAGATCTCCGGCGCACTGCGTACCGTCGCCGTGTCCTTCTACAAGATCGCCAACGATATCCGACTGATGGGCTCCGGCCCGCTGACCGGTCTGGGCGAGCTGCGCCTGCCGGACCTGCAGCCGGGTTCCTCCATCATGCCGGGCAAGGTCAACCCGGTGCTGTGCGAGACCGCCACCCAGGTCTCCGCCCAGGTCATCGGCAATGACGCCGCCGTCGCTTTCGGTGGCACCCAGGGCCAGTTCGAGCTCAACGTCTTCATCCCGATGATGGCCCGTAACGTCCTGGAGTCCATCAATCTGCTGGCCAACACCTCCCGCATTTTCGCGGAGCGCCTGGTCGACGGCCTGGAGGCCAATGTCGAGCACATGAAGCGGCAGGCTGAGTCCTCCCCCTCCATTGTGACCCCGCTGAACTCCGCGATCGGTTATGAGAACGCCGCCAAGGTCGCCAAGACCGCGCTGGCCGAGGGCAAGACCATCCGCCAGACCGTCATCGATCTCGGCTTCGTCGACGGTGAGACCCTGACTGAGGAAGAGCTGGACAAGCGTCTGGACGTCCTCGCGATGGCGAACACCGACCGCGACAAGTAAGCACCGCTGAGAAGCAGTCCGCCCGGCTTCCCCTTCTTGGGGAGGCCGGGCGTTGTCTATCAGCTGCTTATCGACGCCCCCGTATTAGTTCTGCAGGCCGAGCTGGTGGGTCAGATGCGCAGTCGGGGTGATCTTCAGTTCCTTGGCACGCTGGTCAATCTCTGAAATGGTGTCCAGTCCCCCGGCGTAGCTGAGGTGGAGCGAGGGCGAGATCGGGTGCGCACGTTCCAGGGCGAATCGGGCAGCGATCATCGCCAGACGCTGCAGCCCGTCCAATAGGTCAGTGCCAGTGGATACCTCCCGGGCGAGCATCAGGTGCCGGTTGGGCACGGCGAAGATGATGCCATTGGACTGATCCAGGTCAGGTGCCCGATCCCGAAGGAATTCCTCCAGGTAGAGCGGGGCGCTGCCGAGGTAGAAGCTATTGGATTCAAAGGACCAGAAGTGCGCTCCCGGCGCATTCTCGGTGCCCTGGTAGTGCACGACCTCGACCTCAGCGGCGCGAAGTTCACTGCGCAGGTTCGCCCCGGCGGCGCGATGCAGGCTGGGGAGGTCATCGAATTCCTCGGCGCGGTCCAGGGAGACAGTCTGGATGGTGTTCTCGGTGTCCAGCACCAGGGCTACCACGATATCGCGGGTGAAGGGGGCGATGGTCGCGGCGTCGACAATCTCCCGCTCCGGCTCGCTGAGTCCGGCGACCGGGGTGAGTTTCAGGCGGAGCCCGGCGTAGATCTCGGGGTCGCGCATGTTCTCGGTGCCGTCCTCGGTCATGATCGCCTGGACGAAGGCCGCAGCATGCTGCGGGATGGAATAGGGATTTTCATTGCCGGCGAGGGCGCGCACCAGATTGTCGAAGTTAATGCGGATCCGTCCCTTGGTGGGGTGGGTGATCACGCCGGCGGCGCCCTCAAAGTGGATGGCGGCCCCATGTTCGGCAAATTGGTGACGCAGTGCCTTGCGCAGTTCCAGGCCCTTTTCCTGACTCAGTCCCGGCACCACCGGCTGCCCCTTCTGACTGGCAGGCGTGCTGGTACCACCGGTGGCCGGCTTCGGTTTCCGGGAGCGGAACCTCTTGAAGAACATGTGAAACTCCCTGTCTTAAGGCACTTCGGAGCGGGTAGCCCTCTCTCCGCGACGTTAGCACCGGAGGCGGGCATCTGACAGGACCCTCACCCGGGGCATTGTGACCTGATCCACAAGCGCCTCCCCGACCACCCAATTGCACTGCGTGCAATATTGCACCCGGTGCACAATTGCACTAAGTTTACTCCTTGTGAACGACACTGAAGAACTTTCCCTCCGCGAGGCCAAGCGTCGGGCAACCCGCGCCGCCATCGAAGAACACGCCACCACCCTGGTGGCCGAACGGGGCATTGAAAATGTCACCGTGGAAGATATCTGCGCAGTGGTCGGGATCTCCAAGCGAACTTTCTTCAACTACGTCGATTCCAAGGAAACCGCCATCTTCGGCGATCCTCCCCGGCTCCCAACCGAGCAGGAGCGCCATGATTTCCTTGGCCGACGGCACGAAAACCTGCTGGGCACCGTCCTCGAGCTGTGCTCCGCGGTGGTGCTCTCCACTCAGCTTCTGGAAAGCCCGCACGGCGCCGAGATACTGCGCCGCCGCAAGGAAATCCGCCACCGCAGCCCCGAACTGATACTCCAACGACACGCCAGTTTCCATGAGATCCACCAGGCACTGCGTGATCTGTTGAAGGACTACTACCAGTCCTACCCGGATGCGCTGATCACCGGCTCCGCGGTGGAGCAGGAATCCGCCGCACTGATCTCCATCGCCTCCACCGCTCTACAACTGGGCTACATGAACTGGCTCACCGGCAACGACAGCTCCCCGGCGGCACTGGGGAATGCCTGCGCCAAAGCCCTGACCGACATCACCACCCTGATCAAAGGACGACCCGAATGAGCATTACCACTGACCCCGAGGTCGGGGCGCTGGAACGTGACCCGAAATCCAAACGCACCCTGAACCTGATCATCGCCTCGCTCATGCTCTCCATGCTGATGAGCTCCCTGAGCCAGATGATCTTCTCCACCGCCCTGCCGACCATCGTCGGTGAACTTGGCGGCGTCAACCACATGTCCTGGGTCATCACTGCCTTCCTGCTGGGCATGACCATCGCACTGCCGATCTTCGGCAAGCTCGGCGACCAGATCGGCCGCAAGGAACTGTTCATGGGCGCGATCATCGTGTTCATGATCGGTTCACTGATCGGTGGGCTCGCCCCGAACATGGGGGTCCTCATCGCGGCCCGCGCTATCCAGGGTCTGGCCGGTGGCGCCATGATGATCACCTCCCAGGCCATCACCGCCGAGGTGACCACCCAGCGTGAACGTGGCAAGTACATGGGCATCATGGGCTCGGTCTTCGGCGTCTCCTCCGTGCTGGGCCCGGTGCTCGGCGGCTGGTTCACCGATGGTCCCGGCTGGCGTTGGGGCCTGTGGCTCAATATCCCGCTGGGCCTGCTCGCCGTGATCAGCATTGCCCTGCTGCTCAAGCTGCCGCACCGTGAGCGCCATTTCCAGGCGGACTGGCTGGGCACCCTGACCATGGCCATCTCCACCGCTTCGCTGGTCCTCTTCGTCACCTGGGGTGGCAATGACTACGAGTGGACCGATCCCATAATCATCGGCCTGATCATCTCCTTCATCATCTTCGCCGTACTCTTCGTGTTCGTCGAGCTCAAGGCGAAGGACCCGATCATCCCGATGACGTTGTTCCAGAACCGCAACTTCATCCTGACCACCCTGGTGGGCCTGGGTATCGGTGTGTTCATGTTCGGCTCCCTGGCCTACCTGCCGACCTTCCTGCAGATGGTCCACGGCATGACCCCGACCAACGCCGGTCTGATGATGATCCCGATGATGGTCGGTCTGATGGGTACCTCCATCATCGTGGGCAACCTGATCTCCAAGTCCGGCCGCTACAAGTGGTACCCCTTCGTCGGTATGCTCGTCACCGGAGTCGCCCTGATCCTGCTGAGCACGCTGACCCCGGAGACCTCCCTGCTCACCATCGGCGTCTTCTTCTTCATCTTCGGTTTCGGTATCGGCTGCGCCATGCAGGTCCTCGTCCTGATCGTGCAAACCTCCTTCCCGATGGCCATGGTCGGTACCGCCACCGGCGCCAACAACTTCTTCCGTCAGGTCGGCGGATCCCTGGGTTCCGCCCTGGTTGGTGGCATGTTCATCGGCAACTTGACCACCAATCTTCCGGAGAACCTGCAGCCGGCCATCGCCGGTATGGGTGAGGAAGGCGCGGTCTACGCGGAGCAGTTCGCTTCTGCTGAAGGTGCCAACAGCCTGACCCCGGCTCTGATCTCCCAGCTTCCGGAGGTCCTGCAGGACGCCATCCAACTGTCCTACAATGACGCGCTGACCCCGGTCTTCCTGATGATGTTCCCGCTGGCCTTCCTGTCCGCGGCCCTGCTGCTCGGCATCAAGGAAAAGACCCTGAGCAATAAAGTCGAGACCATTTCCCCGGTCGTACCGGCGGAAACTGCCGACAACTCATAATCTGCGACCCCAACAGCTCCGGCCCCACACCATGAAGGTGTGGGGCCGGAGCTGTTGTCTTGTTCAGAAATGGATTCCCAGTGTCTTCCCAGACGCTCTTCCTAGACCGTCTTCCTAGACCGTCTTCCTAGACGCTGATGTCGGGCTTGGGCAGCAGCTTCTCCCAGATGGCGGTGTCTCGCCATTGGCCCTTCAACTCCCCATAGGGCATCTTCGCCAGGTGGCGCAGGGTGCCCACCTTCTCGAAACCACGGGACTCGTGCAGCTTCACTGAGCCCTCGTTCTCCGGGAAGATCCAGGAGTGGATACCCCACTTGCCCAGCTGCTGGCACTCCTCGATCAGCCGGTCCAGGAGTCCACCGGCAATGCCACGACCCTGGGCACCTTTACGGATGTAGATCGAATCCTCGACGACACCATAAAAGACCTCACGATGGGAGATCGGGGCCGCTGACACCCAGCCGATCACCCGGCTCTCATCCTCGAGCTCCACCGCGACGAGGACGGTTCCCTCAATCTTCCGGCTCTTGAACTCCTCCCAGGTCGGCGCATGCCGTTCATAGGTGGCATGTCCGGTTTCCAGGCCCTGGACATAAATCTCCTGGACCTGTGGGAAATCCTCCGGTCGGATTGGACGGATGTTGAAAGTTACTTCAGCCATGCCCACAATTGTCCCCTTGCCCCCTCGGTCTCTGCAATCTCTGGGCCGAAAATGTGATCAGTGCGATTCCAGCAGGTTGGTCACCAGCTCCGCGATCGCGGAACGCTCAGAACGCTGCAGGGTGACGTGGGCGAAGAGCTCATGCCCCTTCAGCGTTTCGATGACCGCCTGTACACCGTCATGGCGTCCGACCCGGAGGTTATCGCGCTGGGCGACATCGTGGGTGAGCACCACCCGGCTTCCCCTGCCCAGGCGGGAGAGCACGGTCAACAAGACATTGCGCTCCAGGGACTGCGCCTCATCGACGATGACGAAGGAATCATGCAGGCTACGACCCCGGATATGGGTCAGCGGAAGCACCTCAATCAGGTTTCTTTCCATGATCTCCTCCATGACATTCTGGGAGATCAGCCCCTCAAGGGTGTCAAATACCGCCTGTGCCCAGGGGTTCATCTTCTCGGACTCACTGCCAGGCAGATAGCCGAGATCCTGGCCGCCCACCGCATAGAGCGGACGGAAAACCACGATCCGCTTGTGCTCCTGACGTTCCAGCACCGCCTCCAATCCGGCGCACAGTGCCAGTGCGGACTTACCGGTGCCCGCCCGACCACCGATGGAGAGAATGCCGACGGCCTCATCCATCAACAGATCCAGGGCGATCCGCTGCTCCGCGGAACGACCCTGCAGCCCGAAAGCCTGCTGATCGCCCCGCACCAGCCGCAGCGAACCGTTTGTGCCCACCCGCGCCAGCGCCGACTGGGTACCGGTGAGCAGGGTGACACCGCAGTGGACGGGCAGGTCCTCCACTGGAGTGCCATCGGTGGCCTCGGCCCCGTCAAGCTCAACCTCGCCCTCCTTGAAGAGCTTATCGACGACCCCGGAATCGGTGTGCACGGTCACCATGCCCGAGTAGCCCGTCAGGACCACATCCTCGGCGTGGTATTCATCGGCGGCCAGTCCGACCGCGCCAGCCTTGACACGCAGCGGGATATCCTTGGTCACCAGTACCACATCCGCGCCCTCGGCCTGGAGGTTCAGAGCACAGGCCAGAATCCTGACGTCACCTTCCGCACCACGGAATGCCGAGGGCAGCAGTGACTGATCCTGGTGGTTGAGTTCGACACGCAAATATCCGCCCTCGGCAGACACCGGTACGGGGATATCGAGACGTTTGTGGGTGGAGCGCAGTTCCTCAAGCAGCCGCAGGGCCTGACGGGCAAACCAGCCAAGCTCGGGGTGATGGCGTTTACCCTCCAGTTCTGTCACCACAACCAGGGGAAGCACCACATCATGCTCCGCGAACTTGCGCAGCGACCAGGGGTCGGAGAGCAGGACGGAGGTGTCAATGACGTAAGTGCGGATAGCGGTATCCGGGGTGGTGGCACCTTTGATGCGATCCAGCTCGGCGATATCAGTCGTTCGGTTGAACATTCGTGCGGCTCCCTCCGGAGCCCGCCGGGTACCCGGCGGGCCGCGGCTGACAACGGCAAGAGCTGGAGCCACGCCTGCCCAGAGCCGGTACCGACACCCGGCGGACGCTACCGGGCGGGCAGCTCCGAAATGTGAGGGAGATCTTCCTGCTCTAGGTTCCGCCCGGTTGCCCAAAGGCTAGCGGGGTCAGGTGGAACTTACATGGTTGGAAGATGAACCCTCGGTAAAGAGACTTAGTTCGTCTGAATATCGGCGCTGAAGTTACCGGAGCCGTCGTTGACCCAGTTGATGACACCCTGGGTGAACTCCTGGGTCCAGCCGGTGCCCTCAGCGTTGGCTTCCTCCGGAGCGGTCGGCAGTCCCACCCCGGCGGTCAGGCCACCCTCACCGATCCAGGTCTCAGCGATCATGCCGATCAACGGCTGCGCGCCACCCTCCTCGGAGTTGACGATGTAGCCCTCCTCGAAGGTCACCAGGGATTCGCCGTTGGGCCCCTCCTCAATTGCGGTGGGGGCACTGAACCCAGCTTGCTCAGCGGCACTGACCACCGAGGTGGGGACCGTGAGCATCGAGCCGTCCGCAGCTTCAACCTCGGTGGACCCACCGCTTCCCTCACCTGCTCCCGAGTCCGCGCCATCGGCACCATCGGCCGACCCAGCACCTTCGGAGGAGTCCGCGCCTTCGGCACCATCGGCCGGCTCAGCACCTTCGGAAGAATCGGCACCATTGCCTGAGGTGGCATCGTCAATGGCCGAGCCAGCTGCCCCGGTGGCGGAAGATGCCGCATCGCCGGCCTGGTTGGCGGCGTCTTCTGCCTGGGAACAGGCCACCACACTCATCGACAGGGTCATCACAGCAGCACCAGCGAGGATCCGGGTGCGCAAGGTCTTTCGGTTCTGGGACATCTCCATGAGCCTTTCGTAGTGGGTTGAAAGTGATCCCCATTATTGACGTAGATCACATAAAATTTCACGAATGGTCCAAATCGTTAGGATCCCGCTACCAAGTTGACACTAAAGTGTCACCTTCCCTTATGTCGCCGCGGCGCATTCCCCCGCTTGGCACCTCCCTTGAATCCGCCCTTGTTATTGCTGCGGGCAGCCGGCTTCTCCGCAGCGCGACGTGCCTGTTTGGCCAGAGCTTTCTCCCGGGCGCTGAGCCTGGGGGCTATCTGCCGGGAGGAGTTGAGGGTGCGTCCCTTGGCGATCCCGACGAAATCCTGGATCGCGTCGCTGTCCCCCTCCTGCCGCCAGGCCAGGGCGATCTGGGTTTGTGGAATGCCGTCCGCGGAATAGGTGCGGGGTACCACCAGTTTCTTGCTCAGCACCTTGATCAGGGGTTTGGGAGCGATAACGACACCGACATTGGCGGCGACGATCTGCAGGGCATCGCGGACGGCAACAACATCAACCTCGCCGTTGTCCGGGACCTGGTAGTTTATGATCTCCCCGGCGATATCCTCCGCCGAGACTGGCCCGGTGATCAGCGTCAGTTCGCTGTCCCTGGGCAGCGCGACCCCGTATTCCTCCTGGTAGAGCTCCACGACGTGGAACTGCTCCGGATCCAGGCGGTGGTCCGGCAGGCGCACCAGGGCGAGCTGGGCGGAGGCGTCGATAAGCGCGGCGAGGGGGTCCTCGGACTCCCAGGCCTCTAAACGGCCGTGGCGGGTGCGCTCCTGGAAGCGCTCGAACCACTTGCCAGGTTCAGTGCCGGTGACGAAACTTAAGGTCAGCATGCTTGGAATGCTACCGTTGTGAGCGTGAACGAAGAATCTGCCCGCACCCCGTCCGGTATTGCGATGAAGCCGCAGACCGCGGCGAAGAAACTCGGCATCTATCTGCCGGCCACCCCAGAGGAGTTCCGTAACGGCGCTGTGACCCACTGGGACCTCAAGGCGCTCCAAGACAACCCGCCGGAGTGGCTGGCCGAACTGCGCCGCACCGGCCCACACCCGCGCCCCATCGTTGCCCAGAAGCTCGGCATCACCATCGCCGCACTCAAGCGCAATGACCTGGACCAGCCGCTGACCACCGCCGAGATCAAAGCGCTGCTGGAGAACCAGCCCGAGTGGCTGAGCAAGGCCCGCACCGCACTGGCGGAAGGCCGCGCTGAACAGACCGTCGAGGGCGAGGCAACCGCCGAGACTGAGGCTCCCGAAGCCTAGAAGCTCTGACGGTCGAGCCAGGCGATGAGCTTGGCTTCCCGCGCAGAGTGCGCCGCAGCGGTCCAGGTAACCAGCTTTTCCGCCACCACGCGGCCATCGCGGAGATAGCTCACCCGGTCGCCGTGGGCGGCACAGCTCCGAGCATGGACGACCATGACGATGCTGCTACCTGTCTCAGGCACCGCGCTGAGCGCCTCCATCACCTCCCCACTCATCGCGGACGTCAAGGCCCCGGTGGGTTCATCGGCAAAGAGCACCGCAGGCCGCGCGATCAACCCACGACAGATGGCCGCACGCTGCAGGTGCACCATCAACTCCGCCGCCCGGTTTCCGGGTGCCGCCTTGAGCCCGGGCAGCAGAATATTGTCGCGGATGTTCAGATTCACCAGGAAATGCGCCTGCTGGAAAATAAATCCCAGCTGTGTCAGCCGCAGCCTGCTCAATTCCTTCTCCCGCATCCCGGACAACTCCCGGCCCGCGATATCCACACTGCCGGCGCTGAGGGCATCGAGGCCGCCGAGACAGTGCAGCAGCGTAGATTCCCCGGAGCCCGAAGCCCCCATCACCACCAGGAACTCGGAAACTGATGCCTTTCATGACACGACCTTGGGCGTTCGTGGCGAGGTGTGGGTGCGGCGCGAAAGTCGATATGAGTTCAACTTCTATTCTCACAGCTCAAGACCTGCCGAGACATCCGGGCAGGACCTGATTTCTCCCCTAAAGGGGGTCGGCGATCCAGCTTTGGGTCCCGCTGGCCTTAGCGCGGCAACTGGCTCTACCTGCTGATCTCGCTTTCCATCTCCCGCACCGCAGCTTTGATGAGCTGGGCAAACCACTCCTGGGGCGCGGTGCGGCGGCGCTTCCGACGCGTCATCATGGACACCTCCATCGGTGCGACATGCCCCGGCGGATCCAGCAACTGCAGCTGGCCACTGAGACCCATCCGGTAGATCACCGCAGAGGGAATCAGTCCGAGCAGTTCAGAATGCATCACCACCTGGGGGATTGAGGTGATCCGGGTCCCCATGATTCCGGTCTCCAATTCCTGCCCCGCATGCAGGATCTTCTCTTCCGGGACAGCATGCCCCACCGAGGCGTTGACCTTCATGAATCGCTCCGAAGCCATCTGCTCGAGAGTGATTGTTCCCTGGATCCGGGGATGCTCCTTCCTGGCGAGCACCACGTACTCATCCCGGAAGATCACCGTCCGTTCCACCTGATCCGAGTGCAGGTAGGGAGTCTGGATGGCAACATCAAGCTCGCCGGAGACCAGTTTCTCGTGAACCAGGGACACGTCCAATGGATCGACCCGAAGCTGTGCCTGCGGGGCCTGCTGCCCGAGCATTTTCTGGATCCACGGCAGGAAAGCCACCTCACCCAGATCTGAGAGCATCAGGGTGAATACCCGGCGCGTCTGCTCGGGAATAAACTCACCGCCGAAGATCTCGGTGGTGCGGATCAGGTCGAGCGCCGCCCGGAGATCCGGATATATCTTCTTCGCCCGTTCAGTCGGGTACAGCAGATTCCGATCTCGGTAAAACAACTGGTCATTATAGGTTTTTCGCAGCTGCTTGAGGGAATAGCTCACGGTTGGCTGGGAAAGTTGCAGCTCCTCGGCCGCCCGACTGATTCCTTGGACCTCATAGATCAAACAGAAGGTCCGGATGAGGTTCAGGTTTACGTCATTATCCATTATGTATAGAAATCCTCTATGTAGTGTCGAAATGAATTCATTAGACAGATTGTGACTTGGGCCATTAGCTTAACCTCATTCCACACGACAGGAAGGAATGAGAATGAACTCCCCCACCACGGCCACTGCCACAGCCTCCGCCGCCGCCACCACTCCAGAGGGCTGGCGCTCAGTTCGCACCGTTGTCCACGAGCTGATGCTCAAGCACGGCATGACCCGGATCTTCGGCAACCCCGGCTCCAATGAGCTCCCCTTTCTCAAGGACCTCCCGGATGAGATCGACTACGTTCTCGGTCTCCACGAACAGGTGGTCCTCGGCATGGCCGATGGCTTTGCCCAGGCCACCGGAAACCCCGCCTTCATCAACCTCCATGCCGCCTCCGGTACCGGAAATGCCATGGGTGCGCTGACCAACGCCCACTACTCCCGATCCCCCTTGGTGGTCACCGCCGGCCAGCAGGTCCGCGAGACGATCGGCATGGAGTCCTTCCTCTCCAATGTGGACGCCGCCCAGCTGACCCGGCCACTCACCAAGTGGAGCTATGAGCCCGCCGCCGCCGCCGATGTTCCGCGAAGTTTCAATGAAGCTGTTTTCCAGGCCACCGCCAGCGCCCCCGGGCCGGTGTATCTCTCCATCCCCTATGACGATTGGGATCACCCGGCCAGTAGCAATGATGAACTCCTGTTCCGCCGAAGCCTCTCAGTGGAACACCAGCTCTCCCCCCAGGCCGTGGCCACCCTGGCAGAACGTCTGCGCCAGGCCTCCAAGGTGGCGTTGATTCTCGGCTCCGCGGTGGACTCGGTGGGCGCGAATGCCGCAGCTGTCGAGTTGGCGGAGAACACCGGGGCCGATGTCTTCCTCGCCCCCTCGCCGTATCGGCTGCCCTTCCCGAATAGACATGCCCAGTTCCGTGGTGTTCTCCCGGCATCTGCCCACGCCATCAAGAACTCCCTCGCCGACTATGACCTGGCGCTGGTCATCGGAGCCCCGGTCTTCCGCTACCACCAATATGAACCGGACAATTACCTGCCCGAGGGCACCGCGCTGGTGCAGCTCACCGATGATCCCAATGAAGCCAGCCGCGCCCCCTTCGGCGAATCCATCATCGCCGATCTCGCTTCCGCGGTGCAGCTCCTGGCCCAAGCAACAGTTCCGGCTTCGAAATCACCGGCTGCAGCTCAGCAGAGGTGCCCGGATACCACCGCACCGGTGGGTGGGGTCTTCGATCCAGCCCGGATCTTCGCCCTGCTCCGGGAGAACACCCCGGCCGATACCGCCTATGTCGTGGAATCCACCTCCACCAACACCGCGTTCTGGCAGCAGATGGATCTGCAGGTCCCCGCCTCCTACTTCTGGCCAGCCTCTGGGGCCCTGGGTTTCGGGCTGCCCGCTGCCGTGGGAGTCCAGCTGGCGTACACCGACCGCCAGGTGATCGGCATCATCGGCGACGGTTCCGCCAATTACGGCATCACGGCACTCTGGACAGCCGCACAGTACAACATTCCGGTGGTGTTCATCATCCTAAAGAACGGCACCTACGGCGCGCTCCGCTGGTTCTCCGAACTACTGGGGACCGAAGACGTTCCCGGTGTTGATGTCCCCGGAATCGATTTTCTCGCCATCGCCCGTGGCTATGGCGTCCAGGCAGCCAGCGCCACCACGGATGAAGAGTTCACCGCCGCCCTGAAATCCGCCATTGACTCGAAACGCCCGACGCTCATCGAGGTCAACACCATTCTCACCTCCCCCTGATCCCCTCGATCCTCCTTCCGATACAGACCCCTTCACCTTCAGGAGAACACCATGACCAACCTCCAGATTGAGCCCGGCCGGGAGACCAGCCGGACGATCCCGGTGACGCAGGTAGTCAACCAGGCCACACTCACCCCTTTCCATAAGCGCGTTTTCGCGCTCTGCACCCTGCTCATGATCGTCGATGGTTATGACATGATCTCCTATGGCTCAGTGGTCCAGACCCTGATCAAGGAGTGGGAGATGACCACCCAGCAGGGCGGATATCTCGGCGCCGCCGCCCTGATCGGCATGCTCATCGGCGGTATGTTCATCGCCCCGCTGGCGGATCGTTTCGGACGCAAACCCCTTCTCATCGCTTGTCTCATCGGCTCCGCAGCCGGCTCCCTCGGTTGCGCCCTGGCCATGAACTTCGAGACGCTCTTCCTCTTCCGCACCATCGTCGGCATCGCCCTGGGTGCCATGGTCCCCAACTTCGTGGCCATGACCGGTGAGTTTGCCCCTGCACGCATCCGCTCCTTCGCGGTCTGCTTCGTCTGCAGCGTCTATTCCATCGGCGGCATCATCGCTGGCCTGCTGGGCATGTACCTGATCCCGACCTTCGGCTGGGCCAGCGTCTTCTGGGTCTCGGTCTCCTTCATCGTGCTGGCACCGGTGGTCATCTTCTTCCTGCCGGAATCCCCGGTATTCCTCTCCCGGTTCCCGCACCGTCGCGCCGAGTTTGAGTCGATCATCGCTCGGGTTTCCCCGGAAACTGATCCGGGCTCCGTGGTGCCGGTCGAGGTACGTGCCGAGAGCTCCGCTCCCTTCGTCGAGATCCTCCGCCGGGGGAATGGCCTGAATACCGTGTTGATCTGGGTGGTCTTCCTCACCACCATGTTGCTGAGCTACGGGCTCAACACCTGGCTCCCGGTCCTGATGAGCTCTGCCGGCTATTCCCTCGGCAGCGGCCTGTTCAACCTGGTCGTCCTCAATATCGGAGGTTTCCTGGGCGCCGTGCTCGGCGGCTATCTTTCCGACCGCTTCGGAATCAAGCCTGTCATCCTCAGCTACTTCCTCGTCGCCACGGTTTCCCTTGCCTCGCTCTCCCTGACCCAGAACGACATCTTCGTCAACATTCTGCTGGTCTTCGCGGGAGCCACCACCGTCGGCACCCTCTCGGTGATCCATGCACTTGCCGCTGAGTACTACCCCTCCGCCATCCGCTCCACCGGCATCGGCTGGGCCGCCGGTATCGGCCGCATCGGTGCCATCGCAGGCCCGGTCCTCGGTGGTGCGCTGCTCGGACTTGCACTCCCCTTCTCCCAGAACTTCCTCGCGGTAGCTGTCCCCGGCCTGATCGGCCTCTTGGCCATGGCCTTCGTGAACATGTCACGCTCCGCCAAGGGCCATGACTAAACCACCCCGTTTCCCCCTTCAATGACCTCTAAGAATAGGAACCCCACCATGCAGACCCAGCTCCTCATCGACAATGTCGCCCGCCCCGCTGCCAGCCAGGAACAGTTCACCCATGTCCATCCGATTTCGGGTGAGACCATCACCACCAGTGCCGCCGCCACCGTGCAGGATGCCATCGACGCCGTCGAGTCCGCCGAGCGGGCGCTGGCAGAGTGGTCCAAGACTGGCCCGAGCCACCGGCGAGATATCCTGCTCCGCGCAGCTGAAGTACTCGAATCCCGGGCCGGGGAATTCATCGAGGCCATGAATGCCGAGGTTTCTGCGAATGAAGGCTGGTCCCAGTTCAACGTCTACCTCACCACCCAATGTCTCCGTCAGGCGGCGAGTCTGACCAGCCACATCGTCGGCGAGACCATTCCGACTGATCGCCCCGGGGTCTTTTCCATGACAGTTCGCCAGCCAGCCGGGGTTGTGCTCAGCATGGCACCCTGGAATGCCCCTGGGGTGTTGGGAATGCGTTCAATCGCCTACCCGCTGGCCTGCGGTAACACAGTCGTCTTCCGGGCTTCCGAAGCCAGCCCCCGAACCCACCAGCTGTTGGTGGAGGCCCTCCATGAGGCCGGGGTCCCGGCGGGCGTGCTCAATTTCCTGACCAATACCCCCAAGGACGCTGATGCCGTGGTCGAAGCCATGATCGCCCATCCGGCGGTGCGCCGGGTCAACTTCACCGGTTCCACCCATGTCGGCCGGATCATCGCGGAAAAGTGTGGCCGCTATTTGAAGAAGCCGCTGTTGGAACTGGGTGGAAAGGCCCCTTTTGTCATCCTCGATGACGCCGACATCGATGGGGCCGTCAACGCCGCCATCTTCGGCACCTTCATGTTCCAGGGTCAGATCTGCATGAGCACGGAACGCTTCGTCGTCGATGAGAAGATCGCGGATGAATTCGTCCGCAAGTTCGGTGAGCGGGCCGCCGGGCTCCATCATGGCGATCCCGCCGAGGACCCCTCGGTCGTGGTGGGCCCGATGTTCAGCCCGCGCTCCGGCGAAAGGATCAACACGCTTATCGACGATGCGGTGGCCAAGGGCGCGGTCATCGTCACCGGTGGCCGTGCCAATGGCGCTGCCCTGGCCCCGACCATCATCGACCATGTGACCCCGGAGATGGATATCTACGATCAGGAGACCTTCGGTCCGGTCACCATCGTCGTCCGGGTCTCCGGCTCCGAGCAGGCCATCGCCACCGCCAATGACACCGAGTACGGTCTGGCTGCGGCAGTGCACGGCGCTGATGTGACCCGCGCATTGGATGCCGCCCTACGTATCGAAGCTGGCCATGTCCACATCAATGGTGCCACCGTTCAAAATGATGCCAACGCGCCCTTCGGGGGTGTAAAGGCCAGTGGCTACGGCAAGTTTGATGGCTCCGCAGTCGTCGATGAATTCACTGAACTGAAGTGGGTCACCATCGAACGTTCCGATCAGCAGTACCCGATCTAAGAGGGAGTCCCCCTCTGAGGCGCCGGAAGGCCCTGATGCAGCCATGACTGCATCAGGGCCTTCGCCGTAGCCTCAACAGTCTGATTCCCGCGGCTGAACACCTTTATTAAGGGCTGCGGCACAGGTCCGGCGAGTTCGCCCACTGCACCTTTTCCCACCCTTCAGGGGGAGTATCTCCCCCCCTCGGTGAAACCGTGACCTTCCTGTTCTCAATCCGGCACGAGACACGGGAGGGTTCCATTATGGAGTTGACAGGTCCTGCCAATATTCTATCCTCGCAGTACATTGGCCCTTTCCTCGGGAATCGAGGACCCGAATACTAAGTGCATTCATCGCCCCGGACAAGACCCCCCTAGAAGTATTTAGGGGGTACCCTAGTGTTATCTATCCTGAACCGGGACTTAACTGTGTGGCAGATCTCAAAACAGAGAATACCAGTATTTAGAGTGCACCAAGGAGCAGACCAGTGAACGCACCCCAGACCCGATCGGCCCGGCCGGTCAACGACAGTGACAGCTGGCAGTCCCCGAAACATAAGCGGACCGTCTACATGGTCTTGGCCATTGTCGGCCTCGCCATCCTCTTCGACGGTTATGATCTCGTCGTCTACGGCGCAGTCCTGCCGACCCTGATCGCTGACCCCTCCCACATCGGTGAGCTCAGCCCGGCAATCGCCGGCACCCTCGGCTCCTACGCCATGATCGGCGTGATGATCGGTGCACTGTCCGCCGGCGCCGTCGGTGACCGCATCGGCCGCCGCAAGGTGATGCTCACCGCGATCGCCTGGTTCTCCATCGGCATGGCGCTGACCGCCTTCGTCAACTCCATCGCGATGTTCGGTTTCCTCCGCTTCCTCACCGGCCTGGGTGTCGGCATGATCGTCGCCACCGGTGGCGCCGTGGTCGCGGAGTTCGCCCCGCGCAACCGCCGCAACCTCTTCAATGCCATCGTCTACTCCGGTGTCCCCGCCGGTGGTGTCCTGGCCTCTATCCTCGCCATCCTGCTCGAGGATTCCATCGGCTGGCGCGGTCTCTTCCTCATCGGTGCTTCCCCGCTGGTGTTCCTGCTCCCGATGGCCTTCTTCTTCCTGCCGGAGTCCCCGCGTTGGCTCGTCTCCCGCGGTCAGACCGAGAAGGCTGCCGCCCTCGTCGAGAAGCACGACCTGCCCGCCAGCCAGTTCCTGGCCATTGAGGCTGTCTCGAAGGAGTCCGCAAACAAGGGAGTCCCTGCCAGCGAGCAGGAGAAGGCGCTGCAGCGTACCGGCTTCGCGGGCCTCTTCTCCCGTGCCTACCTGCCGGGCACCCTCCTGATCGGCGCCATGAGCTTCATCGGCCTGCTCTCCACCTACGGCCTGAACACCTGGCTGCCGCAGATCATGCAGGCCAACGGCACCAGCGCCAACAACTCCCTGTACTCACTGCTCGCCTTGAACGGTGGCGCCGTGATCGGTGGTCTCTTCGCCTCCGCAGTCGCTGACCGGATCGGTGCCAAGAAGGTCATCGTCACCACCTTCCTGATCGCCGCAGCCTGCCTCTTCGTCCTGCCCTTCCCGCTGCCGATCGTCGCGGTCTACTTCCTCATCGGCTTCGCCGGCATCGGTGTCCTCGGTACCCAGGTCCTGACCTACGGCCTGGCCTCCAACTACTACGGCACCTCCGCCCGTGCGGCTGGCGTGGCCTGGGTCGCCGGCTTCGGTCGACTCGGTGGTATCTTCGGCCCGCTGATCGGTGGCCTGATCATCTCCGCCGGCTTCGGCCCGGGCACCGCCTTCTACCTCTTCGCCAGTGTCGCGGTCATCGGTGCCATCTGCACCTCCCTGATCCCGCGGTCCCCGGCATCCGCCGAAATAACCATCGAGGAGATCCCCGCCCGCGTCGACGGCCCGATCGAGCCCGGCCTCAACCGCGCCAAGCCTGAGATCAGCAACTCCTAAGATCTGTTTCCAGCACTCGGCCCCCCGGCCCCACACCAGGTGGGACCGGGGGTTTGCGGTTGCTTATCGACGCCCGCGGCACGGGGTGCGCGGCGTCGATAAGCATGGCGAAGGCCCTGTCACCTCACGGTGGCAGGGCCTCATTCAGACAGTGGAGCCAGGGAAGGAAGCTTAGAGCAGCTTCCAGTCCTCCATGCCCTCGTAGAGCGGGAACTGATCGGCAATCTTGCGGACCTGGGCGAAGAGTGCCTCGGTGTCAGCCGCCTGGCCCTGCACCAGGGCCGTGGCGATGATATCGGCAACCTGGGTGAAGGCCGCGGCATCCAGACCACGGGTAGCCAGCGCGGAGGTACCGATGCGCAGGCCGGAACCGACCATCGGCGGACGCGGGTCGAAGGGGATGGCATTGCGGTTGACGGTGATGCCCGCGTGGTGGAGGAGATCCTCACCCTGCTGGCCATCGAGTGCCGAGTTGCGCAGATCAACCATCACCAAGTGCACATCGGTGCCACCGGTCAGGACGGAAATGCCGGCAGCTGCGACATCCTTGGCCGTCAGACGTTCAGCCAGGATGCGCGCACCCTCGAGAGTACGCTCCTGACGGAGCTTGAACTCTTCAGTGGCGGCAAGCTTGAAGGCGATGGCCTTGGCAGCCACCGCATGCATCAGCGGACCACCCTGCTGCCCCGGGAACACCGAGGAGTTCAGCTTCTTGGCGTACTCCTGCTTGGCCACGATCAGACCCGAGCGCGGGCCACCGAGAGTCTTGTGCACGGTGGAGGAGACGACATCCGCGTGCGGCACCGGGTTCGGGTGCAGACCAGCCGCAACCAGACCGGCGAAGTGGGCCATATCAACCCACAGCTTGGCGCCGACCTCATCGGCGATCGAACGGAAGGCCTCGAAGTCCTGCTGACGCGGGTAGGCGGACCAACCGGCGATCAGGACCTTCGGCTGCTCGGCGATGGCCTGCTCACGAACCTGGTCCATGTCCAGACGCATGGTGTCCTTGTCCACCCCGTAGGCGGCGACCTGGTAGAGCTTGCCCGAGAAGTTCAGCTTCATACCGTGGGTGAGGTGTCCACCGTGATCCAGGGCCAGACCCATGATCTTATCGCCCGGGTTAGCCAGGGTCATCAGCACTGCGGCGTTGGCCTGGGCACCGGAGTGCGGCTGCACATTGGCGAACTCTGCGCCGAAGAGGGACTTGGCACGGTCGCGGGCCAGGTCCTCAATGATGTCGACGTTCTCGCAACCACCGTAGTAACGGCGGCCCGGGTAGCCCTCGGCGTACTTGTTGGTCAGCACCGAACCCTGTGCTTGCAGCACGGCGCGAGGCACGAAGTTCTCGGAGGCGATCATCTCCAGGGTCTCGCGCTGACGGGCGAGTTCTCCCTGGATGGCGCCGTACACATCCGGATCAAGCTGATCCAGGGGAAGCTTGTGTAGGCCGTCGTTGTGCTGTGCGTCTGTCATATCAGAACCGCCTTGCCTTTCGCATAAAGTGGAACCACGTCCGGTGGAGTCCCCGGGCAGAGGCTTCCGACGGGGACGACATACAGATCAAGAGTTTAGCGCGATTCACTTCCCTCCCCCGAAATTTCCGTCTTTTGCCCGCGTCGCCGCCTACCCCCGGATACCGGTTAGCCAATTGATATCACCTAAGTGCTCTGGGCACCCCCGGATCATGACCTCCCGGGGCCCCAGGTGCACAATGGAATCCATGGCGCGTCCCCAAGACACCACTCCCTATCTGGACTTCGACCGCGAATCCTGGCAGGAACTCCGTAAATCAATGCCCCAGGTGCTCACCGAGGCAGAGGTCTTCGAGCTCCGGGGTCTGGGTGAGAACATCAACCTCGATGAAATCGCCGAGGTCTACCTCCCCCTCAGCCGTCTCATCCACCTTCAGGTCCGGGCCCGACAGGAACTGACCCAGGCCACCGAAACCTTCCTCGGCAGCTCCACCGGTCACATTCCCTTCATCATCGGTGTCGCCGGCTCCGTCGCGGTGGGAAAATCCACCACCGCCCGGCTCCTCCAGGTACTACTGCAGCGCTGGGACTCCCATCCGCGGGTGGATCTGGTCACCACCGACGGTTTCCTCTACCCCGGTGCCGAACTACGTGCCCGCCACCTGATGCAGCGCAAGGGCTTCCCCGAATCCTATGACCAGCGGGCCCTGCTGCGTTTTGTCACCGACGTGAAGTCCGGGAAAGCCCGGGTTGACGCCCCCGTCTACTCCCACAAGCTCTACGACCGCACCGCTGAAGTGCAGTCCATCCAACAGCCTGACATTCTCATTCTTGAGGGACTGAATGTACTGCAGACCGGGCCGACCCTGATGATCAGCGACCTCTTCGACTTCAGTGTCTACGTTGATGCCCGCACCGAAGTTATCGAACACTGGTACATCGAACGCTTCCTGCAACTGCGACGCACCGCCTTCAAGGAGCCCGGCGCACACTTCTCCCACTTCGCTGACCTGAGCGAGGAACGGGCCCGCACCGAGGCCCGCGAGATCTGGCAGTCCATCAACCTGCCTAACCTGGTGGAGAATATCCTGCCCACCCGGGTGCGGGCCTCACTGGTGCTGACCAAAGACGCCGATCACCTGGTACAGCGCGTACGCATGCGCAAGGTGTAGCTACTGAAGGTAGGGCTACTTGCCGAATCTTCGGGAACGATGGGAATAGTCTCGCAGTGCGCGGAGGAAATCAATCCGCCGGAACGCCGGCCAATAGGTGTCGGTGAACCAGATCTCCGAATAAGCCGCCTGCCAGAGCAGGAAACCGGATAGCCGCTGCTCCCCCGAGGTCCGGATCACCAGATCCGGGTCCGGCTGCCCTGAGGTGTAGAGGTGCCCGGAGAGTGAGTCAATGGTGACCTTCTCCTTGAGCTCTTCAATCGAGGTACCGGCGGCGGCCTCCTCATCAATGAAGTTGTGCACGGCGTCGACAATTTCCTGACGGCCGCCATAACCCACCGCAATATTGACGGCGATACCGGGTTTGCCGTCAGTACCCACCGCAGCCTCCCGGAGCCGCTTCGCCACCTCATCCGGCAGCAGATCCAGGTGACCGACCAGCCGCACCTGACAATCATTCGGGCCATGGGCCAATTCAGCGACGACATCGATGATGATGCCGTAGAGAAGTTCCAGCTCAGTACTCTCCCGGGAGAGGTTCTCCGTGGACAGCAGGTAGACGGTGACCAGCTCAACCCCGGACTCCCGGGCCCAGCCCACCACCTCGCCGATCTTCTTCGCCCCGACACGGTGGCCGTGGGTAACATCGGCGAAGCCCGCCTCCCTGGCCCAACGCCGGTTCCCATCACACATGATCGCGATGTGTTTCGGCTGCTCACAACCCTTAAGCTCGCGACGCAGGCGAGCTTCATACAGGGGGTAGAGCAGTCGGGGAAGGAGTTTCACAGCTGACAGTCTAGCGCTCCCCGGGAGCAGTTGGGGAACCAGTTCCCCTCCGCCGCCACCCGGGGAGCACTGCCGCACTTATACCTGTGCCGCTGCCTGCGCCTGACGACGCCCACGCACCGCGGCCGCCAGTTCGCCGAGCAGGTCGACGGTGGTGTCAATGTCGATGCACTTGTCAGTGACGGACTGGCCATAAACCAGACCCTCACCACCGTTGATCTTCAGCTTCGCCGGATCCAGGTTCTGAGCACCTCCCACCAGGAAGGACTCGATCATCACCCCAGCGATACCCGCATCCCCGGCGGTGACCTGCCCGGCGATCTCACGGACCACCTCGGCCTGGCGGACATGGTCCTTTCCGGAGTTGGCGTGGGAGGCATCGACCATCAGTCGGGCTCCCTCACCGATGGCGGCCTCTGCGGCGGCCACCGAAGCGGTATCGAAGTTCGGGCCGGACGTACCACCACGGAGGATGATGTGGCAGTTGTCATTGCCGGCGGTCTCCACCACGGCCGGTCGGCCGTCGTCGGAGGTACCGAAGAAGAAGTGCGGGCTCTGCGCCGCCTGTACCGCATCAATGGCGACCTGGACGTTTCCGTCGGTGCCGTTCTTGAAACCGATGGGCATAGACATACCCGAAGCCAGCTGGCGGTGGACCTGAGATTCGGTGGTGCGGGCACCGATGGCGCCCCAGGCGACGGTGTCGGCGTAGTACTGCGGGCTATTGGGCTCCAGGAATTCACAGCCGACCGGCAGATCAAGGTTGACCACATCGGTGAGCACCTTCCGTGCCAGCTTCAGTCCGTGGACCACATCGTAGGTCTCATTCAGGTATGGGTCGTTGATCAGGCCCTTCCATCCGACGGTCGTGCGCGGCTTCTCAAAGTAGACCCGCATGACGATCTTCAGATCATCATTGAGGCGCTTGGCCAGTGGTGCCAGTCGGTTGGCGTAATCCAGGGCGGCCTTCGGATCATGGATCGAGCAGGGACCGACCACCACAACGAGTCGATCGTCTTCGCCGGCGAAGATATCGGCGATGTCCTGTCGATCGCTCTCCACCTTGGTGGCCTGAACGTCGGTCAGCGGCATCTCGGCCAGGAGCTGAGCCGGGCTCGGCAGGTCGTGGAAGGCACGGACGCGCTTATTGGAGGTAGATGCCGAATTGTGAAGGGAAACCGGGGAACTCATGGCGCAGATGAGCCTTTCTGGAAGGTATTCGGATAGTGGAAGCAGTATCGAATGATGGTGGTTATGTCCGGCAAACAAAAAAGCAGCGCTCCCACCGGTGAAGGTGGAGTGCTGCTTGAGGCTCCGGGCGTTGTTCGCGTTGGCGCTGAAAATTAATTCCGCGTAGGCGAAGGGGTGAGGCATGCTCCCGGAGCCCCACTAAAATAAAATCGCCATACGAACATGCCGACGATCCTAACAGTCTCCGTGGGATCCCGCTAGAACCACGATTTCTTCCGACGGTCCAATACCCCCGCCTCAGCCATCGCCTGATCCATCGCCGCCTCATCGAAAACATCCAGACCGTGCTCCTGTGCGAAGAGCAGCCGACGGTTATAACGACTGAAACGGCGGTGGAAACGCCATCCAACGATCAGGATGACCGCCAACAGGGCCACGATGACCAATAGGCCCACCGGCGAGGCCTTACCGAACTCCGGACCCAACGGGCCGCCCCGCTCCTGCTGTGCCAACAGCACCGTGGAGGCGGCGTAGTTGAGGGTGTTGAAGCTCTCGAGAATCACTGCATGCACTTCCTAAATCGTCGACCCTGCGGTGGGATTCGCCCCGAGGTTCAGGTCCGGATCTCTACTCCGGATCGATACCTGCGAAGAGGTCATCCTCAGGGAGGGAGGTAGTCACCCGAGTCTTGGCAAGCTCAAATTCCTCCGTTGGCCACAGTTTACGCTGCACATCCACCGGAGTCCCAAAAAACGCACCGGCCGGGTCGATCTGCGTGGCATGCGCCCGCAGCGCCTCATCCCGGTTCTCAAAGAAGGACGCACATTCCACCTGGGTGGTCACCCGTGCCATAATATCTGCCCGGTTGCGCTCCCAGCGTTCCAGCATCGGAGCATAGGGACTGGGCTTGTCCTCCCGGATAAGGAGGTCATGGAAGAGCTGCATCCGCTGACGGATGAAGCCGTGGGTGTAATAGAGCTTGAGCGGGGCCCAGGGCTCACCACGGTCCGGGGCGAAACCCTCCTCGCCGGCCTTCTCCCAAGCGATCATCGAGGCCTCATGGACCATGAGATGATCGGGGTGCGGATAACCACCGTTTTCGTCATAGGTGATGATGACGTGCGGTTTGAAGTCCCGGATCACGCCGACGATCTCCCGGGCGATATCGCGGGGGTCCTGGAGCGCGAAGCAGCCCTCAGGCAGCGGCGGCAACGGGTCACCCTGCGGCAGGCCGGAGTCCTCATGGCCCAGCCAGACATGCTCCACCCCAAGCGCAGCTGCCGCCCGGGACATCTCCTCCCGCCGCACGGCGGGCAGATTCTCCAGCACGCCCGGCTTTTCCATAGCCGGGTTGAGGATGTCACCGCGTTCACCGCCGGTGCAGGTCAACACCATGGCACGGTGACCTTCCGCGGTATAGCGGGCCATGGTCGCCGCCCCCTTCGATGCCTCATCGTCGGGGTGTGCGTGAATCGCCAATAGGCGCAGTCCGCTCACAGTCACTCTTCCTTCCGTCCACAGGGGTCGATCCTCTATCCCGTAATCCTAGCCGTCCATTCACGGTCACCGGCGGAGGGTCAGCTAGGATGAACCCTTAGACCAAGGGATGAGTCACCCCTACCTCGTTTTCATAAGGACCAGCAATGAGCAGCCCGGACATCCACCGCCCCGCCTCACGCTACGGGGCGGAACGGAACCCGACCAAGCCCTCCGGAATCGGCGGGAAGATCCTCGCCGTGTTGCTCGTCCTGATGCTGATCCTCGTGGTCATCTTTGTCGCCCGCTACATCAACAACCGCCAGTCGGTGGATGTGACCGCCTCAATGGCCAGCTTCGAGCGGGTCGATGACAACACCATGCGCCTCTGGGTCGATGTCACCCGGGAGAACCCCTCGGATCCGGCCTACTGCATCGTCACCGCCATCAACTACGGCATGGCCGAGGTCGGCCGGCGGGAGATCCTGCTTCCGGCCGGCGGCGAGGGAATGGAGCGCATGGAGGTTCTCATCCCCACCTGGGATGTGCCGGTGTCCGGCAGCGTCTACGGCTGCTCCACCTCCATCCCTTCCTTCCTTAATCTCTGAGACAGCCCACTGGGTGTGATCCCCCGAGTACTCATGGGACTGACTGACCTCGCTCTGTGTTAGAATTCCCCTTAAAACACCCACGTCGATCATCCGTCACCAGGTGACAATCCGCCCCGGCCGGAATCCGCAACTGCGGAATCACCGAATCGGGGCGTCATCCGTGTGAGCGGTCGGCGTGGTCAACGAACGTGGCGGCTGTGGGTCCAAGGCCCACGCCGAAACCAGGGAAGGTTTATCGCATGGCAGATGCGCAAAAGCAGTACATCACCCCGGAGACCAAGACCAAGCTGGAGGCCGAGCTCAACGAGCTGATTATCCACCGCCCGCTCGTCGCGGCCGAGATCAACGAGCGTCGTGAGGAAGGTGACCTCAAGGAGAACGCCGGCTACGATGCCGCTCGCGAGATGCAGGACCAGGAAGAGGCCCGCATCAAGCAGATCTCCGAGGTGCTGTCCAATGCCACCACGGAACGTTCCGGCATCGTCGAGGGCGAAGCCGTCATCGGTTCGGTAGTCCACGTCTACTACAACGGCAACAAGGACGAGAAGGAAACCTTCCTGATCGGTACCCGCGCCGCTGCCTCGGAGAACAAGGACCTCGAGACCTACTCCGAGCAGTCCCCGCTGGGCGTTGCCGTGATGGGTGCCCGCGAGGGCGAGACCCGCGAGTACTCCGCCCCGAACGGCAACACCATCACCGTGACTATCGTCAGCGCGGAGCCCTACGACTCCGCCAAGGCTGCCACTCCCCGATCCGCTAACTAAGGAAAACCAGGAAAATGAAGTCCTCCTTCATCCGCACCTCCGCTGTCGCCGGCATGACCGCCCTTGCTGGCCTGGCCATCGCCGCATGCTCTCCTTCACTACAGAACGCCTCTGACCTGAAGGTTGACACCGCTACCGAGTTCCAGGCATCGAGTTCGCCGGCGACCACCGGCACCTCGGCCACCGGTACCGCCTCGGCCACCACCGTTGCAGTCGCTTCCGGAGCTCCCTCCTTCATCGACTGTGTCGCAGCCCCGGCGCAAACCCCGGAGACGGTCTCACTGTCCTGCGCGGATGACTCCGACTCCCTCACCACCATTGAGTGGGCAGAGTGGGGTACAACGGAGGCCACCGGCACCGGAATCAGAGAGACCCTGAACCCGGTCACCGGCCAGGTTGTCACCGCGGAAGATGTCGAGATCATTCTCGCCACTCCCATCGAAGGTGCCCAGGGCCTGGTTTTCACCGAACTCACCGTCAATGGTGAGCTTGTAGCTCCGTAATTTTCCCGGGCTTCAATTAAAGAACCGCGTTCATCCTCATCGGATGGACGCGGTTTTTTGCGCACGCTTACCCGCTGGCACAGCAAAACCCGCCGCCTCCTGGGGTGGAGTGCGACGGGTCCCCGTGGGTGAAGCTTCAGGGCAATGCTAGCGACTCTGGAAGTAGCTCAGCAGGCGCAGGATCTCGGTGTAGAGCCAGACCAGTGTGACAGCCAGGCCGAGGGCGATGCCCCAGGCGGACTTGGCCGGAGCGCCGGCACGGATCATGCGGTCGGCGACATCAAAGTCCTGCAGGAAGCTCATGGCCGCCAGACCGATGCAGACCAGGGAGAAGACGATGGCCAGCGGTCCGCCGTCACGCAGCGGGCTGGCACCGGTGAACAGGGCCAGCAACAGGTTACCCACCACCAGCACCAGAACACCGACCATGCAGGCAGTGAGGATGCGGTTGAACTTCGGGGTGACCTTGACGGCACCGGTTTTGTAGACGAAGAGCATGCCCAGGAACACGCCGAGGGTACCCAGGATCGCCTGGATGATCATCATCCCGGCATCGGCATTGCCGATGCTCCATCCGGAGAAGACGATGGAGATGGCACCGACGAACAGCCCCTCGAAACCGGCGTAGATCAGGGTGACTGGGGCGGAGTCCATCTTCTTGCCGAAGGTGGCCACCAGCACGGTGATCAGACCACCGATCGCGCCGACCGCACCGAGCATGAGGGCGACACCCGGGTTGAACTGGGCGATGCCGAAGGAGATCAGGGCGAAGACGACGATGACACCGAGAGTCATTCCGGTCTTGGTGACCACATCATCGACAGTCATCGGGCGCTCGCTGGGATTCCCCTGAGCGCCGTAGCTGGCGTAGGGGTCCTGGTAGCCCTGCTGCATGGCGCCCCGCTGAGCCTGGCCCCCGGAGTTTGTCAGTGAATTCAGTACAGGGTTGCTGCTTCGCACGTCTAACCCCGGTCCTTTCTCGTCAATTTTAGTTCTTACATTCGTCTAACGTTTCTATGGTGCCCTAAGTTCCCGATACCCGCGACTCCGGCAAATCTGCCTACCCTGGGGGGCATGTCAGATCTGAACCCACTGCCCACTTTCCACAATGATCCCGCTGATTTCCTCGCGGAGTCACTCGGCGGTCTGATCGCCGCGCATCCGGACGCCCGCTGGTCTGAAGCCGGCTTTATCAGCCGGCGGTCCCCCGCAGGCAGACAGGTGGCGGTGATCTCCGGTGGTGGTTCCGGCCATGAGCCCCTGCACGCCGGGTTCATCGGTGCCGGGATGCTCGATGCCGCGGTCCCGGGCCATATGTTCACCTCGCCCAATGCGGTGCAGCTCACCGAGGCCACCCGCCACGTGGACAGTGGAGCCGGAGTAGTACAGGTGGTCAAGAACTACACCGGCGATGTCCTGAATTTCCGGGTCTCCCGCCAGGCACTGGCCGGTGAGGTCGAGACCCGGCAGGTGCTGGTCGATGACGATGTGGCCACCGAAGGCGAAAACGGCCCGGGCCGGCGCGGGACCGGGGCCACCATCCTGGTGGAGAAGGTCTGTGGGGCCGCAGCCGCCCGCGGGGACAGCCTCGACCAGGTCACTGAGTTGGGAACTTGGGTGGCGGCGAACTCACGAAGCATGGCGGTCGCCCTGGCCCCGGGGCATCTCCCGGCGGCCACCCGCCCCACCTTCGATCTTCCGCTCGGGGAGATGGAGGTCGGCGTGGGCATCCACGGCGAGCGCGGGGTGGGGCGTCGGCAAGCCGGCAGCGCCCGGGACGTGGTCACCGAGATGATCGGACGTATCAACGCTTCCCTCGAGCTGGGTCCCGGTGAGGAAGTGGTCTGTGTGGTCAACGGGCTCGGCGCCACCACGCTGCTCGAGCTCAACCTCATCTTCCGCGAGGTGTTGGAGGAACTTGAGGCACGTGGGGTGAAGGTGGTGCGGAGCCTCGTCGGTGATTTCATCACCGCCGTCAACATGGCCGGGGTCAGTCTGACGCTCTCCCGCACCACCCCGGAGCTCACCGAGCTCTACGACGCTCCCACCGACGCCCCCGCCTGGCCCACACTGGGCCGCCCCGCCAGCCACACTCCAGCCCAGATCCGATACGAGGAACGCCTGCCCGAGGGCGAGGAAAACCAGTGGCTCAGTGATTTTGTGGCCCGGGTACAGGGCGCAATCGAGGAACTCGGGGAACTCGACCGCACCGCCGGCGACGGCGACTTCGGTGCCAACATGTCCGCCGCCCTGGGCGATCTCTCACTCCCGCTCCACGGCAGTGATGCCGAGGTGCTGGCGCTGCTTTCCCGACGTTTCCTGGTCCGCGCGGGCGGTACCTCCGGCGCGGTGCTGGGCACCGTCTTCCGTGAACTCGCCAAAGAACCGCTGCCCCAGGGACTGCGCAATGCCCTGACTGCGGTGCGTGAGCTCGGCGGTGCCGAGGTCGGCGACCGCACGCTTATCGACGCCCTCTCCCCCGCTGCTGACCGAGCCGCCGAGGTCGGTGCGGGCGACGTCGAGAAGTTGCTGGCCGAGTGCTTTGCCGCGGCCGCCGAAGGTACCCGCAGCACCCGCGGGATGCGGGGCAGGCGCGGCCGGGCGGCCTATGTCGGCGATGCCGCCAAGGGTGTGGTTGATCCAGGTGCCGTGGCCATCAGCTGGCTCTTCGGTGGTACCGGCTCACTCGAGGATTTCTAGCGTCGTGGATTTCTCAAGAAATCCGGCCCTCGCGGCGAGAAAATAGGCCCTGACCTGGTAATTAATAGTGCCCCCAGTGGGACTCGAACCCACACTGTGCTGATTTTAAGTCAGCTGCCTCTGCCGATTGGGCTATAGGGGCGCTCGTCAGCTACGCGGATGCGCGGCTGACCCTTAAACATTCTAATCCTGCGTTAGTTCAGCGGTGTCAGCGCCCTGGAGTTTATCCGCCAGGCCGGCGACGATGCCGTCGAGGATGTCCTTCTCCGAGATGATGAAGCCCTCCGCCGCGGTGTTACGCTCGATCATCTCCACGATGCCACGGACGATGGTCGCACCGCTGCCGAGCACATCGGCACGTCCCTTGTGGATCACCGGGTGCTCGGCACGCTGCGTGGCGGACTCCGCAACAACTTCCTTGGTCAGGACCTTCAGGGCGTCGAAACGCAGGGCTGAGCCGTGAATAGCTGCCGGATCGTAGATCTCCAGGCCCTGCGCCAGTGCCGAGAGCGTGGTGAAGGTGCCGGCGCAGCCGACGAAGACCCGGGCATCGGCGATCGGGACGATGATCTCGACCCGGGAGAGCTGCTCCCTGATGAAGTCCTCAGCGATCTCGATCTCCGTCGCGGTGGGCGGATCCGAACGCATGATGCGCTCTGTCACCCGCACACAGCCGAGCTGTGTCGAATGGCTGCCGAGGATGGTGCCTTCACTATTGCCGACAATGAACTCCGTCGATCCGCCACCCAGGTCGATCACACAGAACGGGCCCAGTTCCGGATCGAGGTCAGCGACTGCGCCGCGGAAGGACAGCATCGCTTCCTCCTCACCGGAGATGACCTCCGCCACCACACCGGGGCGAATACGCCCGAGCAGTTCAGCGGTCATGGAGAAGAAGTCCTCCCGGTTAGAGGCATCGCGGGTGGCCGACGTGGCCACCATACGGACATCCGAGACTTCCTCGAACTCCATGATCTCCACGAAACGGGTCAGCGCGGCACGGGTACGGGCAATCGCCGCCGGGTCAAGCTCGCCGGCAGCATCCACGCCTTTGCCCAGACGAACGATCTCCATGGTGCGGTGCAGCTCGTTGACATCCTCGCCGTCGATCTCACAGATCAGCAGACGGATGGAGTTCGTGCCGCAGTCGACGGCGGCGACGCGGGTCATCGAGGCACCTCCGCATTGGAAAAGTCGAATTGGTCCAGATCAATGCCCAGCTCCCCGATCGTCGGCCAGTCCTGCGGGATGGCGGTGCCGCGCAGCCTCCCGTGGTCCGCAGCCAGGGCGACGGCCTCCGTGCCCAGCTGGAAGTGGTCCGGCCCTTCGGCCAAGGCATAAGCAATCAGCACGTGCAGGCACTTGACGCGCTCAGGCATACCGCCGCCGGAGAAGTCAGTGCCCAGATCCTCAAGCTTGTTGCGCTCAGCGAGGTAATGCTCATGTGCCTTCTGGTAGTCAGCCCGCAGTTCCTCACTGGCATCGAGACGCTCGGTCATCCACTTCATCACATGGGCGACCTCGAGACGCGAAGCCTCAGCCGTCAGTCGCGGGTCGGTCAGGTAATACAGCGTGGGGAAGGGCGTACCATCGGGAAGCTTCGGGGAGGTCTTGACCACGCCGGGTGCGCCGTCGGGAGAACGGTAGGAAATATCCAGCACACCGCGGGGCTCGCGGCCCAGTTGATCGGCTACGGCCGCGAGATCTGTTTCAGAAACACTCATAGGCCCCATTATCTCATGCGCGGCCCAATGGTGTTACTGGACGGGTGCCTCCGGAGCATTCTCGGGGCTGGTCTCCGTCCCTGGTTCGATCGGCATGTGGGTGTCAATCTCCCCATCAGCCACCTCATCCCCGGTCAGGGTCTCCGGCTCAGAGACCGAGGTCCACAGGATCTCGTACCAGCTGAGCTGCTGCTCATCCTCCGAGGAATCACTGGTGACCGAGGAATCCTGATCCATCCGCGGATCGATGATGCGGTAGGCGGTCTCGCCCTCGGCAATCACGCCGAGCCGCTGGCGGGCCTGTTCCTGAACATAAGCATCTGAGCGGTAGTCCTCGATCTCGGTCTCGAGACGTTCCTTCTCCAACTGTTTCATCGCGATCGACTCCGTCAGGCGGGTGATCTCTGAACGCTGTTGGAAATAATTTCTCAAGGGCACCGCGATGATGATGAGGATGACAATGGCCACAGATACGAGAATGCCGATTTCGAAGGCGCCGAGCTTCGCCTTCTGCTTCGTCGTTTTCTTCCGGTTCGCCCCGGCCGCCTTACGGCTCGAGACCGGCACCGACCGCCGTTTCGAGCTCCGTGAATCCTTCGCCATAGGTCACCGAGTTTAGCCTGAAACGAATCCACCCCACCCGAGGACTCTCGGATGGGGTGGAAATTCGCTGTGGCTTCAGCGGCAATTAAGCCCGGAGGCTAAGCAGGACCTTAAAATCAGGCCTGAAAGCGCGGGAAAGCGGAGCGGCCAGCGTAGACCGCACCGGAACCGAGCTCCTGCTCAATGCGCAGCAGCTGGTTGTACTTGGCGACGCGCTCGGAGCGGGCCGGGGCACCGGTCTTGATCTGGCCACAGTTCAGGGCGACAGCCAGATCCGCGATGGTGGTGTCCTCGGTCTCACCGGAACGGTGCGACATCATGGTGCGGTAGCCGCTGCGGTGAGCCAGCTCGACGGCGTCGAAAGTCTCGGTCAGAGTACCGATCTGGTTGACCTTGACCAGCAGGGCGTTAGCGGCCTTCTTCTCAATACCATCAGCCAGACGTGCCGGGTTCGTGACGAAGAGGTCATCGCCGACCAGCTGAACCTTCTCGCCGATGGCGGCGGTCAGGGCGATGTAGCCCTCCCAGTCGTCCTCCTGCAGCGGGTCCTCGATGGAGACGATCGGGTACTCGTTGACGAGCTCCTCGTAGACCTTGGAGAGCTCTTCAGCGGTGAGCTCGCCACCCTCGAAGTGGTACTTGCCATCCTTGAAGAATTCGGAGGAGGCGACGTCCAGTGCCAGCGCGATATCCTCGCCAGCCTTATAACCGGCCTTCTCGATGGCCTCGAGGATCAGATCCAGAGCTGCACGGGTGGAGTCGACGGAAGGAGCGAAACCGCCCTCATCGCCCAGACCGGTGGACAGTCCCTTCTCCTTCAGAACTGCCTTGAGGGAATGGTAGACCTCGGCACCCTGCTGCAGTGCCTCCGAGAAGGTCTCCGCACCGATCGGGGCGATCATGAATTCCTGGACGTCGACGCCGGAATCAGCGTGGGCGCCACCGTTGAGGATGTTCATCATCGGAACCGGCAGGAGGTGGGCGTTCGGGCCACCGATGTAGCGGTACAGCGGCAGGCCGGCGGCATCAGCGGCGGCACGGGCCACAGCCATGGAAACACCGAGCAGGGCGTTTGCGCCCAGGCGGGACTTATTCTCGGTGCCGTCGAGTTCAATCAGAGCCTGATCGATGATGCGCTGATCATCGGCCTCGAAACCGGCGAGCTCATCGGAAATCTCTTCGTTGATGTTCTCAACGGCCTGCAGCACCCCCTTGCCCAGGTAGCGATCGCCACCGTCACGCAGCTCATGAGCCTCGTGAACACCGGTGGACGCACCCGAGGGAACGGCTGCGGAGCCGTGCGATCCGTCATCGAGGAAAACCTCAGCCTCGACGGTCGGGTTGCCGCGGGAGTCCATGATCTCGCGAGCGAATACGTGAATGATGTCAGCCACAGTGTTTCTCCTATGCCACTTCAAAAATGTTCAGCAGGGTGATGGGTCACGCGGGCACACCCACTATCGGTGCCACCTCACGTAGTCAGGCCCATTGTGGCATGAAACTGTCCGGGTTGTCGGCCGATTTGCCCCATCTGGACGCACATTCGGGGATAGCTGCCCCCGACTGTGATCCACACCGCGCGACTTAAACCGCAGGTTGCCTCAGGGCATAGGAATTTGCGGCATCCCGGACGTTGATCAGATATTCATTGCTCATGTTGTAGGAGCGCACCGCTTCAGTCCACCCCTCCGGGGTGGAGAGATCGCGCCCCGCACAGAGCAGATTCGCGGCAGACAGGGTGGCATCATCAATCTGGTGGGGATCGGCGACACCATCCCCGCTGGCATCACGTCCGTGACGGGCGAAGGACTCCGGAATGAACTGCATCGGGCCAACCGCCCGGTCGAACTCGGTGTCCCCGTCCAGAACACCGCCATCAGTGTCCGGAATCTCGGCCACGCCCGGAGAGCCATCCAGGGGGATGCCGATGATCGCTGGCTCCACCACTCCGTTGTCGCTGATCTTGCTGCCGCCGAAGAGCTTGCCGGAGTAGGTGCCATGGCGCGTCTCGACGTACCCGATACCCGCCAGGGTGGTCCAGTTCAGGTTGCACTCCGGCCAGGACTCCGCCGCGATCAGCTGCGCATTGCCGTAGGCACGCAACGCCTGCCCGGAGATCCCGGTATCCGCCGAAATCGGCTCGGACCAGAAGGTGAGCTTATCGGCGGTACGTCCGGGAGCATGGACGTCGATAAGCGGGACGGCTTCCCCGGCGAGCGGCGGAACATCCTCGGGCACCGGCGAGAGCTGCCGGACCGGGCGGGCCCCCTCGACAAAGGACAGCGCCCACCCCACGAAAGCGATGACCATGATGACGGCAAGAACCGCTCCACAGCCACAACCCATTGCTTTCTTCAGCCCAGAACCCATGAGGATCGATTCTAGCGGTGACACCCGCCGCTGGCCGATTCGGTTTTTGAGCCTGAGTAGCAACTTAAACCAATCAGAAACTTTGGCAAATTTTCCTGCCTGGAAGAGTATTCCTGAGACCGAACGGGTGAATGCGATTAGCGTGCAGGATAAAAGGTTCGATCCACTTCTAAGGAGAACTTCCATGAATATCCGCCGATTCGCCGCCGCCGGTGCCACTGCCGCCCTGTCCCTCGCCGTCTTCGCCGCTCCCGCAGCTGCTGAAACCCCGGCGTGGCAGTGCAGTGCCCTGGACGCATTTCTGAGCACTGAGGGCCTCTACGAGGACGATCACGATACCTTCACCACCACCTACTCCGAACTGAAAGAAAACTACACGGAGTGGAGCGAAGATCGCACCGGTGACCTCATCGGCAGCCTGCCCGGGGTTCAGGTCGGCGAGGAGAATGCCGCCACCTGGGTCGCCGATACCGCCCTCGACTGCGGACTCATCAAGGAAGATGGCCTCTTCGGCAGCTCCCTGAGCTCCGATGCCGGCGAGTGGTTCAGCCATCTTTCTTCCTGACCCTCCCGGGGGCATCCGCTGACAAGTGCGGGCACAGCTGACGGCGCAACCTGAGGTTGCGCCGTCTCCTTGCCACTCCCCCGAATCCTTAAAGAAAAGTCCCTTTAGTCACTTTGGCACCAAAAGTGGACTATTATCTCTGCTGTCACATAAGCCACAGTTATTTCTCAAGATTGAAGGATTCCCATGAAGCTCCGTCGTTTCCTCGCCGTCACCGCCGCCTCTGCACTGGCCGTCACCGCCCTCGCCGCCCCGGCCTCCGCCCAGACCGATGACTTCATCGACAACGCCATCGCGAACCTGGACTGCAACATGCTGGACACCGGCCTGAAGACCGTGAACGCCTATGAGGCCGACCACACCGACAACAAGACCACCCACAGCGAGCTCGCCACCAACATCCGTGGCCTGAGCCAGCAGAACTTCGGCCAGCTTGTCGGCAACCTCCCCGGTGCCAGCCTCCTGCAGATTCAGTACTCCGGCGCTGTCGCCGATCGCGCCCTGGCCTGCGAGCTGGTCGCCGAGAACCCGGAACTGCCCTTCGGCAGCTCCCAGCTCTACGACGCCCTCCCCTTCCTGGAGCTGCTCTCCTCCGAAGCCAAGTAAGTCTCTTTCCCGCCCGGTCCGCTATTAGTGCGGACCGGGCTTTTCGCGTTCCCGGGCCTCCCGTTGTTTGCCTTCCGCCCAGGCGCGATCCTGCTCCTCCTGGGAAATCCGCCCGGTGGAGCCGTCAAAAAGGTAGGGCGAACGGGAACGCATCTTTGCCACGAAGCTGCCCGCGACCTCGTTGAAGGTGAAGGCGCCGCGTCGAGAAGCGATCTCGGCGTGGAAGAGCACCTGCAGCAGGATATCGCCCAGCTCGCTGAGCAGCTCTTCCTCCCCGGCGGTACCGGTCTCCCAGTGTTTGATCGCCTCGACGAATTCCGCGGTCTCCTCCTGGAGATAGGGAATCAGCGAGCTGTGGGTCTGGGACACCTCCCACTCCCCTCTCCCACAGGCGCGTTCCATCACCGACACCGCCTCCCCCACCGGGTCCTGCAGACTCGGTGCCGCAAAAAGCACCTCCCCGGAGTCCACGCGGGCCCGCACCTCCGTGGCCTGGGCGTTGGTGCTCACCAACACACCGTGTCCCGAACCTTCCTGGAGCAGATCACCGAGGTGCCAGCGCACCGGGATGGGTACTTCCTCGGTATAGCTGATCGGCCCGGAAAGCGCGGCCAGGGCATCGACCGGAATCATCGTGGGCCAGCGGGCGTCGAGAAGCAGAACAGTCATGTTCTTCATCCTAGGCCCGAGGATTTCCCCCGCGGTACAACTCGGTTTAAGGTTTCTGAGTGAACAACAGCACATCCACCACACCCAAGGTCTCGATGTGGACCCTCGTCGCCCTGATTCTGGGATCGACCATCGGCGCCGGAATCTTCGCACTGCCCCAGAACATGGGCTCAGTCTCCGCCCCCGGAGCCATGCTGATCGGCTGGGTCATCGCCGGCATTGGCATGCTCTCCGTGGCCTTCGTCTTCCAGATCCTCGCCAGCCGAAAACCACACCTCGACTCTGGTGTGTACTCCTATGTCCGCGCCGGGCTCGGCGACTACATCGGCTTCACCTCAGCCTGGGGATACTGGCTTGGCTCAGTGATCGCCCAGGTCGGCTACGCCACCCTCTTCTTCTCTACCATCGGCTACTACGTGCCGTTCTTCTCCTCGGAGAATCGATTGGTGTCCGCGCTGGCGGTCTCCATGTTGACCTGGCTGATTTTCGCGGTGCTCTCTCGCGGGGTGAAGCAAGCTGCCTTCCTGACCACGGTGACCACCGTCGCCAAGATCCTGCCGCTGCTGGCGTTTATCATTCTGGTGGCTTTCCTCGGCTTCTCCTGGGATAAATTCACCTTTGACTTCTGGGGCTCCTCGGGTTCCGTCGGGTCGGTCTTTGAGCAGCTCAAGGGCACCATGCTCTTCACTGTCTGGGTCTTCATCGGTATCGAGGGCGCCAGCGTCTACTCTAAGCAGGCCCGCACCCGCAATGACGTCGGCCGGGCCACCGTCATCGGCTTCCTTACGGTGTTGGTTCTCCTGGTGACCATTGCGACGCTCTCCTACGGTGTGCTTTCGCAGGCAGAATTGGCCGCACTGGGTGATAACTCTATGGCTGCGGTGTTGGAAGCAGTGGTCGGCCCCTGGGGTGGTGCACTGATCTCGATCGGCCTGTGCCTGTCAGTGCTGGGCGCCTACGTTTCCTGGCAGATGCTCTGCGCTGAACCCATTGCGCTGATGGCCTTCGACGGGCTCCTGCCCCGCAGGGTCGGTGCGGTGAACGCAGCTGGCGCCCCTTGGGCGGCACAGCTGATCTCCACCATTGTCATCCAGGTCACCGTGATTCTCTTCTTCCTCAACGAGACCGCCTACACCTCCATGGTGCAGCTAGCCACGGTGCTCTATCTGGTCCCCTACTTCTTCTCCGCGATCTACCTGGTGCTGCTGGCGGTCCGGGGCCGCGGTGTCAGCCACCCACATGCCGGCGAACGCTTTGATGACTCCGGGCCAACAGTGTCGACGCGGGACAACCGAAAGCATCTGCTTGTTGGCCTGGTGGCTGTGATCTATTCACTGTGGCTCTTCTATGCCGCGGAACCGCAGTATGTGCTCTTCGGGGCAATGGCGGTGGTACCCGGACTGATTCCCTATGTGCTGACGAGAATTCAGGCGAATGAGCGGGTATTCAACGCCTTCGAATGGTGTGTTGTCGTGGTGATCGTAGTGGCTGCCGGTGTGGGCACCTGGGGGCTGGTGACCGGGATGCTGAGCTTATAAGCGCCCACGGATGTGGTGGACCTGGCGGTGCCTACGTTGATTGATCATTCCGAAGTCAGGCGCACCTGACCGATGCTGCCGCTATATTTCACCGCATTGTGGACTGATCCTCCTGCGCGCCCCGAAGTGGACTTCATGTCTGATTCCAACTCGGGGTGCGGCTCGGTCTGGAGGGGACTGCTGCTTTTCGCAGGGGTGCACCCCGAAAGTTGAGCGGTGAGCCGCTCCCCGCGCTGTGGATTCCGGCTCTTGACTATCGTCTCGGAATCCCACGCTGGAGTTCCCCCGCACCAGCTTCATCATCTTCCACGTCAATCTCCTCCACTGTCTCAGTCTGGTTCTCAGCAGTTACGGCCAAGGCCCGCTTCGGAGCCCGGTCCAGTAGCCAGGCCACCAGACAGCCGAAGACGATGCCCCAAAACGGTGCGGTGATCCCCAGGATCGATAGCTCAGACACCGTCACCAGGAAACACACCAGGGCACCAGTGGAGAACGGACCCGAAAAACCGGCGAGGAAGGCATTCTTCAACGGGGCGAGCATGGCGATTCCTGCGAGGGCCGCAATGAAGGACACCGGCATAGCCAGCATGAAGCCGACGAAAGCCGGAGAGAACAAACCCACACAGATCGCGCCGACGGCGGTGACCATCGCTGCGGCGTAGTGTCGCTGTTTTTTACCACCGGCGACGATCAGCGCGTTGGTGGGCCCGGTCAGGCAGGTGGTGATATTGCCGATGAAAGCCATCGGGATGGACCACAGTCCACTGGCGGCTGCGGCAAGGTTGACGCCCGGCCGGTGGCCGGCGGCCTGCAGTACTGCCACCCCCTGCCCGTTCTGGACGATCACGACGGTGATCGCCAGGGGGATAACCAGCTCCATCATGGCTGCCCAGGAGAATTCCGGAGCGGTGAACACCGGGGCGGCGATGACCCCATTGTCGAGGATGCCCGGTGCCAGACGGCCGGCGAAAATCGCGATCAGAGTGCCGGCCACCGCCGCGATCGCCACCGGCGGGGCAACTGCCGCAATCCTGGGCACGATGCCCAAGGCCACAAACACCAGGATCATCGGGATCGTGATCAGCGGATCATCGGTGGCGGCGGTGATCAGTTCCAGACCGAAGCGCAGGAAGATACCAGCCACCATTGCCATGACGATGGTCGGTGGCAGAACGGCCATGATCTTGCCGATCAACCCGGTCCAGCCGAGGAGAAACACCAGCACCGCTGTGACCAGGTAGGCACCGAGCACCTCGGCGAACTCCAGATGTGCCAGGGCGTCACCGGCAATGACGGTGCCGGGGATGGTCCAGAAGTAGGCCTGCGGACTGCGGTAGAGGTAGGTCAGCAACAGGGTGAGAATGCCATTGCCGAGAAAGGCGCCGAAAATCCAGGAGGAGGTTTGGGCAGAGCTGAGATTTCCGGCGGCCGCTGCCGCCAGGATCACCGCGATGGGACCGGATGCGGAGAAGATCAGGGCCACCAGACCATTTCCGATCTCCTGGGGGCCGAGGTCGCGGAAGATCTCCGGCAGGGTGGGCCTGGGAAGCTGGGGTTTTTCAATGGCGAGCAGGGGTGAGACACCCATGTCGGGCTCCTAAATTGATGAGGTTTGCCAATAAACGGGGAGGACTGCGGCACCTGCCGGCAGGGTAGAGCTACTCCGCCGGAAGGTGCTTCACTGCTTCGCTCTCAGCAGGGGTACTGTCGCCGCTGGCCCGGTCTACGGCGACGGGCCGGTCGATTCTCAGACAGTGCTTCCTCAATGGCCACACCGAAACCGAAGGTGGCGTCAATGATGACGACAACTTTCTTCTCGGCGTGATTTCCCATGGAGGACAGTGTGGCAGAGGACACCAATGGGCGCATCCTCGACGCTCCATCACAGGAGGGGTTCCCGCCCCCGATATTCCTCACCTGATAAATTTGCCCAGTTCAACACCACTGTTCAGCGTTCGCATTACGCACGCTGGCACCCCCGCTGAACAACTGCGAAATTCATGCAACTCGGCAGGCAGCTACTCCGAGACTGACACCACCCGTGACTTTTTCGCCGCAGCTGCCGTCGAGGCAGCCGAACCACCAGCCACATCAACCTGATCGATCTCAAACATCTGGGAGAGGAAGTCTGCCATCCACTGCAGCAGTTCCACATCGCGCAGCTTCGGGTCGGTGACATTGCGGCCGGCCTTCGGGAAGGGCAGCTGGATCGCCTTCGCCGCAGCCCGGTAGTTCGAGCCCGGGAAGAGACGACGCAAGCGGACCTGCTTGGAGTCCGGCAGATCCACGGGGTGGACCTTGATGCGGGTGCCCTGGACCCCGATATCGGAGATCCCGGCGCGCCGGGCCTGGTGCCGCAACCGTGCCACCGCCAGCAGACGGGAAACCTCTTCCGGCACGGGGCCGTAGCGGTCCTCCATCTCCTCGATGATGAGCTGCAGGTCTGTGCCCGAAGCCGAGGAGGCCAGTTTGCGGTAGACCTCTAGGCGGAGTCGTTCGGAGTTGATGTAGGACTCCGGGATGTGTGCATCCACCGGCAGGTCAATGCGGATTTCCTTCGGGCCCTGGTCGGTGGCGTCGATGACCTGGCCGGTGGCCAGCGCGCGGTAGGTCTCCACGGCTTCGCCGACGAGTCGGATGTAGAGGTCGAATCCGACCCCGGCAATGTGGCCGGATTGTTCGGCACCGAGGACATTACCGGCGCCGCGCATCTCCAGGTCCTTCATCGCCACGGCCATGCCAGCGCCGAGATCGTTGTTCTGCGAGATCGTCGCCAGTCGGTCATAGGAATTCTCGGTGAGCAACGCACCCTTGGGGTAGAGGAAATAGGCGTAGCCGCGTTCGCGGGAACGCCCCACGCGGCCACGCAGCTGGTGGAGCTGGGACAGACCCATGTGGTGGGCGTTTTCCACGATCAGGGTGTTCGCGTTGGAGATGTCCAAGCCAGTTTCGACGATGGTGGTACAGACCAGGACATCGTATTCGCGGTCCCAGAATCCCTGCACGGTCTGCTCAAGTTGTTCCTCACCCATCTGGCCGTGGGCGACGACGATGCGGGCCTCGGGGACGAGTTCGCGCAGCTCCCGAGCTTTCTTCTCGATATCGGAGACCTTGTTGTGGACGAAGAAGACCTGGCCGTCACGAAGCAGTTCACGGCGGATAGCGGCGGAGACCTGCTTCTCCTCCTGGGTGCCGACATAGGTCAGCACCGGGTGACGGTCCTCCGGCGGGGTGAGGATGGTGGTCATCTCGCGGATACCGGCCATGGACATCTCCAGGGTGCGCGGGATCGGGGTGGCGGACATGGTGAGCACATCGACGTGACTACGCAGCGCCTTAATGTGTTCCTTGTGCTCCACCCCGAAGCGCTGTTCCTCATCGACGATGATCAGGCCGAGGTTCTTCCAGTGCACACCGGTGGCCAGCAGTCGGTGGGTGCCCACCACGATGTCCACTTCACCGTCGGTCAGTCCCTTGAGGATTTTCTTGGAGTCCGCGGTCGAGGTGAAGCGGGAGAGCCCCCGGATGGTGACGGGGAAGCCATCCATCCGCTGTTCGAAGGTGGACAGGTGCTGCTGGGCGAGCAGGGTGGTCGGCACGAGCACCGCCACCTGCTTGCCGTCCTGCACGGCCTTGAAGGCGGCACGCACCGCAACCTCAGTTTTGCCGTAGCCGACATCACCGACGATGACGCGGTCCATCGGGACCGGCTTCTCCATGTCCTCCTTGACCGCCTCGATGGCGTTCATCTGGTCCTCGGTCTCGACGAAGGGAAAGTTATCCTCCATCTCGCGTTGCCAGGGAGAATCCGGGGCGAAGGGGTGCCCTGGTGAAGCTTGGCGTTTGGCGTAGAGCTGCACCAGTTCACCGGCGATCTCGCGGACCGCGGCCCGGGCCTTCTTCTTGACGTTCTTCCAATCGGAGCCACCCATCTTGGATAGGGTCGGCGATTCACCACCGGAGTACTTGGAGAGCAGGTCCAGGGATTCCATCGGTACCCAGAGCTGGTCGGCGGGCTGGCCGCGCTTGGCGGGCGCATACTCCAGGACAATGTACTCGCGGCGGGATTTATCATCGCCGGTAGTGATGGTGCGCTCGGCCATCTTCAGGAAACGGCCGATGCCGTGGGTCTCATGCACCACGTGGTCGCCGGTTTTCAGCGCCAGCGGATCAACCTTGTTGCGGCGGCGGGCGGGGCGTCGTTTAGCGCCGGCGATATCACCGACGCGGTTGCCCGTCAGGTCGGTCTCGGTGATGACCACCAGCGGCAGGGCCTGGGCATCGCGGTGCTTGCGCACCTTCGGGAAGACCAGGCCGGCGTGGCTGAGCGCGCGGTAGAGCGTCACCTCACCCGGGGTCGGCTCCCAGCCCGGGGTGGCCACCGTGGCGGGAATCCCCTGCTCCGCGAAGCGCTCCACCATGCGTTTGATGGCGGCCTCGGCCGGCGCGATGAAGGCGGCGCGGCCACCGTCGCGGGTGTGTGCGAGCAGCAGCGCCATCATGGCCTCGATTTCCGCGGCGTCGCCACGCGGGGTCGGACCTGCCGCATACTCCAGCGGGAGGGTATCGGACTCCTCGGCGATGTACATGCCGGGTGGGGCGAAGGTCCACCAGGGAACCTTCCCCTTTTCACAGGTGACCTGCAGGGACTCATAGGAACGGTAGGAGGAGGCGGACAGGTCCAGTCCTTCGGCCGCGATGGGGCCGCTGGCACCCATGGCGGCGGCTTCCCAACCGGCGGCGAGAAACTCGGCGTCGGTGGCCTCGAGATCACTGATGCGGGTACGGATCTTCTCCGGCGCCACCAACACCACATGCGTGCCCGGCGGCATCAATTCCGGCAGGGTCACCATGGGCGTATCGACGAGCGCGGGGATCAACGCCTCCATCCCCTCCGCCGGGGTCTGCTCGGAGAGCTTGGTCAGCAGTTCCACCAGGGTGGGGTTACCGGGGTGCTGCACCAGCAGCTCGGCGGCACGCTGTGCGATGCCCGCGGTGATCGGCAGCTCGCGCGCCGGGTAGATCTCCACGGTCCCGACCGCGACGTCGGTAAGCGTGCGTTGGTCGGCGACCGCGAACTGGCGGATCTCGGTGACCTCATCACCCCAGAATTCCACCCGCACCGGATAATCAAAGGTCGTGGGGAAGATATCGAGGATGCCGCCACGAGTGGCGAACTCACCGCGTTTGGTCACCATGTCCACATTGTTATAGGCACGGAAGACCAGCTGACGGGTCAGCTCCGCAAAGTCGTGCTCCTCATCCTCCCGCAACACAATCGGCTCGCGGCCGGGGGTCGACTCCAACAGCGGCTGGCAGAAACCACGCGCGGCGGTGACCACCACCTTGAGGTCCTCGAGATGGTTGAGCACCTGCGCGCGACGGCCGACGCTGTCCGCACCGGGACTCATCCGCTCATGTGGCAGCGTCTCCCAGGAGGGGTACCAGGCGACCTTCTCCCCCATCATCGCCTTGAGTTCGGCGGTCAGATCCTCCGCCTCCCGGCCGGTGGCGGTGACCAGCAGCACCGGAGCCCGGTGTGCCAACGCGGCGATGGCCCAGGGTCGGGCCTGATCGATGCCGGTCAGATGCAGCGTCTTTTCCCCGACATGGTTGAGCATGCCTTTGATCTTGGGATCAGTGGCGGCGACCTTGATCAGCCCGGCCAACATCGGTGTTTCCGGGGTGGTCGGACTGGCTTCCGTGCTGCCCTTCGGGCTCACTCTTGCTCCTCGATCATTGACTCGGACATATGTGTATCAGGTGCTGCGGCGGCAGAGTTCGCCTCAGTTTCCGCAACCTCGGCCAGCACCTCATCAGAGAGCACCGGGTTCGACCGCATCCCCGCCAGACCGTTCCAGCAGAGATTGACGATATGCGCCGCCACCTCCTCCTTGGAGGGCTGACGCTCATCCAGCCACCACTGGGCGGTGGTGGAGACCATGCCCACTAGGGCCTGGCCATAGAGCACCGCAGCCTCTTCCTCCAGTCCCTGACGCTGGAAGGAACGGCCCAGTATATGAGAGACCTGCCCCACCGCAGTATTGAGCAGGGTGGAATAACTTCGGTCCTTGCCCGGTGTCATATCGCGGACCAGGATCTGGAAACCATCGGTCTCCTGCTCCACATAGGTCAACAACGCCATCACGGCCCGCTCAATGCGTACCCGGGCCCGCCCCTTCTCCAGCGCCTCGGTGATCAGGCTTTCCAGGCGGAGCATCTCACGGTCGACAACCACCGCATAGAGCCCCTCCTTCCCACCGAAGTGTTCATAGACCACCGGTTTGGAGACCCGGGCCCGAGACGCTATCTCCTCGACACTGGTGCCCTCAAAGCCGCGTTCGGCGAAAACACTTCTACCGATTGAAATGAGCTGCTCCCGGCGTTCCTTGCCGGTCATCCGCTGACGAACCATGTTGCACAGCCTATCTGGTCCCCTGAAATTGCACGATTGACGGCCAGCGTGGACAATCAGGTAAAGTGTTTGAGGGCCGTTCCCCATGGTGTAATTGGCAACACTCCGGTTTTTGGTACCGTCATTCCAGGTTCGAGTCCTGGTGGGGAAGCAAAGAGAATAACCGCACCGCAGCAATGTTCAAAATTGCTGCGGTGCGGTTTTTTCGTGGCTACCGAAAAACTTGGGTGCCAGGGCCCGTCCGGGAGCGATCATGCAAACCGCCGAAGCGTTGTGAACCTTTTTGCATAATCGGCAGCCAAACCCCGCCCCGCCCCTCTATTCGCAGGCGACGCCGTCGTTGTCACGGTCCAGAGCAGAGCGGTAGCCTGGCTCCCCGCGGTAAATCGGGGCATAGCCGGCGGCGCGCACGGCAGTGCAATTCTTGAAGTAGGAGCCAGCAGGCGGGACCCTTCGCTGGTTAACCACCGGGGCGGGTGCCGGAGCCGGGGCAGGCCTATTGACTACCGGTGCCGGAGCAGGGGCAGGTACGGGAGCAGGCGCAGGCCTATTGACTACCGGTGCCGGAGTGGGGGCGGGTGCCGGAGCCGGGTTATGAACCACCGGAGCCGGCGAGGGAATAATGCCCGGCAGCGGATTGGCGATCAGTCGTTCCTGGACCGCCCAGGTGACACCGGCTCCCACTAAGCCAGCCACAGCGGCAATCGCTGCGACGCCGATGATGACGGCACCGATCTCCCCTTCGGAACCCACTGAGTCCTCAGTGTTCTCCGAGGATCCGGCGGAAGAACCAGAGCTGAGGGCAGCGGCATCCTCATCTTCATCTCCCAGATCACCTTCAGTGCTCTCGGAAGAGCCACTGGAGAGCTCGGCGCTCAACGAGGTTTCCGCAGGATTGCCACTATCCAGCTCCTGGGTCTGGGCCGCAGCGGGCACGACGGTGGAAATGATAACGGAGGCGGCCACAGTCAGGGCCAATAGAGTTTTACGCATGTGAAAATACTAAGCTAAAGCTGTGTTTATGCAATTTCAGCATTAGCCCCGGCCCCACCCGTCCCGGGGACCCCGCAGTAGTTTCCCGGCGGCGGGGCCCGGAACTACGTCACCAAAAGATCAGCGTGGAAACGTTCGGTGACATCAGGGTGCGAACGTATCCGTGACTTGAGGAAGTTTCGGCCCACGAGCTGATAGATCTCTTCGCCATCCATATCTTTACCCACCCCCGGAGCCTTCGCAGCCAGCTCTTCCGGCAGCTCTAGTTTAGGGAACGTGACCTCCAGGCTGGGGCCATAGAAGAAGGGAATGGAGTAACGGCTCTGTCCTGGCGCGGTGGGGAGCACCCGGTGAGGGGTGGTTCATGTCATCGGCCCCCACCTCAGTGCGCCAGGTGCCCATAAATCTCCCCCAGGTCCGCTTCCCCACCGGGCTCAACCATGACGAATTGTCCCATCATCCCCTGGTCCTCATGGAAGAGCATGTGGCAGTGGTACATATACGCCCATTCCGGATCCGGGAAGCTCCCGAAAGTCACGGCCAGCCTCACCGTGGCCCGCGGGGGCAGCGCGACCGTATCCTTGGGCCCGCTGGTGAAGATCGCGGCCTCGGTACCCCTCACCTCCAGCACATGAAAGGAGGCGTTGTGGATGTGGAAGTTGTGGATCCAGTCGGAGTTTTCGTTGATCACGGTCCAGACTTCAGGCCCATCGTGGTCAAGGGTCAGATCGACCCGGGTCATGTCCATCGTCTCGTCGTTGATCTCGAAGGTGTTGAGCCGGAACTCGCGTTCCGGCGCCCCGGCGAGATCCAGCGAAGACGTCTGGCCCAGCACGCCCGGCAAGGCCGCCACTGCCGGGGCTGAATCCTCCGGCCCAGTCAGGTGCAGCAGCTCAAACTGGTCACCCAGACCGAAGTCCAGGGCAAATTCATCCTCCGGCACCCCGAGATTATCCGGGAACTCGACGGTTTCTAGCATGACCTCCTCCCCTGGTTCCAGGTCCACCAGGATCTCCACCCGCTCACCGGGGCTCAGATAGACCCCCGCCACCTGCTTGAGTTGATCCAAGAGACCAGCATCCGAGGCCAGTACCTGGAAGGGGCGGCCATCAGAAAAGCGCAGATGGAAAAAGCGCATGGTGGAAGCGTCCAGGATCCGCAATCTCACCCGGCGCGTGGTGGCTTGGAAGGCGGCATTGGTGATCCCGTTGACGGTGGGCACCTCTCCCTTGAGCCCGAGATCTGGATCCTCAATCTCATCGAGAGTGCCGTCCTCATGGAAGTTGTGATCCATGAGGATCACGGGAATATCGTCCACGCCATAGTCAGCGGGCACCTCGAGTCCCTCACTGATCTCATCCTCGAGGTAGAACAGTCCCGCCAGTCCACGGTAGGCGTGCAGCCCGGTCAGACCATGGGGGTGCGGGTGATACCAGAGGGTGGCGGCGGGCTGATCCACCGTCCACTGCGGTGTCCAGGTCTGCCCTGGTTCGATGGGCTGGTGCGGCCCGCCATCCATCTTCGCGGGCAGTTTCATGCCGTGCCAGTGGATGGTGGTCATCTCATCGAGGCCATTGTGTACGTCCATGGATACCTGATCGCCGCGCCGGGCCCGCAGCGTCGGGCCAAGGTGGGCGCCGTTGAATCCCCAGGCAGGCGTGTCCACGTCTGGGAGGATGCGCGCATTGACGGCCCCGGCGTCGAGGCGGAAGGTGAGGCGGCCGTCGATAAGTTCCCCTTCCATCAGCGGCGGGATGGGCAACGGACGACGCTGGCCCTCATAGCCGCGGGGGGTGGGCGCACAGGCGGCCAGCGCCCCGCCGGCCAAGAGGAGTGCTGCCCCCCGGAAGAAGATTCGACGACTGAAGGCGATGCTCATACTTTCACTCTAGGTCGGGCTCAGCTGTGCGTGATAGCGCGCGGTGATCTCGGGATGGGCCCGTAGGCGGGACTTGAGCACGTTGATTCCGGTGACCCCGGTGATCTCCTGCCCGGCCATGTCCTTGGCGACGCCGCGGGCCTGGGCCGCCAGCTCCGGCACCAGGTCCAGGGTGGGAAAAACTTCATCGAGCCCGGAAGTGAAGAAGTACGGCAGCGATAAACGCGTGGTGCCGGGCGCGGGCGGGAGCACCCGATGCGGGGTGGCCACGAGATAGCCCCCGGTCGCCGCCTCCAGCAATTCGCCGGTATTGACCACGAAGAGCCCCGGGATTGTCTCAACATCGACCCACTCGCCCGCGCGCAGTACCTGCAGACCTCCGGACCCCGGCTCCGGCAGCAGCAGAGTGAGCACCCCGGAGTCCTTGTGGGCTCCCACGCCCTGGCCGGTCTCGGAGCCATCATGTCCCGGGTAACGGGCGATCTTCATCAGTGGGAAGGGCTCCCGGGAGACCTCCTCAAAGAAGTCGGGGGCCTGGCCGAGCGACTGCGCCCAGGCCGCCAGCAGCTGGCGGGAGACCTCGGTATTGCGCTCCAGCCACTCCTCCACCAGGCCACGTAACTCCGGCACCGCGGCGGGCCAGAGATTGGGGCCCTCCAGCACCTGCCAGGGCCGGTTGGCCAGATCATCGCTGCGGGGCTGGCGTTCCACGGCGAAATCGATCTGCTCCCGCCAATCCACCTTGCCCTGGGTCAGCTCATCGCCGATATGGGCGTAACCACGGTAGTGCGGGGAGTTGATATTGGAGATCTCCCGCTTGATCCCATCCGGCTGGGCGAAAAACCTCCGGGCGGCGGCGAAGAGATCCGCAGCCAGCGAGGTGGGGATACCGTGGTCGGCGAGATAAAAGAAGCCGACCTCATGGGTCACCTGGCGCAGCCGGGCCAGCTCGGTTGCCCGCTCAGGGCCTTCGATAAGCTTCTTCAGGGAGATAATCGGCAGGGTTGATTCGCTCATTCGGAGTCTCCTTATGCGGGTCCTGATTCGGGGTTCACCCCACAATTTAGAGCAGGCGCTCTGGAATTTTCCCCCTTAAATTCAACCAGCACAGGGAAGCCGAGACTTGAGTACAGCCGAGAAGTACCCGAATGAGGATCACAACGCCCGACGGTTCATCTGGTCCAATGGACTTCAGAATATCGGTGACCAGATCGTCGCCGCCAAGACCGTGCTGCCCTGGATGCTGCAGGCGGCTGGCGCCCCCGGATTCTTCATCGCCCTGTTGGTGCCGATTCGGGAGGCCGGGTCCATGCTCCCCCAGGCTGCGCTGACCCCCTGGGTGACCAGCACGCCCAATCGACGGCTGCTCTGGGTGTGGGGTTCGGTGGGCCAGGGCCTGGCGGCAGCATTGATCGGCGTGGCTGCGCTGACCCTCCGAGGCTGGGCGCTGGGGACGGCGGTGGTCGCGCTCCTGGCGGTGCTCGCCGTCTTCCGCGCCCTGTGCTCAATCACATCCAAGGACGTACAAGGCCGCACCATTCGCAAGGGCCGACGCGGAGAAATCACCGGCCGCGCCGCCGCACTGGGCGGCGGAGTGACACTGGTGGTGGGTATCGCCCTGGCGCTCTTACCCGGCGCGGCCCCATCCTGGTTGATTGCCGCGCTGATCTTCGCCTCGGCGCTGGCCTGGTGTACGGCGGCGGGGATCTTCCACGGGATCAGGGAGCCGGACCGTGGAGAGCGGGTGACTGCGGGGTTGAACCAGAGTTGGTTCCGGGACTGTGTGACGCTGCTCAAGGGCGACCGCAACTTCCGGAATTTCGTCATCGTACGCTCGCTGATGCTGGTCAGCGCATTGTCCACCACCTTCATCGTCGCCCTGGCACAGGATCTCGGCCAGGATCTCAACGGCCTGGGCATCTTCCTCATCGCCTCCGGGCTGGCGGCCTTGGTGGGCGGTCGGATTTCCGGGATCTGGTCGGATGCCTCCGCCAAGGCAGTGATGTCGGTGGGTTCTGCACTCGCCTCCGTGATCCTGTTGCTCCTGGTGTCCAGCGCGCAGTGGGCCCCTGCCGCCCTGAACTACTGGGTACTGCCGCTGGGATTCTTCGCGGTGAACCTGGCGCACACCGCCATCCGGGTCGCCCGCAAGACCTATGTGGTGGATATGGCCGAGGGCGATCAGCGCACCCAATATGTCAGTGCCGCGAACTCACTGATGGGGTTGATTCTGCTGGGCATGGGCGCGGTCTCCGGCGTCATCGCGATGATCGGCCCCTCCGCTGCGCTGCTCTTCCTCGCGGTGGTGGGATTGGTGGGCACCTTCGCCGCGGGACAGATGAAGGATGTCTCCGGGGCTTGATGCTTTCCGGTGGACCGGCCGTGGCTACGGTTCGGCCACTCGGCGAAATCCGGACCACGGCGTAAAACTATAGGGGCACAGCCCCACCCGGGCCGGACCCCCGCGTTCCGGACGCCCCTGATCCACGAGATGATTCCATGACTATTCTGCTCATGCTCACCGGACTTTTGCTGGCCACGGTCCTGGTGACCGCCCTAGGTGACCGCACCGGGCTCCCCTGGCCCGCCTTATTGACGCTGCTCGCCGCGGGCGGTGCCCTCATCCCCTTCACCCCGGACCTCAACATCCCGGCAGAGATAATCCTGCCGATCTTCCTGCCGCCATTGTTGTGGGCGCTGGCACGTAAGACCTCCTGGGCGGTCATCCGTTCCCAGTTCGCCACCATCGCCTCCCTGTCCGTGCTACTGGTCTTCGTCACCATCGCGGTACTGGCGGGCACCACCTGGCTGCTCCTACCGGGCATCGGAATCTCGGCGGCGATCGTCCTGGCGGCGGCCCTGGCCCCGCCAGACCCGGTGGCCGTGGACGCCGTCGCTGAACCGGCCGGCATCCCGAAGCGCATCACCACCGTCCTCCAGACCGAGGGCCTGTTCAACGATGCCGCTTCCATCGTGACCTTCCACGTGGCGCTGGCAGCCCTGGTCGCCGGGTCCGAGCTCTCCTTCACCCAGGGGGCGATCGACTTCTTCATCTCCGTGATCGCGGCGATCGTCATCGGTCTGCTCGCGGGCCGCCTCGCCGCATGGTTCACCGACCACGTCGCCAGCATCGAGGCCCGAAACGCCCTGACCTGGGTGCTGCCTTTCGCGATCTACGCCCTCGCCGAAGAGGTCGGCGGATCCGGGGTCATCGCCATCGTGATCGCGGCCGTCGAAATGAATTCCCGCGCTTCCATCGGCGCCGAGGACCGACTCTCCGGACACGCCTTCTGGGGCACCGTGGAGATGCTCTTCACCGGTGTGGCCTTCGGCCTGATCGGACTGAATGTCCGGGCCGCCATCGAAGAAGTCGGCGGCCAACTCTGGCACGCCGTCTGGATCGGTGCCGTCCTATCCGTGGTCTGCATCCTGGTGCGCTTCATCTGGCTGTTTTTCGCTTACAAGGCCAACCGCCGCAAGGTGGACCGGCACGGCGCCTCACCAGGCATGAAGGCCCCGCTTCGGCTGCAGGAGGTACTCCTGATGACCTGGGCCGGGATGCGTGGCCTGGTGACCCTGGCTCTGGTGCTCTCCATCCCGAAGGACCTCTTCCCCTTCCACCACGAGCTGACCGTCATCGCCCTGGTGGTCCTGCTGCTGACCATGGTGATCCCGGGACTGACTCTGCCCTGGCTGGTCAGCAGACTCGATCTGGACAGCGGCCCCGACGCCGCGGGCGACCAGGCCCGCGAAGATCTCTCGCACCGCGCCCGCCACGCCGCCTACGACCATCTGCTCCAGCATGCCTCGCTTCCGGAGGAGTCCATCGAGAACATCCGCAACTGGATCAGCAATGAGATGGAAGCAGAGGCGGAGCAGACCAAGAACATCAAGAAGCTACGCACCGAAGCCCGGCGCGCCCGGACCGAAGCTCTCCACGCCGCCCAGCAAGAGCTGCTTCAGGCCCGGCGCGAACGTGGTATCAACCCGGCATATGTCGATGAAATGCTGGTCACGGTCGACCGGATGCTCATGGCCGCCGAACGCTGAGTCTTATCGGTACCGACCCACGCAGGTCCTCCGCCGCAATATTCCCCTCCGGGACCGGTGCGGACGATATGCTTATGCGGTACCTGTCCGGGAGATCTTCTCCCTGGCACGCGTCCCCTAACGCCAAAAGGAACAATTTAAACGTGAGTACTTCCACCAATCCCAGCGCCATTGTCGTCCTGGCTGCCGGTGCCGGCACCCGTATGAAGTCTGATATCCAGAAGACCCTGCACGAGATCGGTGGGCGAAGCCTTCTCTCTCATAGTCTGCACGCCGCCGCAGGTGTTTCCCCGGAACACATCGTCGCAGTGATCGGGCATAAGCGAGACCAGGTCGGGCCAGCGGTGACTGCCGTCGCCGAGGAACTGAAACGCGAGGTACTCACCGCCATCCAGGATGAGCAGAACGGCACCGGCCACGCCGTGCAGTGCGGCCTCGAGCCGATCCTCGATTTCGAGGGCACCATCATCGTCACCAATGCCGATGTTCCGCTGCTTCGCCCGGAGACCCTGAACCAGCTCCTGGCGGCACACGTCAAGGTCCCCACCGCCGTGACCGTGCTGACCATGCGTCTGGCGGACCCGAGCGGCTACGGCCGTATCGTCCGCGATCAGGAGGGCGAGGTCACCGCCATCGTCGAGCAGAAGGACGCCACCGCGGAGCAGCACGCGATCAACGAGGTCAACTCCGGTGTCTTCGCCTTCGACGCCGCGGTGCTGCGCGACGCCCTGGGCAAGCTGGACTCCAACAACGCCCAGGGTGAGCTCTACCTGACCGATGTGCTCAGCATCGCCCGCGATGGCGGCCACCCGGTCCGCGCCCACACCGCCGATGATGCCTCCGAGCTGGCCGGCGTGAACAACCGCGTGCAGCTGGCCGAGGCCGGCCGTGAGCTCAACCGCCGCACCGTCGAGGCCGCCATGCTCGGTGGTGCGACCATCATCGATCCGGAGTCCACCTGGATCGGTGTCAATGTCCGCGTCGGCAAGGATGTGGTCATCCATCCCGGCACCCAGCTCTGGGGCACCACCTCCATCGCCGATAACGCCCAGATCGGACCGGATTCCACCCTGACCGACATGACCATCGGCACCGGCGCCAGTGTTATCCGTACCCATGGTGAGCGTTCCGTGATCGGCGCGGATGCCACCGTCGGTCCCTTCACCTATATCCGTCCTAATACCGTCCTCGGTGAGGGCGGAAAGCTCGGCGGTTTCGTTGAGGCCAAGAATGCCACCATCGGCCGGGGCTCCAAGGTGCCGCACCTGTCCTATATCGGAGATGCCACCGTCGGTGAGGAATCCAACATCGGCGCCTCCTCGGTCTTCGTCAACTACGACGGCGTGAGCAAGCACCACACCACCATCGGCAGCCACGTCCGAACCGGGTCAGACACCATGTTCATTGCTCCGGTGACCGTAGGTGATGGCGCGTATTCCGGGGCAGGTACAGTAATCAAGGAGGATGTCCCCCCGGGCGCTCTCGTCGTCTCCGGTGGCCACCAGCGCAACATCGAAGGTTGGGTCGAGAGGAAGCGTCCGGGAACCCCCGCCGCAGAGGCTGCAGCACGCGCCCGCGCGAATTCTTCTGTCACCAACCAGGAAGGCTAAGCTGACGATTATGACAGCTCACTGGAAGCAAAACCACAAGAACATGATGTTTTTCTCGGGTCGGGCACACCCCGAACTGGGAGAGGCTGTGGCGCGGGAACTGGGAATCGACGTGACTCCCACCACCGCTCGGGATTTTGCCAACGGCGAGATCTTCGTCCGTTTCGAGGAGTCTGTCCGTGGCTCCGATTGCTTCATTCTTCAGTCCCACACTCAGCCGCTGAACAAGTGGCTGATGGAACAGCTGATCATGATCGACGCTCTCAAGCGTGGCTCCGCCAAGCGCATCACCGCGATCCTGCCTTTCTACCCCTACGCCCGGCAGGACAAGAAGCACCGCGGCCGCGAGCCGATCTCCGCCCGCCTGGTCGCCGACCTGCTGCTGGCCGCCGGTGCGGACCGCCTGGTCTCAGTGGATCTGCACACCGACCAGATCCAGGGCTTCTTCGACGGCCCCGTCGATCACATGCACGCCATGCCGATCCTGACGGACTACATCGTCGGGAAGTACAACCTGGATAACATCTGTGTGGTCTCCCCCGATGCCGGCCGGGTGAAGGTCGCCGAGAAGTGGGCCAATACGTTGGGTGATGCCCCGCTGGCCTTCATCCACAAGTCCCGCAGTGTGGACGTGGCCAATGAGGTCACCGCCAACCGCGTCGTCGGTGACGTCGAGGGCAAGGACTGTGTCCTGCTCGATGACATGATCGACACCGGTGGAACCATCGCCGGCGCCTGCCGCGTACTCAAGGAGGCCGGTGCCCGTTCCGTGGTCATCGCCTGCACCCACGGTGTGTTCTCCGACCCGGCACGCCAGCGCCTGCAGGACTGCGGTGCCGAGGAAGTCATCACCACCGACACCCTGCCGCAGAACACCGAGGGCTGGGAGAACCTGACCGTTCTCTCCATCGCCCCCCTGCTGGCCCGCACCATCAGTGAGATCTTCGAGAACGGTTCCGTGACCACCCTCTTCGAGGGCGAAGCCTAAACTTTTCAGATCTGATCAAGACCCTCTTCCCGGCTGAGTTTCATCCGGGAAGGGGGTCTTCTTTCTGCCCGGGACACATCATGTGAAATTCCTGATCAGTGGCTTATCTCACCCTCCCTGGCCGGCGCATCAGGCGTATCCTGGAGGGTGACGGCGCGGATAAAAGCGCAGGTCAACAGAGGTTTGAAAGCATCATCCCGTGGAGAACCACGGAATGTTACGTTTGCCATGGCAACGTGGCAGAAGGGATTTTTCATGAACTCTTTCACCGATAAAGTAGCTCTCGTCACCGGTGCCGGCAGCGGCATCGGCGAGGCCATCGCCAAGGATCTGGCCGCCCAGGGTGCCAAGGTTATCGTCTCCGATATCAACCTCGAAGGCGCTGAGCGGGTGGTCACTGAGATCAAGGAGGCCGGCGGTGAAGCCAGCGCCTTCAAGCATGACGCCGCCAGCGCCGAGGATAACAAGGCTGTTGTCGACTTCGCCGTCGAGACCTACGGTGCCTTGCATTATGCCGTGAACAACGCCGGCATCGGTGGCACCGGTACCCCGCACGGCGAGATCGATATCGATGCCTGGGACCGGGTCATCAACATCAACCTCAATGGTGTGGCCTATGGCATGCGCTACCAGATCGAGCAGTTCCTCAAGCAGGATGATCCGGCCGGTACCGCAATCGTCAACATCGCCTCGATCCACGGCACCGTCGCCGCCCCGGACAACAGCGCCTACACCGCCGCCAAACATGGCGTGGTCGGCCTGACGAAGAACGCGGCCGTGGAGTACGGCCCGAAGGGGATCCGCATCAACGCGGTGGGCCCGGCCTACATTGAGACTCCGCTGCTCACGGACCTGCCGCAGGAATTCCTCGATGGTCTGATCGCCAAGCACCCGATTGGCCGCCTAGGAAAGCCGGAGGAGGTTGCGACCATCACCCGCTTCCTGCTCAGCGATGACGCTTCCTTCGTCACCGGCAGCTACCACCTGGTCGATGGCGGCTACACCGCCCTCTAAAGCTTCACCCTAAAGGGGGCGTGACTATGCTCAACAGCATGGTCACGCCCCCTTTTCACGCCCTCCTGGAAGCGCTTATCGACGTCGCGGACCCGGCACGCGCCCCGGGGATGAAGGCGTACATGCGGGATCAGTTCCCCTTCCTCGGCGTGAGTACCCCGGAGCGCCGCAAGGCGAGCCGGGGGCTGTTGCGCGGGCGTCGCAACGCCCCGGACTGGCAGTTCGTCGAGGACTGCTGGGCCGCGGAGGAACGCGAGTTTCAGTATGTGGCCTGTGACCACCTCTCCCAGGTTCCCCTGGAATTAGTGGACCTGCCCTGCCTGAAGGACCTGGTGATCCGGAAGTCTTGGTGGGACACCGTCGATGCCCTGGTCAAGAGCATCGGGCGGGCCGGTGATGCCGCCTCAATGCGCGCCTGGGCGGTCGATGCGAACTTCTGGGTGCGGCGGGTGGCGATCCTCCACCAACTCGGGCGCGGGGCAAACACCGACACGGTGTTATTGACGGAGATCATCCTCGCGAACCTGGGCTCCAAAGAATTCTTCATCAACAAGGCCATCGGCTGGGCGCTACGCGACTACGCCCGCCAGAACCCGGAGTGGGTGCGGGGATTCCTCGCTGAGCAGGAGGCACAGCTGGCCCCGTTGAGTCGGCGGGAAGCGGCAAAGCATCTGAAGGTCTGAGGAAACACCCTTATCACCGGTAGCCGGTATCGGTGGGAACGTTCCGTATTGGTCCGCGACGCGATGTGTGGTGGTTGGAGCGATCACGCCTCCTGATTAGCTGGTCAGCGGCTCATCGTTGGCGAGGATCAGCTGGCGTTGCGGTAGAGAACACGGGGAAGCGCCCAACAGGCTCGGACAGCGGGTTTGTTGGTGCTACCGGAAGGGCCCTGTCACAGTGCTGTTGCAAAGTCGGGACAGAGATGGAGACTCCCACCTTTGCAACAGCACCCGCACAACCCCCCTGTCAGGGGGCCGGATCGTGCAGGTACATAGCGGCTCGGGTTAACTGATGCGGGGATCCTGACCGTACTGCCGCAGCACACCGAGGTGCTCGCGCAGCGTAGAACCCTGGTAATCGCGGTGGTACAGACCGCGCTTCTGCAGGATCGGGACGACCTCGTCGACGAAATCGTCCGCGATCGCATACGTGGGCTGCTGGAGCCAGAAGCCATCGGCGATCCCGGCCTCGAACGCGCCCTGCAGGTAGTCGGCGATGGCCTCGGGAGGCCCAACCGGGCTAGGGGCGTAGTCGATGACACCGTGAGCCAAAATCTCGCGCGGAGTCCAGCCCTGGCGCGCGATGTCGAGGGCACGGGCCGAGCGGGGATCACCCGGGTTCGCCCGTGCATTCTCAAGCTGCGAGGCGCTCAAAGGCTGGTCTGCCTGCGACGCATCCAGGCTCAGACCGAGCATCATCCCCAGCATCGGCACCCGCTGCGGCGCGAGGTGCTCGTCCATCTGCATGCGCTTGCCGATCGCTTCCGCCACGGTGTTGCCCATGATGGGCATGAACCCCGTGAAGTATTTCAGCTCATCCGCGTCGCGACCAGCCTGGCGTGCGGCGGATCGGTACATCTCCCGCTCCTGGCGAGTGGTTGCGAAATCATAGGTCGACGAGCCCACCGCGACGCTGGCGTAGCGGCCGGCAATACCCATTCCATACTCGCCGCCCCCAGCGGAGGCGATGACCGGCTGCCCCTGTTCCGAGGGCGGGATGGCCAGTGGCCCGCGAGAGGCGACGTGCTTGCCACCCAGGTTGATCGGCTGGATCTGGTCCGTATCCAGGAACTGGCCGGTCTCGACATTGGCGACCCAGGCATCCTCTCCCCAGCTGCCCCAAAGCGCCTGCACGACTTGGATCATCTCGTGGGCGCGCTCATAGCGCTCCTCACGTGGCCGGACCTGCTCGCCGAAGTTGGCCACGGCAATCGGGGAACCCGTAGTAACGGCGTTCCAGCCCATGCGTCCGCGGCTGAGCACATCGAGCGTCTTGAACTGTCGTGCCAGGTTATAGGGCTCGTTGTAGGTCGTTGACCCAGTGGCGATAAAACCAACGTGCGTGGTTTCGTGCGCGAGGACCGAGAGCGTGACAATCGGTTCGAGCGTGGACACGGGGGCCGTTGTCCCCATGTCATCGGTGGTACCCGGAAAATCCGGGGCGAATAGGAACGCGAACTTCCCGCGCTCGGCAGCCCGCGCCAACTTCACCTGAGCCTCAATATTGGTGAAGTCGCTCGTGTCCGTCTCCGGAGAGCGCCATGCCTGTCCCTGGACACCGTAGCCGTTGGCCAGGGTGGCGCTGAGAAGCATTGTTTTCTGACTCATGGATGGTCCTTTGTTGTTGTGGCGTGGCCGTGGCTGCTGCGCACGCGGGTAGCCTACGAGACGACTCGGAGAGTGTCTCCGTTTATTGTGTCACGATATAGAGACTGGCTCCGCCTATCAACTCGGAGGGTCGGATCACCGTGACCACCTCCGCCACTAGCCGTTGGGCCAGGTCCGATGCGGTCCGGAATCGGGCGCACATTCTTCAGCGTCGCCGAGGAGCGGTTCGCAGGCCCCGATGTCCGCGCAGGCGCGCCCTAGCAGTCCTTCCTTAGGTGGGTGCTGATCGCCGGATCGGGCACAGGAGTTGATTGCCTTCGTCTTTAGTGAGTTCTCGGGAGGGGTACGCGCTGGACCATGGACGTCTCCTTGGCGCCGGATTAGATCCGGTCTTCTCGGATTGCTCCCCGGGTTCCTGGATCGTCAATCATTAACCATGTACGGCGAAGAGAAACCCCGTAGGTCAAAAGACCCACGGGGTAATCATTCACAGCCGCGACACTAGGTAACTGCAACCGGGACTGGTTCGGAGTGCTGGACTTCCCCGGCGACGTTGTACTTACTTTTCTCCACTGCGATGACGCAGACTGCAGTGACGATGCAGAGGAAGACGAAGTAGAGGGCGATGTTATAGGCACCCCACCCATTGTCCAGGGAGACCAATAACGTTGCGAGCATGGGAGCGATACCGGCGCCGAGGATGGATCCGACCTGGTAGGAGACCGAGACACCGGTATAGCGATCCTGCGGCGCATATTTATCGGAGAGAAAAGCTCCGACCGGGCCGTAGATGCTGGCCTGGATGATCGGGTTGCCCACGATGAAACCCAGCCCGATCAACCAGACATTGCCGGAGGTGAACATCATGAACATCGGGAACACCAGCGAGATGGAGATAACGACACCCATCAGCATGATGCGGCGGCGGCCGAAACGATCCGAGAGCATGGCAAAGAATGGAATGGCGAAGATGTGGAGGAAGGCGGAGAAGGTCAGCAGCACCAGTGCTTCTTGACGCTCCATCGCTCCGGACTGCACCACGAAGGGGACCACGAAGACGGCGAGCAATGCCTGCATGAACAGCGGAGCAGCGATGGCCAGGGAGGCAAATACCGTCTGTTTCGGATAGACGGTGAAGATCCGCTTGAGCGGCACACCGGTGCTGGTGGCACCAGCCTTACGGGCAGCCTCAAACTCAGGGGACTCCGTCAGGCTGTAGCGCATATACAGGCCGATGAGCACCAAGACCGCGGAAAGAAGGAAAGGCACGCGCCAACCCCAGGAGAGGAACTGCTCCTCTGGAAGACCAGCGAACAGCGCCAATACCAAAGTGGAGAGCACCGCACCCGCAGGAGCACCCGCGACAGCAATGGAAGCGGCGAAGCCACGGGAACCTGCCTTGGCGTGCTCCGCCGCCATGAGGGTGGCACCGGCCCACTCACCACCGACGGCCACACCCTGGATCACGCGCAGGGTGACCAGCATGATTGGTGCAGCGATACCGATGGTGGCATACCCCGGCAGCAGACCAATGGCGACGGACACCACGCCCATGACCATCAGCGTTATGAAGAGAACATTCTTCCGACCGAATTTGTCACCGAAGTGGCCAAAGAGCAGGCCACCCACCGGCCGGGAGAGATAGCCGGCGAAAAGGATGACGTAGGAGAGGATCATGCCCGCGAAGGGGTCAATCGAATCATCGAAGAACACATACGGGAAGACCAAGCCTGCAGCGGCGCCGTAGAGCAGGAAGTCATAGTACTCGACCGCAGATCCGAGGAAGCTCGAGATCAGGACTTTCCGACGCTGATTATCAGTCGGCTGAGTCACCGTCACTCCCCCACTAGATGGGACTTCATTGATGGCTGTTGTCATGGGGCACTCCTCATGAGTGTCAGTAACGCTGATCACATCGATCGGGACGGGTCTGATTCCATCCCACTGAGGGCTGAGTAACAACCTGCGTTCCACTGGGCGGGACACTTCATCTTTAGTGCGCTCAGACAACTTAGTTAGCACTTAGGCCATGCCTGATAATTGCAGAAAGCGCACTACCGGATCATTAATGCGGTGTCGCACTTTCCCCTTCTCCCCGATAAACAATGAGGGACCGGACCCCCGCCTGGTGTCCACCCGCGCGCCGGTGTCCAGACCCGCCTGATCGCGATCGCCGTCACGGTCATGTTCATCTTCTCCACCTTGGCGATCACCATCTCCCGGAGACCGCGCGCCCTAGGCAAACCGGGCCCGCCGTGACACCTGCCGCTGCGGCGAAAATCACGACCCCACCAACGCTTTCCTAGTGTCCTGTGCCACGTAGCGGAACAAAACTCCCCCAAAGTCACGCCCCTGAACGATACTTGATCCCATCACAGCGGACCCTCGACCCAGAAGGAAGCAATCTATGCCCTCCATTATTGAAACCGATGTCCTGATCGCCGGTACCGGTCCCACCGGTCTGGTCCTTGCGAACCTGCTGGGGGCCCGTGGCATCAACGTCACCCTCATCGAGAAGCGTGCCGAGCTGATCGACTACCCGCGCGGGGTCGGCCTGGATGACGAGTCCTACCGCACCATCCAGGCGATGGGCCTGATCGAGCAGGTTGAGCCCTACACACTGCCCCACCATGTCATGCGCATCGTCAACGGCAGGGGCGAGGTCCTCATGACCAACGCCCCACAGGGCGAGCCCTTCGGCTTCCCCCGTAAGTTCGGCTTCATTCAGCCCCTGGTGGACCGCGCTGTCTATGAGGGACTGGCCCGTTACCCCAACGTCCAGGTCATCTTCGGCCGAGAACTCGCCGGGCTAGAGGATCACGGCGAGGGTGTCACCGTCAATCTGAACCACGTCACCGGGGAAGAGGGCGAAAACGCCACCGGCGATACCACCGTCGTCAACGCCCGCTTCATGGTCGGCTGCGAGGGGGGCCGCTCCTTCACCCGTAAGTGGATGGGCGTGGATTTCGAAGGAGTCTCCCCCTCCACCCGCTGGGTGGTCATCGATGTCCGCAATGATCCGCTGGGGATCCCGAATGTCTACCTCGGCGCCGACCCGGCCCGCCCCTACGTCTCCATTGGGCTGCCGCACGGGGTCCGCCGGTTTGAATTCCTGCTCTTCGATGATGAGCCGAATGAGCGCGTTGAGGACAACGCCTTTGTCACTTCCCTGCTCCACGAGCACCTGCCGGAGGGAATCGAGCTCGACATCATCCGCCGCCGCGTATTCACCCACCACGGCCGCGTCGCCTCCAATTTCCACCAGGGCAATGTGCTGATCGCCGGTGACGCCGCCCACCTGATGCCGGTGTGGATGGGACAGGGCTTCAACTCCGGGGTCCGCGATGCCACTAACCTCGCATGGAAGCTCGACGCCGTGATCAAGGGGAAGGCGGACGCGACCCTGCTGGACACCTACAGCCAGGAACGCCTGGATCACGCTAAGGCGATGGTCGATCTCTCCCTCACCTTGGGAAATCTGATCAAGCCCACTGACAGGAAGATCGCCTTCGGCCGAGATGTACTGGCGCGGGTGGCCAACCTCTCCCCGCAGGTGAGAGAGTACTTCTCCGATATGCGCTTTAAGCCGATGCCGCGCTATAGCCGAGGTGTGGTCGTCGACCAGGAGACCCTGTCCGCCGGCACCGCCAAGCCCAAGATCTCCGGGTCACGGGTACCCAAGTTGATCCCGCTGCGTAATGCACTGCGCAAGGATTCCACCGTCGGCACCCAGTTCATCCAGCCCCGCGTCACCTTCAAAGACGAGCAGGTACTGCTTGACGACGCCCTGGGCAACGGTTTCGCGATCCTGTCCTGGGGCATGGATCCGGCGAACCTCCTCAGCGAGGAGGCCCGTGCCGGGCTGGCCGCCCAGGGAGTGCAGTTGCTCTGTGCGGTCTCCCCGAACCAGGTCGACTGGGCAGCGCAGCAGTGCGCCGCCACCGGCACCCGCGTGGTGCTCGATGACTCCGGCGCCCTGAAGAACTGGTTCGACAAGGTCAGCGTCGGCACCGTCGTCATCCGCCCGGACCGCTTCATTGCCGCAGCCTGTCTCAACGGCAATCTGCCCCGGGCGATCAAGGCGGTATATCAGGCAGCCAGCCTGAAGGATGACTACGCCGCCACCTCCGCCGCCTCCGCCAAGGCCGGTCTCAAGGCTGTCAAGGTCGGCTAAGCGCTTTCCTCAGCAGGAGCCGGCACCACCTACCTTGGAGGTAGATGGTGCCGGTTTCTGGTGTTGTACGGTTCCGCAGAAGGTACTGCCACCCCCCCCCGCAGAGCGTGAAACCTCGACCCAGAAAGCCAGCGCCCCTCCCCGGAAGAAGATTCCGGAGAGGGGCGCTGGTTCCGAGCTGGGCTCAGCTTAGATCCGGGTGGCCAGCCAGGACATGATCACCTGGTTGAACTCGGTGGAACGCTCCACCTGGGACCAGTGGCCGCACTGGCTGAAGATGTGGGCGTCAGCGTTCGGGATGATGTTGAGGATGTCCCAGGTGCGCTGCACCGGGATCACCACGTCCTGGACGCCGTGAATCAACAGCACCGGAAGGTCCAGCTTCGCCAGCACCTCGAAGTCCAGCGGTAGCTCATTGCGGTCGCGGTCGCGGGCAGCCACGACCTCCTGGAGACGGTCCGAAGCGGTGTCATTGAGGGCGGATGCAAAGCGCACCTTGACCAATTCATCGGTGATCAGGGACTTGTCGGTGACAAAGAGCTCGAGGGTCTGGCGGACCCCCTCCTCGGTCAGGGTCGGGTTGGAGTGGCCCTTGAGCGCCCCGGTCAGCTTGGCACCGCCGGTACCCATGGAGATGACGCCGAGCAGACGATCCGGGAAGTCAATGGCAAATTGGAGGGCCAGCCAGCCACCGAGGGAGTTGCCAACGATCCAGGTCTTCTCGATGCCGAGGGCATCAAGCACGCGGACAGCGTGGCGGACCCACTCACGGATGCCGTACTCGGTGCCCTCAGCGACGACGGTCTGGCCGTAGCCGATGGAGTCGATGGCGATGCAGCGGCCGAGTTCAGAGATCTCCGGAAGGTTCAGCCACCAGTTGGCGGCGGCGGTCACACCGGTGCCGGAACCGTGGAGAAAGAGGATCGGGGCGCCTTCGCCGAGCTCGTGATAGTGGGTGAGCTCTCCCGGTGCGGTCTCGAGCCACTTGTCCTCGAGGTTGAAGAAGGAATCGGTCTGGTAATCAGGGATCTGGGCGGTAGTCATGCCTTTGACTGTATTTCACCCCATCCCGGTGCTGGGGTTGTGTTCCACACAACGGCACAGGTTTACTGAGAGAAGCATTACTCCAGCACCGAAGGAATGACAACGATATGACCGTGCCAGATTCACGCAGCTCAGTGGACAAGGCTTTTAGTCTTCTCCGGGCATTCACCCCGGAAGATGCCGCCGGTGTCGGGGTCAGTGAGCTCGCCCGTCGCGCGGATCTCTCCAAATCAACCGCTCACCGTCTGCTGGGTGCCCTGGTGCAGAACAACGCGGTTCAACGGGCCGGTGAGGTCTACCGTCTCGGTACGCTTTTCACCGACCTGACCAAGGAGGAGACCACTCGGCATGGCGAGCTGGTCTCGGAGGTGCTCACCCCCTTCCTGGCTGCGCTGTTCGAGCGCAGCCGCAACACCGTGCACCTGGGTTACCTCATCGGTACCGATGTCTCCTACGCCAACAAGCTCTTCTCGGTCCGGGGCGTGTCGACGCCCTCCCGGATCGGTGGCCGGGTGCCCGGCTATGCCACCGGGGTGGGCAAGGCGATCATGGCCTATGACGAGAACAGTATTGAGGCAGCGATTCGCCGAGGGTTATCGAAGTGGACGCCCAGTACCATTGATGATCCCGAAGAGTTTCGTCGGGTGCTGGCCGAGGTACGCCAGGATGGTGTGGCCTATGACCGGGAGGAGATCTCGCTGGGCTTGAGCTGTGTCGCCGCGCCGATCTTCGGCCGGGGCCCGGTACCGGTGGCCGCGATGTCGATCTCGGGCCCCACCGACAGTTTCCAGCCCGAGGATCACATCCCCAACCTCAAGCGGATCTGCGCTGCCGCCTCCAAGGCCTATTTGGCGGCCAACCCGGATAGCTCGGAATAGGAAAGAGAGGCACCCCGGGTTCGGTGTAGTTGAACCCGGGGTGCCTTCCTCAGGCGGCTGCTAGCCGACGAGGGTGATCTGCTGCTTCTGCAGTTCCACCGCGACATCGATAAGCATGTCCTCCTGCCCCCCGACATAACCACGACGACCGATCTCCCGCAGCAGATCCTGCGCCGGGACACCATAACGCTCCGAGGCACGCTCCGCATGGAAGAGGAAAGAGTTATAGACCCCCATCTGACCCTGCACAATGGACCCGCGATCCATCATCGGCAACCGATCCACCATCGGCTTGAGCACGTCTTCCGCCGCGTTCTGCAACGCCGTGACATCCACCTTCCCGATATCGATCCCCAACCGATCAAAGACCGTGGCCAACACCTCCAGCGGAGCATTACCCGCCCCAGCACCCAGGCCATAAAGCGTGCCATCAATCTGCGTCGCACCATTGCGCACCGCCAACAACGAGTTGGCCACCCCGAAGCTCAGGTTCTGATGCCCGTGGAAGCCGACCTCAGCATCATCCCCGATCTCCTCGACCACAGCCTTGACCCGGTCACCGGCATCCTCCATGATCAGATACCCCGAGGAATCAACCACAAAGACACACTGACACCCAGCATCGACCATGATCCGGGCCTGCTTAGCCAACTCCGCCGGCTCCAGCCGGTGCGAAAGCATGAGGAAACCACCGGTCTCCAACCCCAACTCCCGGGCGGCCTGGAAATGCTGGATGGACACATCAGCCTCAGAACAATGGGTGGCGATACGCACCACCGCCGCACCACGTTCCTTGGCTTCCTTCAGATCGGCGATGGTGCCCACCCCGGGCAGCAGCAACGCCGCGATCTTGGCATGTTTAGCCTCATCCACGGCCGCCTCAATCAGATCAAGCTCATTGACGCGGGAGAAACCGTAATTGAAGGTCGACCCACCCAGGCCATCGCCGTGGGTGACCTCGAGCATGCCCACCCCGGCATCATCAAGGGCGCGAACAACCTTACGGACCTGCGCGGTGGTGTACTGGTGGCGCACGGCATGGGAGCCATCGCGCAGGGTGGTGTCATTGAGACGGATCGTGGTCATGATAGTTTCCCCTAATTGTTTCTTAGCTGACGCGAACGGCCAGCAGCTCGGCGTACTTATCGGCGGTGGCCACAGCGGCCGAGGTGATGATGTCAAGGTTTCCGGCGTAGTCCGGTAGATAATCCGCCGCCCCCTTGACCTCGATGAGGACGGTCACCCGGGCCCAACCGTTCCAGTTCTCGCTGGCTTCGTCGAACTGCGGCTCCGCGGTCAGGTGATAGCCGGGCACATAGGCCTGGACCTCTTCCACGCGCGTTTCGATGGCGGCCTTGATACAGTCCTGCAGCTGGCCGGGGACACCGGCTGCGGCGGGCAGGGCGCAGTAGACGGTATTACGCATCAGCATGGGCGGTTCGACCGGGTTGAGGACCAGGACGACCTTGCCCTTCTTCGCGCCCCCGAGCTCCTGCAACGCGTTTTGGGTGGTCTCGATGAACTCATCGATATTGGCGCGGGTGCCCGGGCCGGCGGACTTCGAGGCGATCGAGGAGACCACCTCGGCGTACTCGACCTCCACCACAGAGGACACCGCGTTGACGATCGGGGTGGTGGCCTGGCCGCCACAGGTGATCATGTTGACGTTGTCCACGTCCTTGAGGTCCTCGAGATTAACCGAAGGACACAGGTAGGGGCCCACGGCGGCCGGGGTCAGATCGATCGCTCGGATCCCGGCGGCGCGGTACTTCGGGGCGTTGGCGGTGTGCGCCTTAGCGGAGGTGGCCTCGAAGACCAGGTCCGGGAGCGGGTCTTGTTGGACCAGCCAGTCCACGCCTTCGGCGGAGACCGTCAGCCCGAGATCAGCGGCCCGTTTGAGGCCGTCGGAGGCGGGGTCCACGCCGACCATGTAGATCGGTTCGATGTGTTCGGAGTTGTTGAGGAGTTTGATCAGTAGATCGGTGCCGATATTACCGGGGCCGACGATCGCCGCGGTGAGTTTCTGGGACATGGGAGGATCCTGTTCTATGGGTGATAGCTGTGGGACTGAAGTGGCAGGGAGGTATCAGATGAACGCCGCGGAGAGCGTGCCGTAGGGGCCGTAGTCGATCTCGACGCGCTGTCCGGCGATCACCGGGGCGGCCCCACAGAAGCTTCCGGTGAGGATGATGTCCCCCGCTTTCAAGGGCACCCCCTGCTCACCGAGCACCCCGGCGAGCCACTGCAACGGAAGCAATGGGTGCCCCATCACATCGGCACCGGTGCCGGTGCCGGCGAGCTCACCGTCGATGGTCATGGTCGCGCTGACCTGGGGGAGGTCCTCGGTGTTCACCTCGATGGGGGTGTGATCCAGGATGATCGCCCCGCAGGAGGCGTTGTCGGCGACGGTGTCCACCAGCTTGATGTCCCAGTCGCGGACCCGGGAATCAATGATCTCGATCACCAGATGGGTGCTGGCCACAGCGGCGGCCACCTCCGCGAAAGAGGCGTCTGCAGTGAGATCGGCACCGAGGATGAAAGCCAGTTCCGGCTCCACCTTCGGGGCGATGAACTGGTCGACCTTGATCTCCGCCCCGTCGGGGTAGATCAGGTCTTCGGTGAAGAAACCGAAGTCCGGGCTATCCACGCCGAGCTGGCGTTGCATGGCCAGGGAGGTCAGTCCGATCTTCCTTCCGACCACCTTGCGGCCTGCCGCCACGAAGGCATCTTCCTGGAGCTGCTGGATCCGGTAGGCGCCAGCCAGGTCCAGGTGTTCAATGGTGGTGCGCGGCGGCGCGATGGGCTCGCCGGAGGCATAGGCCGACAGGAAGTCATCGGCCACGGACTGCAGTGCGGTGGTGTCGCTGAGGGTCATTGATTCTGCTCCTTATTCTGCGGGTGAGCTGGGACTATTGGGCTGACATCAGGCCGAAGCCGGCGACGAATTCCGGAATCGGGCGATAGAACTCATAGTTGACGGTGAACTCCCCGTTGGCCTGGGCCAGTGCAGCGAAGCCGGCGACCCAGGTGCGGACCTCGTGGGAGGAGTGCCCGGCAGCCGCATCCATCTGATCGGCGGTGTAGGAATCAAAGACGGTCGCCCCCTGAGCTGACGCAGTGCAATCAGCCATGAACTGCTTGTCCCACTCTGGATTGATATCGATGATCCCGGTACTGGTGCTGGCCTTTCGGCCGGCCGCGACCACACGCGCCTCACGGGCATCGCGATCAGCCTGGTCCGGGTGACCGTGGAGCATGAAATCCTTCTGCGGCTCAGTGGCGGTGGCCCAACGGGGCAGCGGCGGATCATGGGAGAGCCCACCCGAGGCGATCAACAGCACCCGCTCCTCGCGGCCCTTGGCCCATTCCCCGACGGCCTCGCCCAGCTGACGGATGCGCTCCATCGGGGCGAAGGGACGGGCCACTCCATTGACGAAGATCGGGATGACCGGCTTGGCCTCGAGACCGCCGAGCAGAATCTCCAGCGGCTGGGCGCCACCGTGGTCGATGACCATTTCCCGGGAGATAGCAACATCAAGGCCGCGGTCAATGACGTACTGAGCCAGATCCTCAGAGAGTTCCACTGGCACGTTCAACGGGCCAGCTGTGGTCTTGTAATCGCCCATGGACTCCGCGGCATAACCGATGCAGTACTGCGGCAGCAGGTCATAGAAGAAACCGTTGAAATGGTCCGGGGTGAAGATGATGACCAGGTCAGGGTCAAAGGCCTCCACCTCTCGACGGGCAGCGTCGAAGGCCTCGTTCAGGGCGGCATCGACATCAGGCTGCGGGTCGTTGATCCCCAGCAGCGGGCTGTGGGACATGGCGAGCAGGGAAACACTCATTGATGGACTCCTCGGATTCGGTCTCTGGACTGACACTGGATCACCTTGAGTGACCGTCTACACACCGCAGAGTCTATGGAACCCCAATCACAAAAGCCCAGAGCCGTTCCGGTGGCTGGAACGGCAAAACCCGCCCCCCATAGTAAGAGGCGGGTTTCATCCCGGAATTTCTGTGGTGTTTATTCCAGGGCCGAGGGGTCCATGTAGACGATCTCCCAGCCGTGCCCCTCAAGGTCATCGAAGGCGGCGCCGTACATCGGCCCCTGCGCCTCTGGCTCACGGGTGATCGTGCCGCCGGCTTGTTTCGCGCGACGGATCAACTCATCGACATCGGCGGTGCTCTCAGCGCCGAGAGCGTTGAGCACCTCGCGGGGGCCGTTGGCGGCCACGGTCTCACGGTCATGGAAACCGGAGAAGGTGTCCTGCTGGAGCAACATGACCACAATGTGGTCGCTGATTTCAAAGGAATTGGTGGTTTCATCACTGAAGACCAGGTTCTGCTTGAATCCCAACGCGAGGTAGAAATCGCGCTGGGCGGCCAGATCAGTAACTGGAAGGTTGATGAAGACTTGCTCGTGCTGAAGTCGGATGGGCCGGGGTGCGTTCATCGTGAAACTCCTACTTTGCCTTAAAGGCAAGTGATGGTGAGATCTCCGAGAGTGCCGAACCGAGCGGTGAACTTCGAACCGTGTTCCAAAAATACAGCGTCAGTCAATGCGCCGCTAAGGACAATGCTACCGGCCGGAAGAGACTGCCCGCGAGCACTGATTTCATTGACCGCATCCGCCACCGCCTGCGCCGGATCCCCCAGGACCGCAGCGCCGGTCGCGGTAGCCACGATCTCACCGTCGACCAGCAACTCCACCGACTCGTTGATCAGGTCAAACTCCCCCACCTTGAGGTGGGCGGAGCCGAGGACGAATCCTGCCGAGGAGGCATTGTCGGCGATAACATCGGCGAGCGTGAAGCTGAAGTTGCGGTAGCGGGAGTCAATGATCTCGAAAGCGGCGGTGGCGTAGTCCGTGGCTTCCTTCACATCATTGCGGGTGCAGTTCGGCCCCTTGAGCTCCCGCCCCAGAATGAAGGCGATCTCCGGCTCAATACGCGGGTGAATATAATCGGCGACTTTGATGGGCTCACCATTGCAACGCTGGTGGGCATCGGTGAGCCAGCCGCTCAGCGGGGCAGCAACCCCCATCTGCTCCTGCTTGGCCACGCTGGTCAGGCCAAGCTTGAAGCCGATCAGCTCCTCCCCGCCCGCAATTCGGGCCGCAATCAGTGTCCGCTGAACCTCATAGGCGGTGTCCGCATCCAGACCCGGCCATTCTTCAGTGATCCGGCCGCGGTCCTGCTTGAGTTTCTCAGCCCGGAGCAGTGCACCCACTGCGGAATCAACATCATCGATCGGCATGTGTGCCACCCTTCGTATCGCCCGAAAAAGTGGGCCATGTCATGTCCTATACCATCAAGGGTAACCCTCACCCTGATATTCGGGAGAATAAACCCCCATGAATCGGAGACCACACGGACCATGAGCGCCCAAAAAGGACCCCCCGCCACTCCCGAGCACATTGTCGACGATTCCGGTCATCCCAGAATTCTGAGCCCCATCGACATCTTCATAGATAATGAAGCCGCCACGCCTGAGCTTTTCACCATTGCCTTCATTTTCAGCCTCTCCACCACCGAGAGCCCGAAGTCACTGCTCCTTTCCCGCGGCCCGGGTCAGGCACCGGGCCATATCTGGGTGGAAGCCGATGATCCGGAGCATGGTTTCCATGCCACTGGGGTCCGCTGGAAGGTCGATGGCCTGCTGTTGACCCTCGAGTTGACTGATGGCCACACATTTCACTGGAACGGCAGCACCACCGTGACGGTGGAACTGATGGAGTCCCGCGCCCGTGGGGTGAATTCCTGTCTGGGCCAGATCTTCGCGGAGCCAGATCCCGGGATCACGGCGTTGCTGAAAAAGCAGGACCCCGGCGACCATGCGAACTTGGAGCGGTAGAAACTGCCGTGCTAGCCTTATCGCTGTCTCGGCGAGGGTACTCTAGGGTGCCGTTATCGACGCGATTGTGATTCACATGCTTGTCCCGTACGGATCCTTAAAAGAGGGTCAGCGGAATATTTCCAAGCCTGCGAAGACTCGACGAGAACACATGTTTTCGACAGTCGGTCGCAGGCTTTTCTCATTCCCACCGCCATCTGGTGGACGGTGAATGCGGCCGAGAAACTTCATTCCCCACTCTCTTAAGGATCGCATAATGTCTGCAACTTACCCCACTGTTCCGGCCGCTGCCCGCACCGAATTCGGCAAGGGCATCGCCCGTCGTCTGCGCGTCGCTGGCCAGGTCCCCGGCGTCATCTACGCCCCGCAGACTGAGACCATTCACTTCTCCGTCGACCTGATCGCGCTGACCGCCGTCGTCCGTAACCACGGTGTCAACGCTGTCATCGAGATCGACCTCGAGGGCGAGAAGCACCTCACCATGATCAAGTTCATCGATCAGAACGTCCTGACCCTGAACATCGACCACATCGACCTCCTCGCCATCAAGCGCGGCGAAAAGGTCGAGGTCGAGGTCCCGGTCATCATCGAAGGCGAGCCGGCACCGGGCACCATGTCCGTCCAGGAGACCGACACCCTCCGCATCGAGGCTGACGTCCTGAACATTCCGGAAGAGCTCATCGTCTCTGTCGAGGGCCTGGAGTTCGGTACCCGCATCAACGCCGGCGACATCCAGATCGGCGACGCCACCCTGATCGACGATGCCGATCTGATGATCGCCAACATCGTCTACCCGGAGGTCGAGGAAGAAGAGACCACCGAAGAGACTGCCGCGGCTGCAGAGTAATTCTGCTTCCGGCACCTCTCCGCTGAGTGGTAACGCCCCTGGGTCCGGCACGATTTTCGTGTCGGACCCAGGGGTTTTCCTATCTCAGCCAACCATCTTCTGCATGAAGGGCGCCACCACCGACCTCGAGATTCGACAGTCCAGCACATAGGTTCCGAGTTCCCCACTGGCCACCCAACCCTGGAATTCCACCAGGTCAGCCAGCCGATTAATCACTTTCCCCTTGGCTCCCAAGGCACCCAGTACCGCTGCGAAATTCACCTCCGGGATCAGCATCGGCTCCTCCGCCAGGCCCTGGCTGCCATAGTGGTGGATCTCCGCGCCATAGGCGGCGTCATTGCACACCAGCACCACTCCCCGGTGCGCGGTCCGGATGAAGCTCTCAGCATCAGCCAGGCCCATGAGGGCCCCGCCGTCACCGGTGACCAGGACACTCAGCCGCCCGGTTCCCGCCGCCGCGGCGACCCCCACGGCCGTCGCAAAGCCGAGTCCGATGGACTCGAAGTGGGTGCCGAGCAGGATGATGCGGTCCGGCGCGGCGTGCTCCAGGTAGGTGTTCGCCCAACCGAGGAAATGCCCGCCATCAGTGGCGATGATCCGCTCGGGCGGCAGAATCCGGTCGATCTCCCGCAGCAGCGGGCGGGGATCGAGCCGCCCGTCCGCGGCGAACTCAGTTCCCGACGGGCGGGCCAGCGGCTGCCCCACCCGATGCTCCCGCTCCCCCGGCTCAAACCCCTCAGCCCGCAGCTGTGCCAACAGCTCATCGCTCACCGCTCCGACCTCGCCCCGGAGGAAGTGGTCCACCCGCGGGCTGGTCAATTCCGCTTTCAGGTCCACCTGAAACACCCTTGCCGTGGGTGAGAAGGCTCGGCCGGAGGCCAGGGTGAACCTGTTCAGCCCGGCACCGAGTACCAACACCACATCCGCGCGCCGGATCTCCGCCGCCGCCCCCACCGCGGCGAAACCGCCACAGACCCCGAGGTCCCGGAAAGATTCCCCACCATGGAACAGCCCCCGGGCCGGGGCACTGGTGACAACATCGGCCCGCAACAGCGCTGCCAGCTCACGCACGCTTATCGACGCCCCACGGGCCCCGCGCCCCGCGAGCAGCAGCGGCTGCCGGGCCCCCTTCAGCGCACGCAGCAACTCAGCCACCTCCGGGATCGGTGGCCCAGGTTCCGGTTCAACTTCGGGCACCGCAGCGAAGCTGGCGGGAAGAGCTGCCAGCTCATAGGGGATCTCCAACACCACTGGGGTGCGCTGACTCAGCGCATGCTGCAGCGCCCGGTGCGTCACCGCCACGGCGTCCGCCACGGTGGCGGTGAAGGTCTCCACCCCCACCGCCGCCGCCAGACCATGCTGATCCACCCCGAGATTCGTCCCGGGATTCGTCCCGGTGACAAGGATCAGCGGCGTGCCGGCTAGGGCGGCTTCGCTGAGCGAGGTCAAGGTATTGGTGAAGCCGGGACCGTAGGTGGTGGTGGCCACGGCGGGGCGTCGATTCACCCGGTGATAGGCATCGGCGGCAGCGACGGCGGCCACCTCATGTCTCACGGTGATCAGCCCCGGCCCGAGCCTTTCCACCGCATCAACGAACCAGGCGTTGCCGTTTCCCATGATGCCGAAGAAGGCATCCACGCGTGGGATGAGAACCCGGGCGATGACCTCGGAGAGCGAATATTCAACCATGACGTATTCACCCTAAGTCGACATCGACGGCTCCCGCAACCACCCCTGACACAGCTGTGCCAGAATATGGCAGGTGACTGACCTGAATTCCCCCTTCCTCATCGTCGGCCTGGGTAACCCCGGCCCCAACTACGCCGCCACCCGCCACAACATCGGTTTCGGGGTGATCGATGAACTCGCCGGCCGCGCTGCCCCGATGCCGGGGAGTTTCAGCGTGCACAAACGCTCCAATGCCGAGATCTCCGAGATCCGGCTCGGGGCCACCAAGGTGGTGCTGGCCAAGCCCCGGACCTTCATGAACCTCTCCGGCGGGCCGGTCAAGTCCCTGGCAGACTTCTTCAAGGTGCCCCCGGCGCAGATCATCCTCATCCACGATGATCTGGATCTGGATTTCACCGCCGTGAAACTCCGGCCGGCCGGTGGTGGGGACCGCGGGCATAATGGCCTGCGCTCGACCACCAAATCCCTGGGCACCAAGGACTATCTACGGCTCTCGGTCGGAATCGGACGTCCACCGGGCCGGATGGATCCGGCGGACTACGTGCTCAAACCTTTCAGCCGGGCCGAGCAGGCGGATCTGCCCATCATCTACGCCGATGCCGCCGACCTGGTCGAAGAAGCCGTGGGAGAGCGCTGAACGCGGCGTCGATAAGCAGCCTTGAACAGTAGCTGAGGGCGGGCACCCGGTTTCCCGGGTGCCCGCCCTCACGTTCTCATGATCCAGCCGCCTGTATTAGACGGTGATCTCGTCGACTTCCTCGGTGTCGTGCTGACGTGCGATCTTGTGGAGGTTGTACTCCCACTCCTGCAGCTCGACCGGCAGCTCACCCTTGGTGGGATCCTTCAGGTATTCACGACGGTCGGCGTCATAATCCCAGAGCCAGTCCGCGTACTTGAACCAGCCGGTGCCCTCCGCGGAGCGGAAGGTCTCGTTGCGGATCAGACGGGAGAGTCCGTCGACGTGCCAGAGCTCGCCCCAGAAACGGCCGATGGTCTGGATGCGGGAGCAACGCGGTGCGCGCTCTGCGGAGACATCCGCCAGGATCTCACCCCAGTTGAGCTCGCCCTTCTCGGCGGCCTGGGAGGCGAAGAGCGCCAGGCACTCGGAGTCCTCCATGGCCATGACCGCACCGGAGGCCAGGTACTGCAGCGGCGGGTGGGCGGCATCGCCCAGGACGATGACACGCTCGCTGACCTTGTAGTTATCTAGCGGTTCACGGTCAGCCATCTGCCACCAGGTGTCCAGCCACATGTTGTCCAGCCGCCCCTGGATGAACTCGTTGGTGTGGTCGAAGGCGTTCTTGAACTCATCGTTGTTGCCCCAGTCCTCCGGAACCTCGGTGCCGTTGGTCAGGGAGTCGAGGTAGCGCGGAGACTGGAAGACCGCCACCTGATTGAGCAATTCGCCGCCGCGCAACGGGTACTGGATGAAGTGGCAGCGCGGGCCGATGTAGCCGACCACGGCGTTGAGGTCCTTCATCGACGCATCCTCAGCCAGCTTCGAGGTACCGCGGTAGGCGACATAGGCGGAGGGCACCGGATCATCGATGACGATCTTCTTGCGGAAGGCGGAGTGGGTGCCGTCGAAGGCGATCAGCAGATCAGCCTCGGCCTGGAACCTGGATCCGTCCTCACGGTTCTCGATGTCAGCGAGCACCCCGGCACCGGTGTCCTGGGCATCGTGGACGTGCATGCCGTTGAGTAACGTGGCACCAGCCTCCTGCGCCGCCTCAACCAGGATGGACAGCAGGTCCGAACGGTGGATGACCAGGTACTGGCCACCGTAGTGCTGCTGGAATTCTTCGCCGAAGTCCATGGTCAAAATCGTCTCTGCGGTGATGGCGTCACGGAACTGCATTTCCTTCGGCAGGTAACCTGCCGCGAAGACGCGCTCCTTGAGGCCCCACTTCTCCAGCATCTTCACACCGTGCGGCCCGATCTGCAGGCCGGCACCGACCTCCTTGAACTCCGGTGCCCGCTCATAGAGGGTCACCTCAGCACCACGCTGGGCGAGGGCGAGGGCGCCGGAGGCACCGCCGATGCCACCGCCCGAGATGATAATCTTCGAGCCCTTGAGCTCCTCGGACTTGGGAAGAGAGGTCTGAGACATTATTGAAATTCCTTTCCAGGGGTCTTTCCAGGGGATTATGGGAGAAACTGCGGCACTGGCGGTTTAGGCAACCGATTCTGTGACAGCGTAACGCTTGTTCGAACGACTGCTGATGCTCAGCAGGATGACCAGAGAAGCTGCCGAGAGCAGTGCCGAACAGCCGAAGAGCAGGTAGTTGGAACCGACACCCAGGCCCCAGCCCAACAGCAGGCCCGCCAGCTGCGGGGCGAGAACCGCTCCGATACGTCCGACGCCCAGTGCCCAACCCAGTGCGGTACCGCGCAGCTTGTGCGGGTAGAACTGGGCGATGGCCGAAATGATCAGGATCTGGGTGCCGTGGGTACCCACGCCCGCCAGAATCAGGATCACATAGACCGCGATCACCGGCGGCTCGGTGAGCAGGAACAACAGTGCGATCCCGGCGACACCAGCGGCAACGACACCGGAACGCAGCGGACCGAACTTATCGCCGGCCCAGGCGGTGATGATGGAGCCGATCACCGCACCGAGGTTCAACGCCAGGGTGAAGTTCAGCGCCGCACCGAAGTCATAGCCCTCCTCCTGCATCAGCTTCGGCAGCCAGGTACCCAGGCCGTACCAGGCCAGCAGAGTAACAAAGGTGGCCAGGGCGAACCAGATCGAAATCATCCGGTAGCGAGCACCGAGCAGGTCCTTGAAGCCGACCTCAGCGCCGGAGGTGTCGCCGACCTCCGATACATGCGACGCATCTGCGACACCCTCACGGGCGGCGTAATCAGCTTCGATCTCCTTGTCCGTGGGAATGACCTTCAGGGCAAGCGGCAGACCGAAGGCGATCGGGATGAGTGCGATGAGGAACATGAAGCGCCAGCCCCACTCATCGTGGGAGGGGACGACAAACTGTGCGACAACAGCGGCGATGGAGCCACCGATCGGCACACCGGACATCATCACGGTGGACCACTTTGACATGGTCTGGCGTGGCACCAGATCAGCGACCATGGCATTTACCGAGGGCACCAGACCACCAAGGCCGATGCCCGCAAGCAGACGGAGCGCGCCGAAAATCCAAGGATTCGGAGCAAACGCACAGAGCAGGGTGAAGACCGAGAGAATCACCACGGAACCGATGACGGCGGCCTTGCGGCCGATCCGATCGGAAAGGCGACCGATGTAGACGGCACCGATCACCATGCCGACGAAAGCGGTGGAACCGATCGTGCCGGCGGTGGCGGCCGTGAGATTCCACTCCTCCATGAGGGAGGACTGGACGGTGCCGTAGACGATGAGGTCATAACCATCGAAAACGACGAAGAACCAGCCGAGCAGCACGGCAGCCAACCGGCGTCCGCTGATCCCCAGGATCTGGAAGCCCTTTTCGGATGCGCCGATCCCCTGGGATTCGGGAGCCGTGGTGCCTACGGCGCCCGACTGCGGTGTGTATGAGGTAGATGCCATATGAACATGATCGGGGTGACAGGGGTTACAATCAAAAGTATTCCACATAGCGGAAGGACGAGATATCTTTTACCCAGGATCCACCCATGGCCCACCCCCGAAGGAGTATCTCCAGTCGGCGGACCTAGCACTTCTACTGATTCTGATGCTGCGAGAGTCGGGAAGCCTCACCGTTTCGGGGGCTGCTGAGAAGCTCGGAATCGGCCAGTCAACGGTACATCGCTCCCTCTCGATGCTGGTGTATCGCGGCTTCGCCAGCCGTAGCGAATCCCGCACCTACCTCACCGGCCCCGCGCTCTCCGGCACCGGCCTGGAGCCCGGAATCGGCAGCGAGCTCATCAATGTCTGCCGGGACCACATGCTTGCCATAACCGGGGAGACTGGTGAGACCTGCCACCTGCTGGTCATGGTGGGAAACAAGATCCACTTCCTCTTCACCACAGAAGGCACCCAGCCGGTGAGGGTGGGCAATCGTCGGGGCCAGGTCATGCCGGCTGAACAGAATTCCGGTGGACTCGCCATGCTGGCCGAGTGCTCCCCTGCTGAGCTGCGGGTTCTCTATCCGAAGCTCAGTGAGGATGAGTTCACCGCTTTCCGACGCCGACTCCACCGCACCCGCACCCGGGGCTTCGCGATCAACAACGGCATGTTCGAGCATGATGTCTCCGCAGTGGGCACCTGCCTCCGCAATGATCTGGGCGATACCCTCGGGGCTCTCACCCTGGCCACTCCGACTTCCCGGTTCCGCTCAGTCCACGTCAAATGTGCCGAATCCCTGCTCAAACACACCCGCGACCTGAACCGGCGACTAGAGTCGGTGAACATGCCCATGAACTCCCACCAGGGGTAGGGAATCCCACCCCCACGCGCTGGAAGATTCAAATATTCCGGAGAGTGGAATTTCTTTGAGTCACTCTCCCGAAGACCTTATGTTCGGAGTCACAACCTCTCACGTCTGCAGCCTTTCGATCTGCAGCACCCCGAAAGGAGACATCCCGTTATGGGCAATGTCGACAAGAACGACTACACCGACAAGCACGTCGCTTTCACTCCGCCGCCGCTGACTCCCGAGGAGGAGAAGGAGCTGCAGGAGATGTACGGCCAGATGGATGAGCTGCACATGAAGCCCCTGTGGAACCAGATCGGCGGCCTCATGCCGAACTCTCCGCAGCCGCAGGCCATTGCCCACAAGTGGGACTGGGAGAAGCTCTATAAGCTGGCCGCCCGCTCCGGCGAGCTGGTCCCCGTCGGCCGTGGCGGCGAGCGTCGCGCCATCGGTCTGGCCAACCCCGGCCTGGGTGGCCCGACCTACATCGCCCCCACACTCTGGGCGGCGATCCAGTACCTGGCCCCGGGCGAAAACGCCCCGGAGCACCGCCACTCCCAGAACGCCTTCCGCTTCGTCATTGAGGGCGAAGGTGTCTGGACCGTGGTCAACGGCGACGCTGTCCCGATGCGCCGCGGCGACTTCCTGCTCACCCCGGGCTGGAACTTCCACGGCCACCACAACATCGCCACCGAGCCGATGGCCTGGCTCGATGGCCTGGACATCCCTTTCGCCTATCAGATGGACACCGGCTTCTTCGAGTACGGCTCCGAGAAGCTGACGGATGAGTCCACCCCGGATTACTCCCGCTCCGAGCGTCTCTGGGCCCACCCGGGTCTACGTCCGCTGGCTTTCCCAGGCGCTCACGTCTCCTCCCCCATCGGCCGTTACGCCTGGGAGCACACCGACGCCGCGCTGAAGGACCAACTCGCACTGGAGGACGCCGGCTTCCCTGGTGTTGTCGCACCCGGCCACGCCGCCATCCGCTTCACCAACCCGAGCACCGGTGGCGATGTCATGTCCACCATCCGGGCCGAGTTCCACCGCCTGCGCCCGGGCGCTGAGACCACCCCGATCCACGAGGTGGGAAACCGTGTCTTCCAGGTCTTCGAGGGTTCTGCCACCATTAATGTCGGTGATAAGACCTTTGAAGTGAAGCACGGCGACGTGGTCAATGTACCGTCGTGGCAGAAGTGGTCTGTCGGCGCCGGCGCTGAAGGCGTCGACCTGTTCTGCTTCTCTGATCATCCGATCTTCGAGGCTCTTCACCTCAACCGCACTTTTACTCCGGAAGGAATCTAAACAACAATGCGTCTTGCAACCATTCGCTCCAACGAGGGCACCTTTGCCGCTCGCGTCGAGACCGACACCACCGCCACCCCGATCGAGGGCTACGCCAACGTCGGCGATCTGCTGCAGGTTGAGAACTGGCGCGAGATCGCCGAGAAGGCCGCCGGCGAGGCAGTCGAGTTCGGCGAGAAGGAACTCGAAGCTGTCGTTCCGGCCCCGAAGAAGATCGTCTGTGTCGGCCTGAACTACGCCAACCACATCAAGGAGATGGGTCGCGAGCTGCCGGAGAACCCCACCCTCTTCGTCAAGTTCCCGGAGGCCCTGACCGGCCCCTTCGACGATGTCCTGGTTCCGGACTACGCCAACGGCCAGCTGGACTGGGAAGGCGAGCTCGCCATCGTCATCGGCAAGCGCGCACGTCGCGTCAAGGCTGCGGATGCCAAGGACTTCATCGCCGGTTACGCCGTCATGAACGACTACACCATGCGCGACTACCAGTACCGCACCCTCCAGTGGCACCAGGGCAAGTCCTTCGAGAAGACCTCCGGTTTTGGCCCGTGGATGACCACCACTGACTCCTTCGAGTTCGGTGGCGAACTGGCCACCTTCCTGGGCGAGCAGAAGGTCCAGACCACCCCGACCAACGACCTGGTCTTCGGCCCCGAGGCCCTGATTGAATACATCTCCCACATCTACCCGCTGGATGCCGGCGACGTCATCGTCACCGGTACCCCGGGTGGCGTCGGCCACGCCCGCAAGCCCGGCATGTACATCGGCGACGGCGATATCGTCAAGGTCCAGATCGAGGGCCTGGGTCACGTGGCCAACAAGACGGTGTTCGAGTAATGACCGATTCCTTCCACGATCTCCCGATCGAGGAGCGACTTTCCCTGGCTCGACGTGGCACCGCCCACTACTCCGGCCAGCTGGCGCTGCTCGAGAATGATGAATTCTCTGAGTCCACCGCGCTCGAGGGGTGGACCCGCAACCATCTGATCGCACACGTCGGCTACAACGCCGCCGCGGTGTCGAACCTGATGCACTGGGCCACCACCGGCGAGGAAACTCCGATGTATGAGTCTCCGAAGGCCCGTGGCGAGGAAATCGAATACGGCGCAACCCTGAATGCGGATGCGCTGCGCAACCTCCACGATCACACGGTCGCCCGCCTGGATGTCGCCTGGCGCGACGCCCCGGAGGCTGCCTGGACCGCCGAGGTTCTCACCGCCCAGGGGCGCACCGTCCCTGCTGCTGAGACCCTGTGGATGCGCTCCCGCGAGGTCTGGATCCACGCGGTGGATCTGGGCGTTCACGCAACCTTCAGCGACATTCCCGAGGTTGTCCTCAACACGCTGCTGCACGAGATTCCGGGCAAGTGGCGCGGAAACGGTGCCGGTGCCGGCCTGGTGCTGGTCAATGACACCACCGGCGAGCGCATCGAGGTCTCCCCGGCCGACGATGCCAATCCGCTCACCGAGATCCACGGTGATCTGCCGGGCCTGGTCCGCTGGACCGCCGGCCGCGACGCCCGTGGCGTCACCTCCCCCCAGGGCGAGGTTCCGGAGCCGCCGCGCTGGCTCTAGCCACCGCGTACTCCCCTACATAGTGATCCCGTCCACCCCTGCTGTTGAGGGGTGGACGGGATCTTTGTCTCGCGGCCACAGAGATTAACCAGCGCGGGATTTCTACCAGCGGCGGGCGAGCTTGAGTTCCTTGGGGAGGTTCACATCATCCCGATCGAAGGCGCCGGATTTCATGAGTCGGCTGTACACCACCGGGCAGCGCTTACAGCGCGGGTTGGATCGGCAGCACTTGGTCTTGACCTTCACACCCAATGGGTTGAGGGCCACCTTCGATCCGCTTTTATCACGGCCATGCTTAGCAGGTCCATGCTTCTTCTTACTCATGATATGAGTGTAGGGGATCACAATTGCCATAAATAGGGCCTGCGGAACACCTCCCCCAAGTTAGGGTAACCACCCCTAAATGATCTGGGAATTTCCCGGGGAGACTCACCCCCGAAGGTCACTGAGCCGGGCCCGGAATCATCGTCCAGGCCCGGCTCAGTCAATCCAGCAGTAACCTCGCAGGATCAGAGATCAACCGGGTTCGCACGATGCGGCAGTACCCGCGGACGGGAGTCAGCGATGTGCTCAACCACACGGATCACCTGGTTGGAGTAGCCGAACTCGTTGTCATACCAGACGTAGAGCACCAGGTGCTTGCCGTTGGCGATGGTGGCCAGCCCATCCACGACCCCGGCATGGGTCGAGCCGACAAAGTCGGAGGAGACCACGTCCGGAGAGTCGATGAAGTCGATCTGCTGGCGCAGGTTGGAGTGCAGGGAGACCTTGCGGAGGAAGTTGTTGACTTCCTCGCGCTCGGCGTCCTTCGCCAGGGTCAGGTTCAGCACAGCCATGGAGACATCCGGGGTGGGCACGCGGATGGCGTTGCCGGTGAGCTTGCCCTCGAACTCCGGAAGAGCCTTGGCGACAGCCTTGGCGGCACCGGTCTCAGTGATCACCATGTTCAGCCCGGCTGCCCGGCCACGGCGCGGGCCGCTGTGGAAGTTGTCGATGAGGTTCTGGTCGTTGGTGAAGGAGTGCACGGTCTCGACGTGGCCGTGTTCGACACCGTAGCGGTCGTTGATGACCTTCAGGACCGGGGTGATGCCGTTGGTGGTGCAGGAAGCCGCGGTGACGATCTTGTCCTCGGCGGTGATATCACCGTGGTTGATGCCGTAGACCACGTTCTTCAGCTCCCCCTTGCCCGGCGCGGTCAGCACCACCTTGGCCACACCCTTGGCGTTGAGGTGCTGGGACAGGCCCTCGCGGTCGCGCCAGCGGCCGGTGTTGTCCACGACGATGGCTTCATTGATGCCGTAGGCGGTGTAGTCGACGGTGGCCGGATCATTGGAGTAGATCATCTGGATCTTGGTGCCGTTGGCCCAGATGATGTTGTTCTCCTCATCGACGGTGATCATGCCGTCGAAAGCACCATGGACGGAGTCGCGTCGCAGCAATGAGGCACGCTTGACCAGGTCACCCTCCCCCTTGCTGCGGACCACGACGGCGCGCAGGCGGACGCCACCATAGGTGGCTTCGCGGGCGATGAGGATCCGGGCCAGCAGGCGGCCGATGCGGCCGAAGCCGTAGAGGACGACGTCGGTGTGGCGCTTTTCAGCGTCCGTGCCGATCAGGTCAGCGAGTTCAGTTTCGAGGTAGGTGCGCAGTGCCGCGTCATCGCCGCCGCCCTGCTTTTCAAAGCCGGCGGCCAAGCTGCCGACGTCAATGGATCCGGTGCCCAGGTCGAGCTCGAGGAGCTGCTGGAGGACCGGCAGGGTCCTAGCCGGGTCGAGCTCCCGCTCGGTCACACGGCGGGCATAACGGTGCGACTTCAGGATGTCGACTGCGGTCACGTTGACAAGAAGGCGTCCAAAGATGGAGGCGACCACATTGTGGTCTCGGTGCAGGCGGCTGATCAGCGGCAGCATCTGCTCCGCGATGGTGATCCGCTCAGTCCAGTCATTGCTATGTTCGGCCATGGGTGTGGGCTCCTCCGGGGTACACGATAAGTGCTGCTTAGCACCCATGACCATAGCCCAGCCCAGGGTACCCAAATATGCTTAGCTCACCCTAAGAAGCACTGGTAGTATCATTCCTCTTCTGTGGCTCCGGCTGGACACCTCTTCCGAACCCTGGGCTACCCTCAACCCGTCCCGCTGGTCCCTATTGCGGTGGTGCCGGCGGCATCTCACCACCGGGATCACCCTCCGGACCACCGCCCATGGAGTTGTCCTATGCGGTGGTGGCCTTGATCGGCACATCGATCGTCATGGTGTAGCCCGAGGTAGCATCACCGCTGACCTTAGCCATCTGCTGCTCCCAGCCATCGCGGAAGATCCCGTCCCGCGCCAAGGTGATGTTGCTCAGTTTGTCAGCGGACCTCTCGTAGGCAGCCCCACCATAAACCTCGGCGCAGGTCTTCTCCGGAATCGCGATCTGGGAGGTGAGGATGTTATTGCCGGCGTCAGTGATGGATCCGCGGTCCGGGAAGACCTCAAAGTGAATGTGTGGCCAGCGGCCGGCATAACAACCGGGGACGATCGAGGTGAAGGTGACCTGCCCCGTCTCATCACTGATCTGCACGCCACGCAGGAAGGTCTCCTCCGTGACATCGGTGCCGTACATGGAGTACCGGCCCAACCCATCGCAATGCCAGACATAGACCGCGGCACCGACCATCGGGGCATTGTCCGCGGTCAGGTCGATCAGGTTCATGCTCAGGGTGATCGGCACGCCCGCCACGCTCATGTCACCTTCGAGGCTGCTGCGGATATCGCTGCGCTCGATGCCGGAGATCTCGAGGACATCAGGGCCGTTGGAGCCATCGCCCGGGTAAGGTCCGGCGGTCTCGGAGTTCATCTCCGTCAGGGTCGCCGCCGCAGCGCTGCTTGTCGACGCCGCGGTGGTCCCGCTGGCCTGGGTGCCGCCGCCACCTGGCGCGCAGGCGGCCAGCGCCACTCCACCGACACCGAGGCCGAACAGGCCTAATAGCTTGCGTCGACTGAAGACTGTACCGAGGTCGAAGCGAAGCCCCTGGTCCTCGAGGTCCTCATGCGGGCGGACGAGGGTTCTTCCCTCAAAGGACGGGCGGTGATTCATGGCTGGACCTTTCTGGCGTTAATGCCGCACCTCTCGGCGGCTCCGTAGTGAACTTATGGCGCCTACCTAGAGAGGTTCCCGGGATTTACCGGGTGGTTTCCGTGAGCTCTCCGGGAAGATCCTGCACCAGTTCCGCGAAAATCTCCGCTGCCGGGGCCTGCCGTGTCTCCGCGGCCCCGATACCGGCCAGGCAATAGGCGAAGTCCGGGTTGCTTCGCCGCGGTGCCAGCAGTGGATTCAGGTAGGGATAGATCGGCGGGGTGTCCGGGTGCTCCCGGGTATAGCGCGTGATAGCGCCGCGGGCCACCCGCCCGGAAAAGGCTCGGGTGGCCACGGTCGCTGGGGCCCCCGCCAGGATCTCACGGTTGGCCACACTCGTTCCGGATTCCGTGGCACGGAGGAAGGCGGTACCGCAGGACACCGCCCGAACCTCCGCTCGGCCAAGATAGGCGGCCACCTGGGCCGGGGTTCCGATGCCCCCGGCGGCGATCAACGGCACACCGAGCCCGAGCTTCGCGACGTCGTCAAGCAGCTGCGGCAGGGCGCGCTCATCCGGGGTGGCGGGCACCTGCCAGGTGGAGCGGTGCCCGCCGGCTTCTGGCCCCTGCACCACCAGGGCATCGGCACCCGCAGCGACAGCGGTGGCGGCATCCGCCGGGTTGGTGACGGTGACCCAGGCTTCGATGCCGGCCTCCTGCAGCGACGCGATCTCCGCCGCCGAGAGCGGTCCGAAGGTGGAACTCAGCGCCAATGGGCGGTGCCGGGTGTTGAGTACGGCCTGTAGTTTCGCCTCCCAACCATTGCGGTAATCGACCTCCGGTAGTTCCGCCACCCCGAGCTGCTCGCGCACCCGGTTCACCTCAGCAAGATCTGGCAGGGGTTCCTGGCGGGCGAAGAGATTGACCGCATAGGGGCCGCGCAGCTGCGCGAGATCCTCGCTCAGCCGCGCCGCACTGATGGTGCCGGCGGCGAGAAAACCCAGTCCCCCGGCCGCGCCGACCGCCATCACCAGCGCCGGGGTAGAGGGACCGCCGGCCATCGGTGCGGCGATCACGGGATACTTCAAGCCATCAAGAATGCCCATGCCAACAGGCTATATGAGAAGATGAGCGCCGTGCTCAGTTTCTCAGACCTCATCGCCCGACTCCGCGGCCGTCGTACCGGTTCCCCTGCCACAGCTCCGCTGCCCGAGCTCGATCCCGACTGGTTGATCATCGGCCTGGGCAACCCCGGGGCGAAGTACGCCCCCACCCGCCACAATGTCGGCTACATGGCCCTTGATGATCTACTCGCCGCAGAGGGCACCCTGCTCAGCCCACTCCCGGGCAGCAAGGCGGAGGTCGCCCAGGTGGAGTGGGAGGGACAGAAGGTACTGCTGCTCCGCTCGACCACCTTCATGAACCACAGCGGCCAGGCCATTGCCCCGCTCTGCGGAAAATACGGCATTGCGGCCGATCATGTGGTAGTCATCCACGATGAACTCGACCTGCCCACCGGGAAGGTGCGGGTCAAGCTCGGCGGCAATGAAAACGGCCACAACGGCCTCAAATCCACCACCGCAGAGCTGGACACCCGGGAATATCTTCGCGTGCGCATCGGTATCTCCCGGCCGCCGCAGGGGATGCCCGTGCCGGACTATGTGCTCTCCCCCATCGATCCGGACGCGGGTCTCGACACGGCAATCTCCACTGCCGCCGATGCCGCCCGGCTGCTGGTCACCCAAGGGCTGCCGCGGGCACAGAACACCATCCACGCCCGCTGAGCGAGGTCGTGCAGGCCCTAAGATGAGAGTTCTTTCATGGCTCTCTCATATTCAGTTCATATGCGCTGACCAGGCGGTTTCTAATTTTTGGGGCGTCTGACCGAGGCTGGCGGGCGAGTTCAATAGCTGTTGTAATCCCAGTCATGGCCAGCGCACCGGCCACAGCGCCCCACCCCGGCGGCGCTAGACACTCACACTGAACTTAGGAGCACACCATGGATATTGCGGCCATCATCGCCAGCCTTCTGGCCCTGCTTTCCCCGATCCTCGGCGGCGGCGCCAACGTCCCCGCCCTGCCAGCACTCTCCTCCCAGGTCGCCGACTTTGATGATTGGGATGACCGGTGGGATGACAACGACGACTGGGACGATGACGATTGGGATGATTAATCCCACCTGACCCCCGGCCGACTCAATTACCAGACCGCGCCTCGGCAAGGCCTGGAAGACAACTATGACCCACCTCGGAGGAATCCGAGGTGGGTCATAGTTTTTTCAAGCAGCAGCGTTTTTAAGGAGCAGCTACTACTTGTTCATGATGGTGACAGCATCTTCGAGGGAGGTCAGCATGCCCTCGAGCGCATCGGCACGACGCTCGCCCGGCGCGAAGCCGCTGTCATCGGCATCGGCGAAGATGGACAATTCCACCTGGTTGCGGATGTCGATCTGGGCGAAGTTGGAGACGATCTGACGCCACTGCTCGATGGCGCGGATGGCGTTGGAGGCACCGTATCCGACAAAGCCGACCGGCTTGCGGAACCACTCGGCGCCCAGGGAATCATAGGCGTTCTTCATCGGGCCGGGGACGCCGTGGTTGTACTCCGGGGTGACGAAGATGAAGCCATCGCAACCGTCAATGGCCTTGGACCAGTCATTGACGTTCTCATTATCGTACTGCTTGTTGGCCGCGCCGGGGACGACGTTGCTGGTCAGCAGCGGAACATTGAAGGCCTTGAGATCGACGATCTCATAGTCGAAACCCTCGGTGCCACGGGCCTGTGCACCCTCGAGCACCCACTGGGCCACGCCTTCGCCGAAACGTCCTTCGCGGACACTGCCAATGATGATGCCGATCTTCATGTGGATCTCCTCTTAAAAAGTTTAAGCCAACCATTGTTGATACGTCACACAAATGATACTACCGGTCCGGGGACATGGCAACCATAACAGCTGAAGTGGGCGGGAGATTCCAGGTAAATCTCCAGCTCACCCCTAAACGTATCCGCCTATCGGGCCGTCCCGGAACCACCCACCACAAGCCGTGGACCACGCGGCTAGGGTCAGGTCCACTCCACCGGCTATCCTTGATACCCATGAGTTCTCCGACTGCCGCCGCCGAGGCATCCCGCCGCCGCACCTTCGCCGTCATCGCCCACCCCGACGCCGGTAAGTCCACCCTGACCGAGGCTTTGGCGCTGCACGCGCACATCATCTCCGAGGCCGGTGCCACCCACGGCAAGGCCGGCCGAAAAGCAACCGTCTCTGACTGGATGGAGATGGAAAAGGACCGCGGCATCTCCATCGCCTCCTCCGCCCTGCAGTTCGAATACTCCCCCGAGAACCATCAGGGCGAGCCGTACATGATCAACCTGGTGGACACCCCCGGTCACGCCGACTTCTCGGAGGACACCTACCGCGTGCTCACCGCCGTCGATGCCGCGGTCATGCTTATCGACGCCGCGAAGGGCCTGGAGCCCCAGACCCTCAAGCTCTTCCGCGTCTGCAAGGCCCGCGGCCTGCCGATCATCACCGTGATCAACAAGTGGGACCGCGTCGGCCGGGAACCGCTGGAACTGGTCGACGAGATTGTCACCCAGATCGGTCTGCAGCCGACCCCGCTGTACTGGCCGGTCGGCGAGGCCGGCGATTTCCGTGGCCTGGCCAAGGTCGGCGAGGAGGGCGAGGTCGAGGAATACGTCAACTTCCTCCGTACCGCAGGTGGTTCCACCATCGCCCCGGAGAAGTTCTACACCGCAGAACAGGCCCTGGCTAAAGAAGGCGAGGCGTGGGAAACCGCCGCGGAGGAGGCCGAACTGCTCGCCGCCGATGGTGCGCTGCACGATCAGGAGCTCTTCGAGAACTGTGAGACCTCGCCGCTGATCTTCGCCTCCGCGATGCTCAACTTCGGGGTCCACCAGATCCTGGACACCCTCTGCACCCTGGCCCCGGAACCCCACGGCCGTGAAGCCGATCCGAAGGCCCTGGAAACCGCCACCAGCGCGATGGATGAAAAGCGCGAGACCGAAGATGACTTCTCCGGCGTGGTCTTCAAGGTCCAGGCCGGCATGGACCGCAACCACCGCGATACTCTGGCCTTCATGCGCGTGGTCTCCGGCGAGTTCGACCGGGGCATGCAGGTCACCCACGCCCAGTCGGGCCGGAGCTTCTCCACCAAGTACGCATTGACCGTCTTCGGCCGCACCCGCTCCACCGTCGAGACCGCCTACCCCGGCGATATCGTCGGCTTGGTCAACGCCGGTTCGTTGGCTCCCGGTGACACCATCTTCGAGGGCCGTAAGATCCAGTTCCCGCCGATGCCGCAGTTCGCCCCCGAATACTTCCGCACCCTGCGCGCGAAGTCCCTGGGCAAGTACAAGCAGTTCCGCAAGGCGCTGGAGCAGCTCGATTCCGAGGGCGTGGTCCAGATCCTCAAGAACGATGCCCGCGGCGACGCCGCCCCGGTCATGGCTGCGGTCGGCCCGATGCAGTTCGAGGTCATGCAGGCCCGCATGGCGGTCGAGTACAACGTCGAAACCGTCGCCGACCCGGTGCCTTATTCGGTGGCCCGACGTACCGACGCCGAAACCGCCCCGCTGCTGGCCCGTCAACGTGGCGTGGAGATCTTCACCCGCACCGATGGGGTACTCATCGCACTCTTCGGCGATAAGTGGCGCCTGCAGTTCATCGAGAAGGAGAACCCGAGCTTCACCCTCGATCCGATGGTCGCAGACTAGGAAACCATGGGTTTCCTTGACCGCTTCCGTCGCTCCGGCCCAAAACGTATCGACGTCCCCGAGCACCTCCCGCCGGTGGAGGTCTCGACGTTGCACGTGCGCACCGCGGAACAACTTGTCGTGCTACTCACCAGCCTCGAGGGCGTCCACGCGCTCGCCGATGCCGCACGCTCCCGCACCGCGGTGCAGCTTCGTTGTGGGGATGCCCGTCCGGTGAGTCTGATCCCGGTGCCACATGAGCGGTCCGTGCCCACCCTGGATCCGAAGCTGGGCTGGCTGATCCCGGCCTCCCCGGCGGTGTGCGCAGAGCTGGCGCGGCTCAGTGGCCCCGGTGAATATGAGCTGGCGAATCTCAACCTGGCGGTGGTGGTGGAGTAGCTGCTACTCCCCGGCTTTCAGCTGTGCCTGTGCTTCCCGGAGTTGCTTGCGCAGCACCTGGGTCTGATCCCATTTCACGCTGACATCCCGCATGATCGCGGCAATGCCCTCGATCTGCCCGGCCTCATCCTTGAGCATGGTGATGGAGAATTCCAGGGCCACCTTGGAGCCATCGGCACGTACGCCCGGTACCGAAAGCGGCTCGTGGCCATAACGGGTCTCCCCGGATTCAATGACCTGGTCCCAGCCGGTCCAGTGGGCGCGCCGGTGCTTCGCCGGGATAATGATGTCCAGGGACTGGCCGAGCGCTTCTTCCGGTGACTGCCCGAAAAGGGCTTCCGCACCGGCATTCCAGAGTCGGATCTTACCTTCGCGGTCCGCATAGATCACAGCATCACTGGTTTCAGTGAAGATCCGGGTGGCCAACTCATTGCTATTCTCGGCGGACATCTGAGACTTCCTCACTTTTAGACGATAGAACTCGTGAATAATGATTTCTGCCATCATTCTTACCCCAACCGAGGTGCGCCGCGGGCGGGAAAGCGAGCGTCGAATAGCATCTTTTCAGAGCAGGGAAACAGCGCCGAAGACGATGAGCACCACCGCAACCAGATATCCGGCCAGCTTGACCATCAGTTCCCGGCGGGTGCGCATCGCCTCGAAGGCGCGCCCCATCGGACTGTAGGGGTAGTTGCGCACCAGACCAATGAAGACCGCAGCCAGGGCCGGCAGGCTCAGCGCCAGGCTGGCATAGACCACCATTCCGGCATAGCGGATCCACACGCTGTAGTCCCCGGCGGACAGCACCGCCAGACCCGCATAGAAGGGAACGGAGGTCAACGACTGCACAATGCCCAGCCCCAGTCCCACCAACACCGTCTTATAGGAGGGCCGCTGCAGCGGGCCGAGCAGCCGGGCGATCATCTTCTCATCACCTTCCCCGGAGCCGCGGAGCGCCAGGAGCAGGGACAGTAGACCAGCACCGATGAGTAGGATTCCGTAAATCGGCGACTCCAGCGCCTCCTCGACCAGATCACCCAGGCCGTCGAAGATCGCCATGACCGCCAGCGCCAGGAGGAAGACCCCGAGCCAGTCGCCGGCGACCAGCAGGGCGGACACCTTCTTATAGGGGCCACTGCGCGGCAGCATGATACCCAGGCCGACGATGACGCCGATCAGGAGGACGTTGAGTGAGTCCAGCAGCGCATAAGACACGGCGTAGAGCATCGGGTCACCTACTTCAGTGGGGAGATCAGGCGGAACATACTGCAGAATACGTTGCCCACGGACTTTCACCCCACATGGCTCCCACGCGGTGCCCAAGGTGGGGTGCGGATCACGGTGAATTTATGACGACGGACCGGCGGGCTCCACTTCCAGCACTTTTGGCCCAAAATTAACCGTGCCGCCACCGAGTGGAAAGTTAGGGTGACCCCGAAGTAGCGGAAAACTCCCCCTGTATTAGCCCGGTTCCGCTGCCGAAACCCTTCTTTCTGCCTACATTAGGGGGAAGGACACCGCTCAGGCGGTGCCATTCCACCTGTCCTCAATCTCCTGGGAGCAAAAGTGAAGATCGCGATTCTCGGTGGTGACGGATTCTGCGGCTGGCCCGCATCCCTGCACCTGTCCGATCAGGGACATGATGTTGTCATCCTCGACAACCTTTCCCGGCGCCGAATCGACGAGGAGCTCGGTACCGAGTCCCTGACCCCGATCCGGGACATCGAAGAACGCCTCAGCGCCTGGCGCGAGGTCTCCGGCAAGGAGATCGGTTTCGAGCAGCTCGACATCGCCCGCGACTATGAGGGCCTGCTGACTTTCCTGCAGCGGTTCCAGCCCGATGCCGTGGTCCACTTCGCCGAGCAGCGGGCAGCCCCCTACTCCATGAAGTCCGCCGGCCATAAGCGCTACACCGTGGACAACAACACCAACGCCACCCATAACATGCTGGCTGCCATCGTGGAATCCGGCCTGGACATCCATGTCGTCCACCTGGGCACCATGGGCGTCTACGGCTACGGCACCGCCGGCATGAAGATCCCGGAGGGCTACCTCGATGTCGAGGTCGCTCCGGAAGGGACCGGCGACAATATCGAGCAGCAGATCCTCTACCCCTCCAACCCGGGTTCGATCTACCACATGACCAAGGTGCTCGATCAGCATCTCTTCGCCTTCTACGCCAAGAATGACTCCCTGCGCATCACCGATCTGCACCAGGGCATCATCTGGGGAACCCACACCCCGCAGACCGAGAAGGACGAGCGCCTGATCAACCGCTTCGACTACGACGGCGACTACGGCACCGTGCTCAACCGCTTCCTGATGCAGGCCGCCGTCGGCTATCCGCTGACCGTCCACGGCACCGGTGGTCAGACCCGCGCCTTCATTCACCTGCGTGACATGGTCCGCTGTATTGAGATCGCCATCGACAACCCACCGACCGCCGGTGAGCGCGTCAAGATCTTCAACCAGATGACCGAGACCCACCGGGTGCGTGACCTGGCCAAGCTCATCGCCGAGATCTCCGGTGCAGAGGTGGAGATGGTCCCCAACCCGCGCAAGGAGTCCGCCGAGAATGAACTCCACGTGGTCAATGAGACCTTCCTCCAGCTGGGCCTGAAGCCCACCACGCTGTCCGAGGGCCTGCTCGTCGAGGTCGAGGAGACCGCCCGCCGGTACGCGGAGCGTGCCGATCTCTCCAAGATCCCCGCCCGTTCCCTGTGGACCACCCAGCAGTCCGCCGGTGAGCCGGAATCCGTGTCCCATCCGCAGCCCGCCGACGCGCTGCAGCGCTAACCACCCTCCCAGGAGTACAACCAGCGCATGCGTATCGCGATGTTCACCGAGGTCTTCCTGCCGAAGATCGACGGTGTGGTCACCAGGGTGACCCGAACCCTGGAACAGCTCGCCGAACTCGGTCATGAGGTGCTGATCTTCGCACCCGGTGACCCACCGGCGGTCTACTCCGGCTTCGAGGTGGTCAAAGTTCGCTCCATGTCTTTCTGGCCCGTCTATCCGGAGCTGGAGTACGGTCTTCCCACCCCGGCGATCGCGAAGCGGATGGCAGATTTCAAGCCGGATGTCGTGCATGCGGTCAACCCGATATGGTTAGCCGCCTTTGGGGTGCTCTCGGCAACCCGGCGCGACATTCCCCTGGTGGCCAGCTTCCACACCAATATCCCCGAGTACACCGATGAACTCAAGATCGGTTGGCTACGACGCCCCGCCGAGCACTGGATCCGCCTGCTGCACAATAAGGCGGAGCTGAACCTGTGTACCTCCGGCCCCATGGTGATCAAGGCCGGTGAAGTCGGCATCAACGATGTCGAGCTCTGGCCCAAGGCCGTGGACACCGTCGGGTACACCCCGGCGCGCCGCTCCCGGGAAATGCGCGAACGGCTCAGCGACGGCCACCCGGAGGCTCCCCTGGTGATCTATGTCGGCCGGATGAGCCGGGAGAAGAACCTGGACCTGCTGGCCAAGATCATGCCCGCACTCCGGGAACAGGTGCCCGGCGCCCGGCTGGCGATGGTCGGTTCCGGCCCACACCGCGATGAGCTGCAGAAGGTGCTGGATCCGGCGTGGACCACCTTCACCGGCTACATGTCCGGTGCCGAGCTGGCGGAGGCCTTCGCCTCTGGTGACGCCTTCGTCTTCCCCTCGCTGACTGAGACGCTGGGTCTGGTGGCCTTGGAGTCCATGGCTTCCGGCGTCCCGGTGGTGGGGGCCCGGGCCGGGGGCATCCCCTTCGTCATCGATGAGGGCGAGACCGGTTTTCTGGTTGATCCTGATGCTCCCGCGCAGGCCTGGGCCGAACCGTTGGCCACCCTGCTCCTGGACAAGGAGACCTTCAACCGGATGGGAGCGGCTGCCCGGGCCGAGGCGGAACAGCACTCCTGGCGCACCTCCACTGAGACGCTGGTGGAGATGTACGAGACCGCTATTGAAAGACACGTGACCAACCGGGGCTGAATCATCCTGGACTGGCACTGGCATGGCACGCCGGGACAATGGGAGGAGACTCCTGCTGTCCCGGCGCTGTGCGTTATCTGACTGCGCTTCTGCGCACTAAGCCTCAGCGCATGGCTGTGCGCAGCGGCGCGCAGATCTCGGTCCACCCCAGGCTGATATATGCGAAAGAACTTATTGCGCCGTGCGCACAGCCGCCACCAGCATTACGGTCTCCGAGGAGCTTCAACAGCAGACACTCTGCAAACTGCGCCACACAATTGACCAGGTCGGGCGAAATCACCCGGTGCCCACCCAAAACCGTATTGCCGCCTGACTCGGGTGGAAACGCCTATGCGGGGCTACACATCACCACACGAAGAGCGGAATTGAGCCACTTGAGGGTGAAACCAACCTGGCAATTTTGAAGAGTGGCCTCAACGAGCGGGTGGAAACGAAAAATAGGCACCGTCCTGCTGTTCCTTCCCGGCTTCGGGAGCGGGCTTCTCCTCCGGCATTACTTGATCCCCGTAGGAATCAGTGTTGAGGGGCTGGTGCGGTCGTGGATTATCGGATCGTTTATTTTCCTGATGATCATAGGAGGATTCCTGGCCGCCTTCGCTGCGGTTTTCTATCGCTACCGTCACCGCCATTATCTGGCCCTCGCCCTGGGGTGGGGGATCTGGGCTGGATTCCTGGTACATAGCCTGCTGATGTTTGCGCTGTCCCTCCTGATCCTTAAAGTTGGGATAACCCCCATCGGGTAGGGGTCTTCACCGGTGTTGTTTTCAGAACCCGTCTGCACTGGCGGCACTGTCTGACCTGCGGAGTGAAGTCGACGTCAAAAACAACTCCCGCCACCGCACCTTCCACCGCGCCCCGCCACCGACGCACACAGCGCCCCCACCGCATCCCCCGGCACCGCGGCGTCGATAAGCGATCTTGCGCACTTTCCCTCGCCCAATTAGTGAATGGTCTTCACAAAGCATTAAACTTGCACGCGTTGTGCAAGTTTGCCCTCATCGCGCAATATTTGCGCAGCTCCCCGGTCACCCCATCCGCGGAGCTGCGCCGGATCGTGCAACTCTGTACCACCCATCATCAACAGAGAACAAAGGTTTTTCCATGGCGAAATTTCTCTACCGGCTGGGCTCACTGTCCTACCGGAAAAAATGGCCCTTCCTCGCTTTTTGGCTGATCATCCTGATCGCGGTCGGCACCCTGGCCGGCATGTTCGCGAAGCCCACCTCAAGCACCTTCAGCATCCCGGGACTGGATTCCGTGGTCACCATGGAGAAGATGCAGGAGCGCTTCCCCGGCGCGGCGGACGCCACCAGTGCCCCCTCCGGCTCCATCGTGATCCAGGCTCCCGAGGGCAGCACCCTGTCCGATCCGGAGGTCATGGCACAGGTTGACGCCATGCTCGCAGAGGTACGCGCCACCGGCGAGGTGCAGCACCCGGAGACCGTCCTCAACCCGGTGATGGCCGCGCAGGGCCTGGCCACCCAGATGACCCCGGCGCTTGAGGCGCAGGGTGTTCCGGCGGCGAAGATCGCCGCCGATATCGCGGCCGTCAGCCCGCTGAGCCCGGACGAGAGCACCGGCATCATCACCCTGGAATTCGATGCTGAATCCGCCATGGACATCACCGCCGAACAGCGTGAGTCCGTCACCGAGGTGCTCGATTCCCATGCCCGGGACGGCCTGCAGGTGGTCTACAACGGTAACGCCTTCGGTGCCGCCGCCACCTCGCTGAACATGACCTCCGAGGTCATCGGTCTGATCGTCGCAGCGCTGGTGCTGATCGTCACCTTCGGTTCCTTCATCGCCGCCGGTATGCCGCTGATCTCCGCGATCATCGGCGTCGGCATCGGTGTGCTGGGGGTCCAGTTAGCCACCGTCTTCTCCGATGACATCAATGACATGACCCCGGTGCTGGCCACCATGATCGGCCTGGCGGTGGGCATCGACTATGCGCTGTTCATCGTCTCCCGCTTCCGCAATGAGCTGATCGCCCAGACCGGTTCCAATGACCTGGAGCCGAAGGAGCTGGCGCAGAAGCTCCGCACCATGGACCTGGCCAGCCGTGCCCATGCCATGGGTATGGCGGTGGGCACCGCAGGTTCCGCGGTGGTCTTCGCCGGCGTCACCGTGCTGATCGCCCTGGTGGCCCTGTCGATCATCAACATCCCCTTCCTCACCGCGATGGCGTTGGCCGCCGGCGTCACCGTGCTGATCGCCGTGCTCATCGCCCTGACCTTCCTGCCGGCACTGCTCGGTCTGCTGGGCACGCGGATCTTCGCCGCCCGGCTCCCCGGCCCGAAGGTTCCGGACCCCGAGGATGAAAAGCCCACCATGGGCCTGAAATGGGTACGCCGGATCCGTCAGCGCCCACTGACCCACCTACTGGTCGGTGTCCTCCTGCTGGGCCTGATCGCCATCCCGGCCGCCGGCATGCGCCTGGCGATGCCCACCGATGGCACCTCCACCCCGGGCACCGCCCCCCGCATCGCCTATGACATGACCGCCGAGGCGTTCGGCCCGGGCCGCAACGCCCCGATGATCGCGCTTGTCGACGCCGCGGCGGTCCCGGAACAGGAGCGCCCGCTGGTCTTCGGCCAGGCCATCGAACAGTTCCTCGGAACTGCGGGTGTGGCCAACGCCCAGATCACCCAGACCACCGAGAACTTCGACACCGCCCAGATCCTGATCACCCCGGAGTTCGACGCGATCGATGAGCAGACCTCGGAGACCCTCTCCCAGCTACGCAGCGAGGCCGATACCTTTGCCGCTGAGACCGGTGCCAGCTACGGCATCACCGGGGTCACCCCGATCTACGATGACATCTCCGAGCGTCTGGGATCGGTTCTGATCCCCTACATCGCCATCGTGCTGATCCTGGCCTTCCTGGTCCTGCTGCTGGTCTTCCGCTCCATCTGGGTCCCGCTGATCGCCGCGGCCGGCTTCGGTCTCTCCGTGGCCGCCACCTTCGGCGCCACCGTGGCCATCTTCCAGGAGGGCAGATTCGGCATCATCTCCGATCCGCAGCCGATCCTGTCCTTCCTGCCGATCATGCTCATCGGCCTGGTCTTCGGCCTGGCCATGGACTACCAGATCTTCCTGGTCACCCGGATGCGGGAGGGCTTCACCAAGGGCAAGACCGCCGGCAATGCCACCTCGAATGGTTTTAAGCACGGCGCCCGCGTGGTCACGGCCGCCGCCCTGATCATGATCTCGGTCTTCGCCGCCTTCATCGCCCAGGACATGTCCTTCATCAAGACCATGGGCTTCGCCCTGGCGATCGCCATCTTCTTCGATGCCTTCATCGTGCGCATGACCATCATCCCGGCGACGATGTTCCTGCTCGGCGACAAGGCCTGGTGGCTACCGAAGTGGCTGGAGAAGATCCTGCCGAATGTCGATGTCGAGGGCGAAGCCCTGACGGATCTCGATGTCGCCCGCACCGTGGAGATGAAGGAGAGCACCGGTGTCGGGGCTTCGTGAATCCAAGAAAGCGGCCACCCGTTCCGCACTTGCCCGGGCAGCCGCTGAGCTGGCCCTCCGGGAGGGTTCGGAAGGGCTGACGGTGGCGGCGATCGCCACCGCTGCCGGCGTCTCCCCGCGCACCTTCCACAACTACTTCGCCTCCCGCGAGGAGGCCTTGCTGGAGTTCATCAGTGAGAGGATCCAGACCCTGGTCGCCGGACTCGCTGAAGTCCCGGCGGAGCTTTCCCTGCTGGATGCCGTGGAACACCTGGTGGTGCGCAATCTCCAGGCCGATGACTCCGAGATCAACTCCTTCGGAACTCTCTTCCGGCTCAGTGAGATCATGGAGATCCTCTCCCCGGCACCGGGAAAGCCCGAGCTGAATACCGTGCTCGATCCTCTGATGCCCTCGCTGCGCCCGCGGTTTCCCGAGCTCAGTGACTTTGAGGCGGCGGTGGCGATGCAGATCATCGCCGCCGCAATCCGGACCGCGCTGGAGTGGCATTACAGCTCGCCGGTGCCGCAGGACCCAGCTGAGGGCATCGCCCTGGTTCACCGGGCCTGCGAGATGGTCCGGCTCAGGGGATAAAGGGTCAGCGGCACCGGGGCCCACCCTCCGGGGTCTGCCGCCGCCTGCCGACTATCCTGGGACAGGTACTCCTTTGCCGCCCCCATGTAGAAGGTCGTGTCTCCTCCCCCATGCAGCTCCCCGCCCCCACCAGCCTCGCCGAGGTCATCGCCGACGGTGCCATCGTCCAAGCGGACATCAGCGCGGGGTTCACCGCCGCGCTGGGAGAGATCACCCGGGTGGAACTGATCCGGGGCGAGGACACCGCCACGGAGGTCACCATCACCGGCCGCAAGGCCGGCACGGTGACCTTCCCCGGCAGCTTGGTCGCCGAGATCCGGGAGGATCAGTGGACCTGGCTCAGCGGAACTGGCGAGGATTTTGGTATCCCTGAGCTACAGGACACTGGGGAGGCCTCGGAGGGGCTGATCGCCGCGGCCCGCACCCTGCACCACAACACACCCGTGATACTTGCGCCGGATGCCTCCGGCCGGACCTGGGTGGTAGCCCTGGAAGGTGAGTTCCGGCAGCAGGAGCCCCGGCGCGCGCTGATCACCGGGCTGGCGCAGCTGCCCGCCGAGGTTGATCTCCGCCGCGCCCTGCTCGGTTTCGCCGCTGCCCGTGGCCTCGAGGTACGCGAATCCCCGGGCGAGATCACCTTCAGCGAAGGCACCACGCTCTCGCTTGTCGACGGCCGCGTGGCCGAGATCTCCGGTGGTCTCCCGCTCGCCCAGGTTCGCGCCGACGCTCACTTCCTCTCCGCCGAACATCAGCTGCTCTTCGAGGGCACGCTCCCGCAGGCCCGCACCACGCTAACCCCGGAGGGTGCCACCTTGAGCAGCGCCACCGGTGCCACCCTGAATGTGGCCGCCGATATCATCGCCACCGTCCGCAATGACACCTGGACCTGGGCGTGGGCGGATCCCACCCTCCCGGAATCACGGGCCCGCGAACTCCAGCGCTTCGGCATCGACAACGGCATCCCGGAATTCTTCACCCCACGACTGCCCATGGCACAGGTGCGTTCCCTGAAACTCTGGGCAGCGGCCAAACCGGTGTTGCACCGCTGGGTCCACGCCACCACCGCCAACCAGGGCGGCTATGCGGTGCTGCTCATCGACACCCCCGAACTCCACCTGCCACCGCCGAGTTTCCCCGCGGTCCAGGCCACCCTGGCCGCCGAACTCCCCGCAGACCTGGACCTCGACTACGCCCGGCAGGCTTATGCCCGGGCCCGGGGCCTATCGCTCCGGGACGGGCAGATCGACATTGGAGGTCAGCTGCTCTAACTGAGGATCGCGCGGTACTTTTCCACATCCACTTCAGCGATGGTGGCCGGTTCGAAGGCGGCGTTGCGGTCCTTGTCCACCAGTACCGCGCGCACCCCCTCCACGAAGTTCGGCTCTCGCCGCAGCACCTCACCCAGCGCGACCTCCTTGTCCAGGGCCTCGCGCAGACCACGCGCGGAGCGGCAGGCGGTGAAGAACTCCGTGGTGGCGACCACCGAGGTCGGGTTCGCCCCAGCCATCAGCCCCCGAACCTTCTCGGAGAAATCGGTCTTGGGTTGCTCCTCCAGGGCCTCATCAATATCTGCCCAGGTCAGCTGACCGAAACACTCCTCAATTTCAATGGCATAACCGGCCAGCTCCGAGTCTTTGGGATCCGCGATGGCATTTTCCTTCAATGCGGCACTGATGCCCCGCTCAATCATCGCGTCCATGAAATTCTGCAGGCTCTTCGACGAGATGATGTCCGTGGCTACCCCACACCAGAGCATGTCCGCCGGGCTCAACCTGGCACCGGTGATGCCGATGAAGGCGGCGATGGCTTCACTGGGTTGTCCCTTTTTCCCCACCATCCGTTGGGCGGCATAGGCGACACCGACATCGGTGAAATAGCCGATGGCCATCTCCGGCATCGCGGCGAAGGTCTTCTCGGTGATCACCCGATGCGAACCATGCAGCGAGATCCCCAGCCCACCGCCCATCACCACGCCGTCGATAAGCGCGACATAGGGTTTGGGGTACTTGGCGATGAGATGGTTCAGCGAATACTCCTCGCGGAAGAAGGCATCCACCGCCGCATGGTCATCGGCGAGAATGCTGTCCCGGGCGAAGCGGACGTCTCCGCCGGCGCAGAAGCCGCGTTCACTATTTGAGAACACCAGCACCTGGGTGATTTCTTCATCGTCCTGCCAGGTAGTCAGTGCCTGGGTGATTTCGCGGATCATCGCCGGATTCAGGCTGTTGATCGCCCGGGGACGGTTCAGCTCTAGGATTCCGGTGCCTCCACGGATATAAGCACGGACCTCTGCGTCCGCCACAGTGGATTCAGGGCGCGTGTTCTCAGTCATGCGGCCAGTGTCTCATAACACAGTTCATTTTGGCGCTATCCTGAATCACATTTTGAATAGGTGGCTTAATTCTCCCCATGAAGTGAGATTGGGACTGCGGATGTTGTGGTGGAACCTGGTGGCGGGTGGGTATCAGGCCACCGGGGCCAACTCTCTGTGCCCTGCCAGTCCCGATAGTCCTCCAACTCGGCAATCCTCTCCAGGCCGCACCGGCCGCGATCTTCGGTTGCGCAGTCCACCGTCACTACTACCCACAGGATTGTGCAGCCTGGTTTCCCAGCACCGGCACCTGCCGGGACCTCGCCGACTCCAAAGTCAGCCACCTCACGGATTCACATGAAAGTTGACGCGAACGCTTCTGGTTCTTCCGTGGGCGGTTGTCCGTTGTCCGCGTATCTGTAGATTTCGCTATCAACCCTGTGGTCCTGACCACCGACCTCTAGCCCGGAAACTGAGCGAAGTGAGCGCCCCGCCCCTCTCGATTACCTCGACGCGGGTCGCGGCGAGTGGGTGGGTGGAGCGATGCCCTCCCGCAGGATCATGGGCCCCACGGGTCACCCATCATCTCGACCCCTGATTAATCGGGCACTTGGAGCACGACGCTCAGAGCACCTTATCCCTCCTCATCAAGGGTAGTTGCCCGATAGAAACCATCCCGCATAGTCTCAGGGCAATACGCAGACGCAACTAGGTAGAGGAGCTCCCCCGTGGGCAAAGTAGTTGTTTTCAGAAGTCGTCTGCACGATTTTCAGAAGTCCTCTTCACTGGTTGCTGTTGCAGCGTGATCCTTGCGGTCATCCCTGAATCGAGCCCCGTCGGAGGCTCCCGATCACGGTGATAGCGCCACCCAGGACCAACACATATCCGGAGATGACCGTCAGCGCGGCTGTCCTGTCCGGCCGGGTGATACCTAATTCGTTCATCTCATAGTTGTTGTACTCAGATGCCGTGCACACCCACCCCGGCGGGAAGTAGGACCACTCTGCCGACCAAAAAACTGACTCGGGAGATACTGCACTGTCCACGATGCGGTGGTACTCGTTTTGGGGACTTTCATCATCAGGCCCGCCACTATAAGCACTATGGCAAGCATGGTCGTCACCTACATCGGACCCGCGCGAGATAAAGGCGAAACCATACACGCCGATTAAGACTAGAAGGCCGGTGATGATCACGATCCTTCCGAACTTCTTCAGCCGAGAGGAGGGTTGACGTGGGGTGATACGTTTCAGCCTGTCAGGGTCAGAAGGCGTTTGCACAGATTCTGCGGGCGGTTGGGTGCCAATTCCCGGTTATATGGTCTTCGAGGGTTTCCCTGTAGGGGCAGGGTGTGCGAATCGCAACGCAGTGCCTGTGCATTTTCAGAAGTCCACTGCACTACCACTTGAAAGTAGTGAATACAGTGCCTTTTAGTCTCAGTATCCCGCAGGGACACTGGGACGCGCACTGGCCGTGAGAAGGCTGACTTTCTCCACTCCGGTGAGGCCTTGAATCTGGCCCTGCCCGTTTTCTACGCCGCCACGGGCCCTTCAACATAATGACCCCGCCTGTTTGGAGCTGATTAGCATACAGCTGGCAGCCAGCTGCATGTTCTTAAAGGGTAAAGCTACTCTTACTCCTCCCTGCAGGAATGACTTTCTTAAGTTATCGTTGATTTTTGATTTGTTAATGCTGAAATGAGACGGCTACTTCGATGACCACATATACTTTAGACTTTCCGGTGCCTTCCATACTCGAGGCCCAGAACCTGCAGTTAGCCACCTCCACCGGGATAGGACCCGAGGGGCAGATCACCTCACCACGGTTCTTCTCCGGGTTTCTCAACCACCCTGAACAAGCCGCCCGAGCACTGCTCGCGCTGGCCAATCTTGCCTCAACCAGTTACTTCCGACGGGTAGACCGACAAAACCTCGACCCGGTGGTCACCAGCGACGGGCAGTGCCTGCGCTTTGAATCCTTCTCCCAATGCGCCGGGGTGTATGGGCGCTTCGACGCCCTGCCGGGGAGTCTGGATGGTGAGTACATCCAGCGTGGCACCACGAATGTGGATATCAACCAGCCGTTGCGCAGTGCCCTGGCCCGGGTACGGGGTATGCAACCACTCCACCTGGCTGTCGGGGTCGAGGAGATGACGGTGACCACGATGGGAGGGCAACACCGGGAGGACAAAGTCACCCTGCCAGACCGATGGATCCGCAGCTTCGCCCAGGCCCCGGCCACCAGTAGGGCCATGACGCTACGAGCAAGTGTCTCCGCCAGAGAGGCCCGGCGTTTTCTCACCGCCTTGCCCAAAGCCCAGGGCGGGGTCTGCCAGATCACGATGCACAATGGTCAGCTACGCCAGACCCGCTCGCAGAAGGAGACGGTAGTTTCGGTGACCGGGCCTGGCCGGTTGCGCGAGATTCTCCCACTGCTGCGCTATGCAAAGAACCTGCGCATCTACGCCGCTGCGTCCGATGGGGAGGATCAGGCCAGTGCCTGGGAGGTGGAATTAGCTGATGCCCGGTTCACCCTGATGGTCTCCCCCTCGCCGGCCCGCGGGTTCTCCGGGGAAGGCGGAACCTTGTCCGCACTCAGTGGTGCCACGGACCAGACCGAGCAGCACGCGGAAGAGATCATCGATCTATTGGCTTGGTTGCCAGGTTCTGATGCCGGGGTCATCGGCCTAGCCCTGAGCCTAGATGCACCGCAGGTAGAAGCAGCCTTGGCGTATCTCGCAGCCTCCGGGCGGGTCGGGTTTGACCTCGCTGAGCAGGCCTGGTTCCACCGTGAATTGCCCTTCACACCGAAGCGGGTGGTCAAGGACAACCCCCGCCTTGTCGCCGCTCGCCAGCTGGTTACCCGCAACGCCCTGCGTCTGGAGGGAAACGCGGTGGTGGTTGATCTGGGTGATCACACCCAACAGGTGCACCGCACCGAGGACGGCGTGAGGTGCTCGTGTACCTGGTGGCAGCGCTACGGCTCCTCGCGGGGGCCGTGTAAACATGTGCTCGCCGTACAGATCTGGGACAAGGAGAACAACTGATGACACTCGTAGATAAGTCCCTGGACTTTCTGAATCTGCCGTTCAATGACTGGATCCAGCACATGAGCGAGCTCAGTGAGGCCGAACGCAAGCGTCTGCTGCCGTTGCTCAAGCAACAACGTGCCCAGGATCTCGCGACCCGTAGGGAGGACGAAGAAAAACGATGGGACCGGAATCTCCGGTCCCTGATCGATCAGACATCGCGCTCGATCACTGCTTGCCTCACGGCCCCCAGAGAAATCGCCACCCACATCAGCCGGTCAGAATGGGCACATTTCGATATCCAGATTCTGCTCAGCCGGGACGTGGATTTCCTCCCCCAAGTTTACGAATACCTGCTGAAGGATCTCATCTCCCCGGACAGTGTCAGTTCCTCCTGGTTAGCGGTGGAACGCACCCGGGTATACCTGGGGTTGCCCCGGCCCAATACCCCACGCTATGCGGTGGGGTTGGAAAGCGCCCTCAACGGTTTTGGTGATGACAGTGTGCTCGAGGCCATCAACGCCTCCCCGGATGTCATCGAGTTGATTCCAACGATGTTATCCAGCCCGGAGTTCTACTTTCAGCTGCACATGAACGTCCCTGCAAAATGGACTTCAGCGATCGCGGCGGTGCTCGCCGACGGACGGCTCGATCGGACCACCACCATCGAAGTCATCCTCGAAGGCTTGTTGACCCACAACGGTACCGCGCATCTCCAGGCGCTGAGCCAGATACTAGACGTGGTGAAGCTGACGCGCGAGGAAATCGTGTTCTACCAGCAGGATCTCATCGGGATCCTCGACTGCCCGCGCGCAGGTAGCGCCACCCAGGCGTTGGCTTTGTTGCTGTCCGTGGCCGACGAGCTCACCGATGAGGACCTCATCAACCTGGCTTCTTCGGTACTGCTGCGTCCGCAAAAGGGCAACGCGATGAAGGTGCTGCGCCAGCTGGAGCGTCGGGCCACAGCCTCGCCTGCGCCCGATGACCTGCTGCTGGCAGCGGCCACGGCGTTCGGGCACCCCAAGCGTGAGGTCGCCGAATACGCCGTCGGGGTGGTGGCCGGCCTGGTCGACCGGGTTGCGCAGGCGACACGGGAACAGGTGTCCACCGAGGCAGAACTGCTTGAGCCCATCCTCCGTCCCCTCGCTGCAGGGTTTGCCGGTGGATCGACTGAGACGGAGGAAGCAGAGAACCTACCGCTGGAGTTTACTCCGCTGCCGGATTATCCACCCCGGATCACCACCGTGGACGAGCTCTTCGCTCTCGTCGACGAAAAGGGGACTCACGCGGTGGACTGGGAGCGACTGGGCGATGGCGTGCTTCGTTTCCGTGATGATCCGGCCCTGGCTGCCCGCGTGGCCGACCTGCACGAGAATTCCCTACTGGCGCAATTCATCACTGGGGTCATCTCCCAGGATCTATCTGCCTTCACCGCCGAACGCTGGCCCAGTCTGAGCAGAGAGCTTCAGGCCATCGCCATGGCAGAGGTGTTTACTACCCCGGATGCCACTGACTTCTTCTTGAGCTACCCGGACCGGGGAAGCGGACAAGTCGACCCGGATCGGGTGCTCGCGGATCTGGCCCGGGCCGCCGGACAGGGCCGCTGCTTCGTGGATGCCGACCTGACCCAGACCCTCCTGCGCCTGCCGACTCCACTCACCGCGGGCTTCTCCGAGCAACTCGCCGCCATTGACTCCGACTCTGCCCGTGCGCTCAAGGAAAAGATCGCCCATTTCCGCCTGCCACGAGTAGAATTCAAGGCACTGTCCACCGGTTATGAGTCAGCGCACCCCGTCTACACCTGCGAGTGGGAGTGGTTGTCTGAACAGGGGAAAGTTGGCGAAGTTCTTCACCAAGAATATGCGTCCCGGACCTACTACAGCATGAACCCCCACTTTATCCCCTCCGTCATTGAGTGGACCGCCGCACACAGCCAATTCACCGACTCAGACATGCTGCCCCATTTAAGTGGAACCCCCGGTATTGCCACCTTCCTGCAGCTCGGCGCACTGGCCGGAACCGCGGAACAAGAGTGCACCATCAAGGCCATAGATCTGCTTCTGGAGTTCGCCGCCCAACCCGGGTGGATGGATACCGCAGCCTGTGGCCGTGCCTGGGGAGAACACCTCATGGCCCACACGGACATCAAAATCACTCGCTGGGTTGGCGTGCTGAACCAAGCGTACATGGCAGGAGCCCCGGCTGATTTCCTGTGGCCGCTGCTCCGCGGGATCGTCCAGGCCTTTATCACCACGATCGCAGACCCGAACCGGGAACCCGGAACTGACGAGCTAGACACTGCCCGACTGCGTAAGCGCCCCGGCCTCGCTGACCTGGTGGACTTGGCAGCTGACCTGGCTCCCGCAGGATCCACACCGATTACAGGACTGGAGTCATTGACCGGTAAAACAAAGCTCGCCCGCGCCGCAGCACGTCTCCACCAAGCGCAATAACCGGAGAAATGAATCCTCAAAGCAGAGCTGCTAATTGCGGGTGAGTAGTCTCCGCCCATCCTCGCGCAGCGCTCCCGTCGGCGAGACGTGCCGATAGAGGGTCTGCCGAGTCACCCCCAGTTCCTCGGAGAGTGCTGCGAGATTGGTCTCCGGTTGTCCCATCGATGCCATCGCCAGGCGCACCTTGGACGGGGTCATTTTAAATGGTCGCCCGCCCTTGCGCCCCGGGCCCTCGCTGATGCCAGGCCGGCCTTGGTGCGCTCAGAGATCAGCTCACGTTCAAACTCGGCCAAAGCGGCGAAGATCCCGAAGACGAGCTTGCCCTGAGCCGAGGTCGTGTCGATCGCCGCCCCCTGACCGGTGAGCACTTTCAGCCCGAAACCGCGGGCGGTGAGATCGTGGACGATGTTGACCAGATGGCGCAGATTTCGACCCAACCGGTCCAGCTTCCACACGAGCAAAGTGTCGCCGGAGCGCAGTGCCTTCAGGCAGGCCTCGAGATGCGGTCGGTCCTCATTCTTGCCGGAGGCCTTGTCCTCGTAGAGTTGATCCGGATCGACCCCGGCCGCGATGAGGGCGTCGAGCTGCAGATCGGTGGTTTGTGATCCGTCCGCTTTCGAGACCCGCATATATCCATCAGTGTGACTTTCAGCTTCGTGTGGCGGCTTTCTCGCAACTTCGAATGGCGGTTGCTAAAGGCGGGAACACGGGCGAGACGGCATTACGTGGGCGCGTAGTTGACTCTTGGGGACGCATCGGGTGATGCTTTTTGGTAGCTGCAGATACCAGATTCGGTCCACCGGGTGGGCCAACAGAATGTCCGCACCGCCCGTATGGTTTCCGGAAAAGGGATGGAGCGGGAACATCAGTTGACCTGTCATGGCTAACAGTTTTAGTCGTGTTCCCAGGGTTCTATGGGGGTGCAGCGCTCTCCCCAGAATTTCACCGGACCCCATCTGCGAGCATCCGGTCTCGTTTTGACCCGGCCGGTGAGCAGCATCGTGTCCGAGCCATAGTCCGAAAACGGAAGAAGCTCCTGGTGTGCCCGCTGTTCCCGAATCCAGGTCAGAGCCCCGCAGTCCCGCCACACGGCAAACTGCTCGACCAAGGAGGCCACGTCACGATACGAGTACAACGCGATCATTTCCTCCACGGTGAACTCAGCGAAGATGTGCGGGTCCTCGAAGAGCCTCAAGCGGATGATCAGGTCCAAGACGGGGACCTCAGGATTTGCCTTGCGGTATTCGCCCAACTGCCACAGGGGTACGGGACACACGATCACCGGGCATCTCCTCTCCACATCATCTGCTTGATGTATGGAGAATGCAGGATGAGAGGATATCCCGCAAGTGGGGGCGGAGCCTTTACGAGAATGTCGCACGATGCTGGCAGTGCAGACGAGTCCTGAGATCGACATCATGTACGCCTCGGTGTCGGTAGATGGCTTCATCGCGGACGAGAACGACCAACCCGGACCGCTGTTCGACTGGTTGCTCAACGGTGACGTGCCATTGGACGAGAGCAGCGTGTTTAAAGTGTCGCAGACCTCCTACGACTATGTCCGGCCATACTGGGATCAGATCGGGGTGACAATCGTCGGTCGCCACGTCTTCGATATGACGGACGGCTGGGGTGGGAAGCCTCCGGGCGGAGTCGACCACGTGGTCGTCGTGACGCACCGGCCGAAGCCCGAGGGCTGGGACCCCAAGGCGCCGTTTCACTTCGTCGACGGCGTGGAAACAGCCGTGGCCAAGGCGCGGGAGCTCGCGGGTGACCGCATCGTCGAGGTCGCCGCTGGCGACGTCGGTAGCCAGGTACTCGCCGCGAGTACCTGATCGACGAGGTGCGCAGGGACGTCGCACCCGTCTTGTTCGGGTCCGGCAAGCGCTACTTCGGGTCGGTTCACACTCAACACCTGTTGGAGGAACCTGACGTGGTGATTCAGGGCAACCGAGTGCTTCACCTGCACTATCGGGTTCGCCGTTGACCGATCTGAGCGGATATGCGAGGAAGCTCACTGCGAACGTTGACACAGGATCGGGCCTCCGACTGCAGTCACTCATCGCTGGTAGCAAATTTCGATTGGCATACGTCGGCGGGCGGCGGGTGCAGGCGTAACTTACGGTTCCAACAAGACCGATCGTTTATGAAACATTAGCTAAAAACCTATCCTGAGCCCGAAATAACTTACAGGGAGTACGGACCTGTTGCGACCAGGTATTTGGTAGCACTCG